>NZ_JAYGJO010000016.1:0-114005 GCF_035013185.1 Acerihabitans sp. TG2
GGCCGCGCGCATTCACCCGAATCACTTACGTGAGTAAGCTCATCGGGGTTCTTTTGCTTGCCGTTTTTGGACCATGCAAACGCATCACCTGTGGTAATTTTGCATCTTTTAGCACTCATGTTAACGTGCTGTAATTAGTTTATTAATCAGTTTTTTACCGGTATATGTTGATGTTTAACCATTTTTTATAGCGAATAAGGTGTTTTTTGCCGAGTAATAATTATTATTAGGCTGAGGATGTCGAATTTTGTCATTTGCCTGCCTTATCAACAGGCGTTATCGTTACCAGTCATAAATTAATAACAAAAATAATGCAGGGGCAGTTTTTCTCTTCCCTATCGTCAAACGGCAGTTGTTGTCGCGCTGTCGGAGAACCTACGTAAGCCTGGAGGCAAACCCATGGAGATGTTGTCAGGAGCCGAGATGGTGGTCCGGTCGTTAATCGATCAGGGCGTGAAACATATATTCGGTTATCCCGGCGGAGCCGTATTGGACATCTATGATGCGCTGCATACGGTGGGGGGCATTGAACATATTTTAGTGCGCCACGAGCAGGGTGCCGTACATATGGCCGACGGTTACGCACGTGCCACCGGTAATGTTGGCGTGGTGCTGGTGACCTCCGGTCCGGGTGCTACCAATGCGGTGACCGGTATTGCTACCGCCTATATGGATTCCATCCCGCTAGTGGTGATTTCTGGTCAGGTAGCCAGCTCGCTGATTGGTTTTGACGCCTTTCAGGAATGCGATATGGTGGGCATTTCCCGCCCGGTGGTCAAACACAGTTTTTTGGTGAAAAGGGCCGAGGATATTCCCGGCATCTTAAAAAAAGCCTTTTACCTCGCATCCACCGGTCGACCCGGTCCGGTAGTGATTGATGTGCCGAAAGATGTTGTCAATCCGGCCAATAAATTTCCTTATTTGTATCCTGACTCCGTCTCCCTGCGCTCATATAACCCCACGGTTCAGGGCCACAAAGGTCAGATTCGCCGCGCGTTGCAGACCTTGCTGGGTGCCGAGCGGCCGGTATTGTATGTTGGCGGAGGGGCCATAACCTCGGGTTGTCACCGGGAACTGCGTCAACTGGGCGAAAAACTCAATCTGCCGGTGGTGAGCTCTTTGATGGGGCTAGGCAGTTTTCCTGGCACTCATCGCCAGAGCCTGGGCATGTTGGGTATGCACGGTACTTATGAAGCCAATATGGCCATGCACCGTGCCGATGTCATTTTTGCCGTAGGGGTGCGCTTTGACGATCGTACCACCAATAATTTAACAAAATACTGCCCTGAGGCCACGGTATTGCATATCGATATCGATCCGGCCTCAATCTCCAAAACCGTGCCAGCAGATGTGCCCATTGTGGGTGACGCACGCCAGGTGTTGTTCCAAATGCTGGAACAATTAGAACTGGCGGAGACCCAGCAATCCTTCGACGCCCTGCGTGATTGGTGGCGGGATATTGAGCAATGGCGCGCTCGTCACTGTTTGGATTACGACCACACCAGCGGTAAAATCAAACCGCAGTCGGTCATTGAAATGCTGTACCGCCTTACCGATGGTAAAGCCTATGTCACCTCGGATGTTGGCCAGCATCAAATGTTCGCTGCGCTCTACTATCCGTTCGATGAACCCCGCCATTGGATAAACTCTGGCGGCCTAGGCACCATGGGCTTCGGTTTGCCCGCCGCCCTAGGGGTGAAACTGGCGTTGCCCGATGAAACCGTTATTTGCATCACCGGCGACGGAAGTATTCAGATGAACATTCAGGAACTGTCCACTGCGCTGCAGTATGGTTTGCCGGTAGTGGTCGTGAGTCTCAATAACCGCTATCTGGGTATGGTAAAGCAGTGGCAGGATATGATCTATTCCGGACGTCACTCACAATCCTATATGCAATCACTGCCAGATTTTGTCAAACTCGCCGAGGCCTACGGTCACGTGGGTATCTCGATTCAGTCACCCGACGAATTAGAAAGCAAGTTAGCCGAGGCCCTGGCGCAAAAAAACCGCCTGGTGTTTGTGGATGTCATGGTCGATAGCACCGAACACGTCTACCCCATGCAAATACGCGGTGGCGGAATGGATGAAATGTGGTTAAGCAAAACGGAGAGGACCTGATCATGCGGCGGATTTTATCAGTCTTATTGGAAAACGAATCGGGAGCCTTGTCGCGGGTCATCGGCCTGTTCGCCCAGCGCGGCTATAACATCGAAAGTCTCACCGTGGCGCCCACTGACGATCCTACCTTGTCCCGCATGACGATTCAAACCATGGGTGACGCCAAGGTATTGGAACAAATAGAGAAGCAATTGCATAAGTTGATTGACGTGCTACGCGTCAGCGAACTGGGGCAAGGTTCTCATGTAGAACGGGAAATTATGCTGGTAAAAGTGCTGGCCAGCGGAGCAGGTCGCGAGGAAGTTAAACGCTGCACCGACATTTTCCGTGGCCAAATTGTCGATGTCTCTCCGGCGATGTATACCGTACAACTCGCCGGCACCAGCGACAAATTAGACGCCTTCCTCGCCACCATCAGGGAAGTAGGGGACATTGTTGAAGTGGCGCGCTCGGGTATCGTGGGCCTGGCCCGTGGTGATAAAGTGATGCGCTAACGATACCCGCCATTCTTCACGCCGCAGGTGCGTTGGCAATACTCGGCCCTTCCCTGGGCCTCGCCCCAAAAGGGGCCGCGACAGGTCACGTTCAAATCTGTTCCCGACAGATTTGTCCTCGCTCACCCCAGTCACTTACTAATGTAAGCTCCTGGGGATTCGCTGCGTTGCCGCCTTCCTGCGACGCGATATACCCGTCATTATTCACGCCGCAGGTGCGTTGGCAATACTCGGCCCTTCCCTGGGCCTCGCCCCAAAAGGGGCCGCGACAGGTCGCGTTCAAATCTGTTCCGGACAGATTTGTCCTCGCTCACCCCAGTCATTTACCGATGTAAGCTCCTGGGGCTTCGCTGCGTTGCTGCCTTCCTGCGCCGCGAATTATTTAGGCTATTTCGTTATTTTTCCAGTCGCAGGTGCGAGTCAGCAAACTTCAGCATTTATCGGCATACAGGGTTAACCTTGTCCGACAATTTCGGTTGTTCCATGCATAAATACGACATATCTCCAAGGTAAGCCGGAGTTGTAACGTTTCAGCTAAATCTTTTCAGGCATTTACTTCTTAGCGTTTTTTGCTGATAGTTGTAGCATAGTCATATACCCCGTTGACACTATGGATATCACGGGAATTGTTAATTCTTCAGCGCCAAGGAGTCTATGTGAAACTGGATGAAATCGCGCGCCTGGCTGGCGTTTCGCGCACTACCGCCAGTTATGTGATTAATGGTAAGGCGAAGCAGTACCGCGTAAGCGATAAAACTGTGGAAAAAGTGATGGCGGTGGTGCGCGAGCATAACTACCATCCGAACGCAGTGGCGGCGGGACTCAGGGCGGGGAGAACCCGTTCCATTGGGTTGGTTATCCCGGATTTGGAAAATACCAGTTATACCCGGATCGCCAACTATCTAGAGCGGCAAGCACGCCAGCGGGGTTACCAGCTATTAATTGCCTGTTCAGAAGACCAGCCAGATAATGAAATGCGCTGCGTTGAACATCTGCTGCAACGGCAAGTTGATGCGATAATTGTCTCCACCGCGTTGCCGCCTGAACACCCGTTTTATCAACGCTGGGCCACCGATCCGCTCCCCATTATCGCCTTGGATCGTGCCCTTGATCCCGATCACTTTATCAGTGTGGTCGGTGCAGATCAGGCGGATGCGGAAATGCTCTCTCGCGAACTGCGCCATTTTAGCGGCGACGCGATCCTCTATCTGGGCGCATTGCCTGAGCTGTCGGTGAGTTTTTTACGGGAACAGGGGTTTCGGCAAGGCTGGAGTGGTGATGATCGCCAACCGGATTTCCTGTACGCCAACAGCTATGAGCGTTCGTCTTCGGCGGTGTTATTCAGCCAATACCTGGAAACCCATCCCATGCCGCAGGCCATATTTACCACTTCGTTCGCGCTGCTGCAGGGCATAATGGATGTGACGCTCAAACGCAATGGTCGTCTGCCAGCTGATCTGGCGATAGCCACCTTCGGTGACAATGAATTGTTGGACTTTCTGGAATGCCCGGTCCTTGCCGTAGCGCAACGTCACCGGGAAGTCGCTGAACGGGTGCTGGAGTTGGTTTTGGCCAGTTTGGATGAACCACATCGGCCGAAACCAGGGTTAACCAGTATCCGGCGTAGCCTGTTCCGCCGCGGCTCGCTTAGCCGAACCTAAGACCAATAATCACGTGCCGCCGGCCGGCGTGGGTTACGCCCACCCGCTGGCCGGTATAGGGTCATTAAACATACCTCGACACGTGAAATAGTCGACGACAGTATTCTAAGAAATAGCCGTAGACCACCCCTAGCATCATTGAACTTATCGCATTTGAGGTGACGGCTGTCATGATTTGTTGTTCGTCCGCACCCACCACCAGCAAAATCAAGGCATAAACCGGGGATTGGAAGCTAACGTAGGCGACTAAATCAACCAGATTGCGCATCCAGAAACGCCCGGAACAGTGGCGACGCGCCAGGCGCAGCATTGCATCGCGGTACAGGCCAAACGGCCACGCGATAGCAACATTAACCGGAACCGACAGCAACCTTGAAGACAAGGATTGTTGCAGGGTCATGCCGGACAAGCAGATCTCAATGATCATCCCGGCGATAAAGCAGTATACCACTAGCGCAAAGGTGTCAGCCGCAGCCATGCGTAAACGTGACGAGCGCGAAAACATAACGGGTAACTCCATGAAAAATTCTCGGTCAAATAGCCAATGATGCAATAGTTCGCAGGCTATAGTGTTTTATTATGCATATTTTATGGCGTATAGCTTACATCACTGCCTGCAAGTAGTTAACTAGCTAAAAGTATTTATTTTTGCATTATAATCAGAACATAACACTTAAAAAAATATTTAGTGGGTCGTGCTAGGCTATTTAGTATGGTATAGACAATAAAAACATTATTTTTCAATTAGTTATTTTATTCTGATGTAAAAGGGTTTATCGCTGATGGGGGGGGTGGCTTTCGTGCGCTTTGGACGTCGTTCAGCTATTACTACACTAAAAATAGTAACTAGGAATATTCCGATTGGCTAATTAATATGGGCATTCATAAATAAAAAAACGAAGATAAAATCGCCAGCAACATAGATAAATAAAAGTGAAGGTAAAATGTATTAACGTGTTAGACAGGAATATATTCTACCAATAATTTTGGTTTTCAAAAAGCAAAGGGTTTTAAAAAACCGCTCCTGACACAAATGGTCGTTAAATCGCAACCAAATGGTCGTTGAGCCTAGCCTGTGGATCAGCGTATAATCGCCGCCGTTGCTCGCATCGTGAGTGGGACCACGCTGGCTTGGTTTTATATTACAAAATTGCTAATTTTTAATCAGAACCCCTCATTTATGAATATCATGATGTTATTTGTATACTTTTTTTGTCATCCGCAACTAATTCCCGCGAGAGTTTGATCATTCGTACATAAATAATCCCATTCTTCTACGTTAGTCGCTTGACAATGTTTTAATACCATTCGTACACTCTTTCGGTGGGAATAAGTGGGGTTTAGTGGTGAAAAGGGTTTTTTTAGAGGTAAATTAGCATATGTTCCGTGGGGCAACGCTGGTTAATCTCGACAGTAAAGGCAGACTTGCCGTGCCAACCCGTTACCGGGAGCAGCTGATCGGGGAAACGGAGGGATTAATGGTTTGTACCATTGACCTTCATCAGCCATGCCTGTTGCTTTACCCATTGCCTGAGTGGGAAATCATCGAACAAAAGCTGTCTCGGCTCTCAAGCATGAACCCTGCGGAACGCCGCGTGCAGCGTTTGCTATTGGGGCACGCCAGTGAATGCCAAATGGATGGTGCCGGCCGTTTGCTGATTGCACAGACCTTACGTGTTCACGCTGGACTTACCAAAGAAGTGATGCTGGTTGGACAATTCAATAAATTTGAATTGTGGGATGAACAGACCTGGTATCAACAAGTCAAGGATGATATCGACGCTGAACTGTCGGCACAGGAACCACTCTCTGTGCGACTACAAGACTTGTCACTATAGCTATGGCAGAAACTTATCAACATACCACCGTCTTGCTGGATGAAGCGGTAAACGGACTGAATCTACGCCCCAATGGTATCTACATTGACGGCACTTTTGGCCGCGGTGGTCATTCCCGGCTCATTCTGTCCCAATTGGGAGCGGATGGCCGACTGCTGGCTATTGATCGCGATCTACAAGCCATTGAAGCCGCTCGGGCAATCCAGGATCCCCGTTTTAGCATTATTCACGGACCGTTCTCCGCCATCGTTGACTATATGGCTGAACGTGAACTCACCGGACAAATCGACGGAATTCTATTGGATCTGGGTGTTTCATCACCGCAACTCGACGATCCTGAACGTGGATTTTCGTTTATGCGCGACGGACCGCTGGATATGCGCATGGATACCACCCGCGGTTTGTCCGCCGCCGACTGGCTTGCCAAGGCCAGCGCTGAAGATATCGCCTGGGTCCTAAAGACCTTTGGCGAAGAACGGTTCGCCAAACGTATCGCCCAGGCGATAGTAGAACACAATCAACAATCGCCAATGACCCGCACCCATGAACTGGCCGAGCTTATTGTTAATGCCAGCCCGTTTCGCGAAAAGCATAAGCACCCGGCCACCCGGAGCTTTCAGGCGATTCGTATCTATATCAACAGTGAGCTCGACGAGTTAGAGCGTGCGTTGGACGGTGCTCTGGATGTATTGGCGCCAGGCGGCCGCCTGTCGGTAATCAGTTTCCACTCGTTGGAAGATCGGTTGGTCAAGCGTTTTATTCGCGACCAGAGCCGGGGCCCACAGGTGCCGGCGCGCATGCCGCTTACCGAAGCGCAGATTGCACAGCAGGGTGGCAAGGCGCGCATGAAGCCGATCGGGAAAATGCAGCCTTGCGAGGACGAAGTCGCGCTCAATCCACGAGCACGTAGTTCAGTGCTGCGATTTGCCGAGAAACTGCCCTTATGATGGGTACCGAGCGCCATGGACTGGTAGGCGTAATCGGTGGGGATTTGCTGCGCACTGGCAAGATCCCGGTAATTTTACTGATTGCGGTATTGGTGTCAGCGATGCTGGTGGTGACGACCACCCATGAGACGCGACATCTGACCGCGCAACGTGAGCAGTTGGTTGTGGAACGCGATGCCTTGGATATTGAGTGGCGTAACCTGATTCTTGAGGAAAATGCACTAGGGGATCATAGCCGCGTGGAACGCATTGCCACTGAAAAATTGAAGATGCAGCACGTCGACCCATCACAGGAAAATATTGTGGTTCAACCCTAAAAGCCAATGGAAAACTGATAAATTAGATGAAAGCCGCACGAGCGATAAAATTGAAACGCTACGTAGATCAGGCCAGCTTTGTAAGCTGGCGTTTTGCGTTGTTATGCGGCTGTATTTTATTGGCGTTACTGGGTTTGGTATTCCGGGTCGGTTACCTTCAGGTGATTAATCCGGACATGCTGGTACGAGAGGGTGATATGCGCTCTCTGCGCGTGCAGGAAGTGCCCACCACCCGCGGTATTATAAGCGATAGGGGCGGACGTCCGCTGGCGGTCAGCGTACCGGTCAGCGCTATCTGGGCCGATCCCAAGGAAATCAGTGAACAGGGCGGCATTTCGGTGGACAGTCGCTGGAAAGCGCTATCGGATACGTTATCCATCCCTCTCGACCAACTGGCCGCGCGCATTAATGCCAATCCCAAAGGGCGTTTTGTTTACCTGGCTCGCCAGGTGAATACCGACATCGGCGATTACATCCATAAACTCAAGCTGCCTGGTATCTATTTGCGTAAGGAATCGCGCCGGTATTACCCAGCCGGCGAAGTCACTGCCCATCTGATCGGGGTAACTGACATCGACAGCCAAGGCGTCGAAGGCGCAGAGAAAAGTTTTGACCGTTGGCTGACCGGCCGGCCCGGGGAACGTACCGTGCGCAAAGATCGTTTTGGCCGGGTTATCGAAGATATTTCCAGCGTTGACAGCCAGGCAGCGCATAATTTGGTGCTGAGTATAGATGAACGGCTACAGGCTGTGGTCTATCGCGAACTGAATAATGCTGTGGCGTTCAATAAAGCGGAATCCGGTACCGCCGTGTTGGTGGATGTGAATACCGGCGAAGTGCTGGCCATGGCCAACAGCCCGTCCTACAACCCCAACAATAAGGCCGGCATTACCAAGGATGTCATGCGCAACCGTGCGATCACCGATATTTTCGAACCGGGTTCTACGGTGAAACCCATGGTGGTAATGACCGCGCTACAGCGTGGTGTAATCAAAGAAAATAGCGTCCTTAACACCATGCCTTATTATATTAATGGCCATGAAATCAAAGATGTAGGCCGTTATGCTGAGTTAACCCTCACCGGAGTTTTGCAAAAATCGAGTAACGTCGGTGTTTCTAAACTGGCGTTGGCGATGCCCTCCTCGGCGCTGGTAGATACCTACTCGCGTTTTGGTCTGGGTAAGGCGACCAATTTGGGATTGGTCGGAGAAAGTAGTGGCTTATTTCCCCATAAACAACGGTGGTCTGACATAGAGAGGGCCACCTTTTCTTTCGGCTACGGGCTAATGGTAACGCCGTTACAGTTAGCGCGGGTTTACGCGACGGTGGGCAGCATGGGTATTCTGCGGCCATTGTCGATTACCAAAGTGGATCCGCCGGTGGCGGGTGAACGGATATTCCCCGAGCCGCTGGTGCGTACCGTGGTGCATATGATGGAGAGCGTGGCTCTGCCCGGCGGTGGGGGGACCAAGGCGGCTATCAAGGGATACCGTATTGCGATTAAAACCGGTACGGCCAAGAAGGTTGGGCCCGATGGCCAATATATTAATAAATACATCGCTTATACCGCCGGTGTTGCGCCGGCCAGCCAACCCCGTTTCGCGCTGGTGGTGGTCATCAACGATCCCCAGGGCGGAAAATATTACGGTGGTGCGGTTTCTGCCCCGGTATTTGGCGCAATTATGGGCGGTGTATTACGAACGATGAACGTGGAACCGGACGCACTTCCTTCCGGAGATAAAAATGAAATGGTAACTACTTTAAAAGAGGGATCAGGTGATCGATCTTAATTTGCGCGAACTATTGGCTCCTTGGACGCCTTCGGCGCCAGAGCTAAAACTGCGGGAAATGACGCTCGACAGCCGCACGGCTGCCGCCGGGGATCTGTTTGTTGCGATCGCCGGCCACCAGGTGGACGGGCGTGGTTATATTCCCCAGGCTATTGCGCAAGGCGTGGCCGCCGTGGTGGCGGAAGCAGACGGTGTGGCGCAAAACGGCGAACTGCGCGAGCTGCACGGTGTCCCGGTAATCTATCTCAGCCATTTGAATCAGCATCTTTCAGCGCTGGCGGGGCGTTTTTATCACCAGCCTTCCCAGGCGCTGCGACTGGTTGGTGTGACAGGCACCAACGGCAAGACCACCACCACTCATCTGTTGGCCCAGTGGTCGACGTTGATGGGAGAAACCAGTGCCGTCATGGGGACCGTAGGCAATGGCCTGTTTGGTCAGATCGTGCCGGTGAGCAATACCACCGGTTCGGCGATTGACGTCCAGCAGACATTACATCAACTGCAGCAGCAGGGGGCAACTTTTGCTGCCATGGAAGTCTCCTCACACGGTCTGGTACAGCATCGGGTAGCGGATTTGCATTTTGCTGCGGCGGTATTTACCAATCTCAGTCGTGACCATCTCGATTACCATGGTGATATGGCAAACTATGAAGCAGCCAAATGGCGGCTGTTTGCCAATGATCAGGTGGCGGAGCGCATTATCAACGCTGATGACGCCACCGGTTTACGCTGGTTGGCCAAACTGCCGCAAGCGGTGGCGGTTTCCATGGGCAACCATCTACCACACCCTCACCCCGGTCGCTGGCTGCGGACCACCTCTGTGCATTATCACAACACGGGAGTGGAGATCGGTTTTGATTCCAGTTGGGGCACCGGACACATCAAAAGCCGGCTGATTGGCGAGTTTAATGTCAGTAACCTGCTGTTGGCGCTGGCAACGCTGCTGTCCTTGGGGTATCCGTTGGACCAACTGACGCGTACTGCAGGCATGTTGCAGTCGGTTTGTGGACGCATGGAGGTGTTCCACGCGTCCGGCAAACCCACGGTGGTTGTGGATTACGCTCATACGCCGGATGCCTTGGAAAAAGCGCTGGCAGCGGCACGGCGTCATTGCCACGGCAAACTCTGGTGCGTGTTCGGCTGTGGCGGGGATCGTGACAAAGGTAAGCGCCCACTTATGGGCGGCATCGCTGAACAGTATGCTGATCGGGTGGTGATCACCGACGATAACCCACGCGGTGAAATCCCCATGTCCATTATTAACGATATCCTGACCGGGTTGCTCAATCCGGGTAGCGCGAGCGTCATCCCCGACAGGGCCGAAGCGGTCACCAGCGCCGTGATGCAGGCTGCTGAACAGGATGTGGTGCTGGTGGCGGGCAAAGGCCATGAGGATTACCAACTGATTGGCCAGCGCCGTCTGGATTATTCCGACCGTACCACTGTGGCGCGTTTGCTGGGGGCTATTGCATGATTAGCGTATCCCTGAACACACTCATATCGGTGCTGGATGCCGAATATCTCGGTGCTAAGGCGGCGGTTGAAACGCGCGTTTGTGCGGTATCGACCGATTCACGTGATATCGGGGAGTCATGCCTGTTTGTCGCGCTTATTGGCGAAAAATTTGATGCTCATCTGTTTGCTCACCAGGCTGTTGCCGCTGGTGCAAAGGCTTTGCTGGTGAGCAAGCGCTTACCGCTGGACGTTCCCCAACTGCTGGTCTCCGATACTCGTCGGGCATTGGGACTGCTTGCCGCTTGGGTGCGCAGGCAGGTGCCAGCCCGGGTAGTGGCGCTCACCGGCTCGTCGGGTAAAACCACAGTCAAGGAAATGGCCGCTGCCATACTGCGCCAATGTGGACGGGTGTTGTATACCGAGGGAAATTTTAACAACGATATCGGCGTACCGCTGACGCTGCTGCGGCTCACGCCGGCGGATGATTTTGCGGTGATCGAACTGGGCGCCAATCATATTGGCGAGATCGCTTATACCGTCGATTTGGTCCGTCCGGAAACGGCGCTGGTGAATAACCTTTCCGCCGCGCATTTGGCCGGTTTTGGTTCGCTGAGCGGTGTTGCTCAGGCCAAGGGCGAAATATTCGGCGGTCTAGCGCCGCACGGACGCGCCATTATCAACACAAACAGTCATGACTGGCCTCATTGGCAGGCGTTACTGCAGCATCAGCAGGTATGGCGCTTCTCGCCGCAGTCGGGCGATGAAGCGGACTTTTATGCCAGCAATATCAGTTCATCCCAGACGGGGGTGAATTTCACTCTGCACAGTCCCATGGGGGAATGCGCGGTGAAACTGCCGTTGCCCGGTCGCCACAATGTTGCCAACGCGCTGGCAGCCAGCGCCTTGGCGCTGTCGGTGGGCGCTACCCTGGCGGCGGTGAGTCAGGGGCTTGCCGGCCTGAGCGCGGTGCCGGGTCGGTTATTTCCCATTGCTCTTGGTCAAGGGCGACTGCTGCTCGATGACAGTTACAACGCCAACGTCGGTTCGATGATCGCCGCCGCGCACGTTCTGGCGGACATGCCAGGCTATCGGGTCATGGCAGTAGGCGACATGGCGGAACTGGGTGATGAGGCGCAAGAATGCCATCGCCAGGTAGGAGACGCCATTCGCATGGCGGGTATCGATAAAGTATTAAGTGTCGGGACGCTTAGCCGGTTTATCGGTGAGGCCAGCGGTCGGGGTGAACATTTCCAGGATAAGGCGTCGCTGACTTCACGTCTTACGCAGTTACTGTCTGAACATGCGGTAATTACTCTATTAGTTAAAGGTTCACATAGTTCCGCAATGGAGCAGGTAGTGCGTGCGTTACAGGAGAAAGCAACATGTTAGTCTGGCTGGCCGAACATTTGGTCCCTTTTTATTCGGGTTTTAACGTCTTTTCATATTTGACGTTTCGCGCCATCGTCAGTCTGTTGACTGCACTGTTTATTTCGTTATGGATGGGGCCACATATGATCGCCTGGTTGCAGAAGTTGCAAATTGGCCAGGTCGTGCGCAGTGACGGACCGGAGTCACATTTCAGTAAACGCGGCACCCCGACCATGGGCGGATTGATGATCCTCACCTCGATTACCATTTCGGTACTGATGTGGGCTTATCCTTCCAACCCCTACGTCTGGTGCGTGTTGTTTGTGCTGTTGGGATATGGCGTGATCGGGTTTATCGATGATTATCGCAAGGTGGTGCGAAAGGATACCAAAGGGCTGATTGCCCGCTGGAAATATTTTTGGCAATCGGTTATCGCGTTGGCGGTAGCGTTCACGATGTATAGCGTGGGTAAAGGGACGCCGGCCACTCAATTGGTGGTGCCGTTTTTTAAAGACATCATGCCGCAACTGGGTCTGCTGTATATCCTGCTGGCCTATTTCGTTATTGTCGGCACCAGCAACGCGGTCAACCTGACCGACGGGTTAGATGGACTGGCGATTATGCCGACGGTGTTCGTTGCTGCCGGGCTGGCGCTGGTCGCGTGGGCCACCGGCAATATGAATTTTGCCAATTATTTGCATATCCCCTATATCCGATTCGCGGGGGAACTGGTGATTGTGTGTACCGCCATCGTGGGGGCCGGGTTGGGATTCCTCTGGTTTAATACCTATCCGGCGCAGGTCTTTATGGGCGATGTGGGGTCGCTGGCGCTGGGAGGGGCTTTGGGCACCATTGCGGTTCTGCTGCGCCAGGAATTTCTGTTGGTGATCATGGGTGGGGTTTTTGTGATGGAAACCCTGTCGGTGATTTTGCAGGTGGGCTCGTTTAAACTACGCGGTCAACGCATTTTTCGTATGGCGCCCATTCATCATCACTACGAGTTGAAGGGCTGGCCGGAGCCGCGGGTGATCGTGCGCTTTTGGATAATTTCGCTGATGTTGGTCCTGATTGGACTGGCAACGCTTAAGGTACGTTAATCATGATGGATTATCAGGGTAAAAACGTCGTCATCATCGGGTTAGGCTTAACCGGCCTGTCCTGTGTTGACTTTTTTATCAGCCGGGGTGTAACACCGCGGATGATGGATACCCGTTTTAACCCACCAGGCCTGGATAAACTGGCCGCCAATGTGGAACGACATCTGGGCAGTTTGAACGAAGATTGGCTGCTGGATGCGGATCTGATTGTCGCCAGCCCCGGTATCGCGTTGGCGCACCCGGCACTCAGCGCTGCAGCACAGGCCGGGATTGAAATCGTCGGTGATATTGAACTGTTTTGCCGCGAAGCCCAAGCCCCGATTGTGGCCATTACCGGTTCCAATGGTAAAAGTACCGTGACCATGCTGGTGGGCGAGATGGCGAAAAGCGCCGGTGTGGACGTGGGTGTGGGTGGCAATATTGGCTGGCCGGCGCTGATGTTGCTCAATCAACCTTGCCAGCTCTATGTACTGGAGTTGTCGAGCTTCCAGTTGGAGACCACCACCAGTTTGCAGGCGGCTGCCGCGACTATCCTGAATGTTTCCGAAGATCATATGAATCGCTACCCACTGGGTATGCAGCAGTACCGCGCCGCGAAGTTACGGGTTTACGAACAGGCGCGGACCTGCGTGATTAATGCTGACGACGTGCTGACGTTACCGATACGTGGACGGGATCCGCGCTGCGTCAGTTTTGGCGTTGCTGCAGGCGATTATCACCTTGAACAACAACAAAATCGGTTATGGCTGAATATCAAGGGCGAAAATGTCCTTGCCGCCGATGAGATGCATCTAACCGGTCGGCATAATTATACTAATGCCCTGGCGGCGCTGGCGTTGGCTGACGCGGTAGGCATCGCACGTGACGCGAGCCTGCGGGCATTGCGATCGTTTAGCGGATTGGCCCATCGGTTTCAGTTGGCCTATCAGCACCGGGGAGTACGCTGGATTAACGACTCCAAGGCCACCAATGTCGGCAGTACCGAGGCGGCGCTTAACGGGCTGCAGGTGACGGGAACATTGCATTTATTACTCGGTGGCGATGGTAAAGATGCGGATTTCGAACCCTTGCTACCGCTGCTGCAGGGCGATCGGATCAGGCTTTACTGCTTTGGCCGCGATGGCGGCCAGTTGGCTACGTTGCGCCCCGAGGTTTCCGATTTGACCGACACGATGGAGCAGGCGATGACGCGGGTTGCCGAACGGGTAAAGGAGGGTGATATGGTGCTGTTATCTCCAGCGTGCGCCAGCCTTGACCAGTTCCGTAGCTTTGAGCATCGCGGTGATGAATTTGTTCGACTGGCAAAGGAGTTAGGCTAAATGCATATGCCAGGGTTAAGCCTGTTCGGCAGTTTAAAAGAGTGGATAATGGGGGCACGCGAAGCCGAAACGCCGAGCAGTGTGCTCTACGATCGCACACTGCTGTGGCTAACTCTGGGGCTGGCCTGCTTAGGCTTTGTGATGGTGACATCAGCCTCAATGCCAATCGGTCAGCGCTTATCGGGTGATCCGTTTTATTTTGCTAAACGCGACGCTTTTTATCTGGCATTGGCTTTCGGTTTGTCACTGGTGACCCTGCGCATCCCAATGGCCGTCTGGCAGCGCTATAGTTCGGTCATGCTGTTGGTGACCATGGCCATGCTGTTGGTGGTTCTGGTGGTGGGCAGTTCAGTGAACGGCGCCTCGCGCTGGATTTCCCTTGGACCATTGCGTATTCAGCCGGCCGAGCTATCCAAGCTGGCACTGTTTTGTTACCTGGCCAGTTATCTGGTGCGCAAGGTTGAAGAGGTTCGCACGAATTTTTGGGGTTTTTGCAAACCCATGAGCGTGATGGTTGTGCTGGCGGTGCTGTTGCTGGCACAGCCGGATTTAGGCACGGTGGTGGTGCTGTTTGTGACGACATTGGCCATGTTGTTCCTGGCCGGTGCCAAGCTGTGGCAGTTTCTCTCCATTATCAGTTCGGGCATTTTTGCCGTGGTTCTGTTGGTTATTGCCGAGCCTTACCGTATGCGTCGGGTGACGTCGTTCTGGGATCCCTGGCAGGATCCGTTCGGCAGCGGCTACCAGTTGACGCAATCGCTAATGGCTTTTGGTCGTGGTGAATTCTGGGGTCAAGGATTAGGTAATTCGGTTCAAAAACTGGAGTACTTACCGGAAGCGCATACTGACTTTATCTTTGCAATTCTTGGCGAGGAATTAGGCTATTGCGGTGTGGTATTAGCGCTCTTGATGGTATTCTTCGTCGCTTTTCGCGCCATGTCGATCGGACGTAAGGCGTTGGAAATCGATCAGCGCTTCTCAGGGTTCCTGGCATGCGCCATCGGCATCTGGTTTAGCTTCCAGTCGTTGGTTAATGTCGGTGCGGCAGCAGGTATGTTGCCGACTAAAGGGCTGACCCTGCCGTTAATCAGTTATGGTGGTTCGAGCTTGTTAATTATGTCAACGGCGATTGTCTTGCTAATGCGCATCGATTTTGAAACGCGTCTGACCAAAGCCCAGGCGTTTGTCAGGGGGCCGAGATGACCGATAAATCCAGACGGTTGATGGTGATGGCGGGGGGAACTGGCGGGCATGTGTTTCCGGGGCTGGCGGTAGCTCACTATCTCATGGCCCAAGGTTGGCAAGTGGGTTGGTTGGGGACCGCTGACCGCATGGAGGCCGACTTGGTGCCGAAAAACGGTATTGAAATCAACTTCATCAAGATCAGCGGATTGCGAGGCAAAGGGCTTCGCGCGCAGTTAGCCGCGCCAGTACGTATTTGGCGCGCGGTTCGTCAGGCCAAAGCCATTATCCGCGCCTTTCAGCCGGATGTCGTGCTTGGCATGGGCGGCTACGTTTCTGGTCCGGGTGGATTGGCGGCCTGGCTGTGTGGCGTGCCGATTGTGTTGCATGAGCAAAATGGCATCGCTGGCCTAACCAATCGGTGGCTGGCGAAAATCGCCAAAAAAGTATTGCAGGCGTTTCCCGGCGCGTTTGCCAACGCCGAGGTTGTAGGTAACCCGGTGCGTACCGATGTCCTGGCACTGCCGCTGCCGGCCGTTCGGCTGGCCGGACGCCAAGGGCCGGTGCGGGTGCTGGTGATCGGCGGCAGCCAGGGCGCACGGATATTGAACCAGACCATGCCCGGTGTTGCCGCACGTCTGGGTGAACGTATTACCCTTTGGCATCAGGTGGGTAAAGGTGCCCTGGATACGGTTAACCAGGCTTATGCGGCGGCGGGGCAGGGCGGTCACAATGTCACGGAATTTATTGAGGACATGGCACAGGCCTATGCTTGGGCGGACGTTGTAGTTTGCCGCGCTGGCGCGCTGACAGTAAGTGAAATTGCTGCTGCAGGACTGCCGGCGATTTTTGTCCCGTTCCAACACAAAGATCGACAACAGTATTGGAATGCCAAACCGTTAGAACAGGCCGGGGCGGCCAGAATTATCGAACAACCGCAATTCTCGGTAGACAGCGTGAGCGACACGCTGGCTGGCTGGGATAGAACAATGCTGCTGGCGATGGCGCAAAGCGCCAGGAAAGCGGCAATACCGGACGCGACGGAGCGGGTAGCGCGGGAAGTGGTGTCGGCGGCCAACGTCAGATAATTGGGCGGTGGGCGTGACAAGACCTTTACCGGGTGGACCTTGGGTCCTATCCGCTGAGAAAACATATTACTAAAGTGATTAAAACGTGAATACACAGCAACTGGCTAAACTGCGAACTTTTGTGCCCGAGATGCGACGCGTCAGGCAAATCCATTTTGTCGGCATCGGCGGTGCAGGCATGGGTGGTATCGCGGAAGTGCTGGCGAATGAAGGCTATCAGATCAGTGGATCAGATTTAACGCCGAATGCCGTTACGCAACAATTGATCGAATTGGGGGCGAAGATTTTTTTCAATCACCGTCCTGAGAATATCAGCCAGGCCAGCGTAGTGGTGGTATCGAGCGCCATTGCCAGTGACAATCCGGAGATTGTCGCGGCCAAGGAAGCGCGGATCCCGGTGATCCAGCGCGCGGAAATGT
The DNA here is from genome assembly GCF_035013185.1 of Acerihabitans sp. TG2. NCBI lineage: Bacteria > Pseudomonadati > Pseudomonadota > Gammaproteobacteria > Enterobacterales > Pectobacteriaceae > Acerihabitans > Acerihabitans sp. TG2. The sequence continues at coordinate 17,094 of NZ_JAYGJO010000016.1, forward strand.
TGGCTGAGCTGATGCGTTTTCGCCATGGTATCGCTATTGCGGGAACCCATGGCAAGACCACAACCACCGCCATGGTAGCCAGTATTTATGCCCAGGCCGGGTTGGACCCGACCTTTGTCAACGGCGGACTGGTGAAAGCGGCGGGAGTGCATGCCCGTTTAGGTTGCAGCCGTTATCTGATCGCCGAGGCGGATGAAAGCGATGCATCATTCCTGCATCTGCAGCCAATGGTGGCGATTGTGACCAATATCGAAGCCGACCATATGGACACTTACCAGGGCGATTTCGAGCTGTTGAAGCAAACGTTTATTACCTTTTTGCATAATTTACCGTTTTATGGTCGTGCGGTGATGTGCATGGACGATCCGGTGATCCGCGAACTGCTGCCTAAAGTCGGCCGCTATATCACCACTTATGGGTTTAGCGACGATGCGGATGTGCGTATTGCCGATTATCGGCAGAAGGGCGCTCAGGGAATCTTCAAGATTTACCGACAGGATAAAGCGGTGTTGTCGGTGGAACTCAACGCCCCTGGACGCCATAACGCACTGAACGCTGCGGCGGCGATTGCCGTGGCTACCGAAGAGGGTATTGACGATGATCATATTTTACAGGCACTGCTGCAGTTCCAGGGCACGGGGCGCCGGTTTGATTTCCTCGGTACCTACCCTTTAGACAAGGTCAACGGCAAAACGGGCCAGGTGATGCTGGTGGATGATTATGGTCATCACCCCACCGAAGTGGACGCTACCATCAAGGCAGCGCGCGCCGGTTGGCCCGACAAGCGTTTGGTGATGGTATTCCAGCCACATCGTTTTACCCGTACGCGGGATTTGTACGAGGATTTTGCCAATGTATTGTCCGGCGTGGATGTGCTGTTGATGCTTGATGTCTACCCGGCTGGCGAAGTGCCAATACCAGGGGCCGACAGCCGTTCGCTTTGCCGTACCATCCGTGGCCGCGGCAAAATTGATCCGATTATGGTACCGGATATGGATGCCTTGCCGGAAATGCTGGCACTGGCGTTACAGGATAATGATCTGGTACTGATGCAAGGCGCCGGCACTGTTGGCAAGATCGCGCGTAGCCTGGCTGATGCCCATTTGCAACCACAACCAGAGACCGAGGAGCGACATGCCTGACTTTATAAATATCGATAAATTTGTTGCCATTGGTGGTCTGTCATGTCCCAGGCAGCGATAAATATACGCAGCCGTGAAGTGGAGACGCCCACTTCCGGGCGTAGCAACGGCAGTCAACTGGCTGGGGTGTTATTTCTGGTCATGGTGCTGGGCACTATGGTTTGGAGCGGTTGGATAGTGGTCGGGTGGATGAAGGATGCTCATCGCCTGCCGCTGTCCCAACTGGTGGTGACCGGATCACGGTTTTATACCACCAATGACGACATTCGCCAGGCCATTTTGTCCCTGGGACCGCCGGGCACATTTATGACCCAGGATGTCAACGTGATTCAGCAGCAGATTGAGCGACTGCCGTGGATCAAACAGGCCAGCGTACGTAAACAGTGGCCGGATGAATTAAAGATTCACGTGGTGGAATATGTCCCGGTGGCGCGATGGAACGATTTGCATATGCTCGATACGACGGGGACGTCATTTAGCGTTCCCGCAGAGCGGATGGGGAATAAGACGATGCCGCTGTTGTATGGGCCGGAAGGCGGTGAGCAAGATGTGCTTGCGGGATATCGCACCATGAATCAGGTGATGTTGGCCAACAAGTTTCAGGTGAAAACGGTCAGTATGAGTGCCCGGCACTCCTGGCAAATCACCTTGCAAGACGATATCCGGCTTGAACTCGGTCGGGAAGACCGGGCTCGCCGTTTACAGCGCTTTATCGGGATTTATCCGGTTCTTCTCCAGCAGGCCCGGGCCGATAATAAACGTATTAGTTACGTGGATTTGCGCTACGATTCCGGCCTGGCCGTTGGCTGGGCACCGGCGTTTATCGATCGACAAGATAGCATTTCGCAACAGAATCAAGCACAGGCTAAACAACAATGATCAAGTCGACGGACAGAAAACTGGTAGTTGGACTGGAGATCGGTACGGCAAAGGTTGCCGCATTGGTAGGAGAGATTCTGCCCGATGGCATGGTCAATATTATCGGGGTGGGCAGTTGCCCGTCACGGGGTATGGATAAAGGTGGCGTAAACGATCTCGAATCGGTGGTGAAATGTGTGCAAAGAGCCATAGATCAGGCTGAACTTATGGCCGATTGTCAGATATCTTCGGTTTATCTGGCATTATCGGGCAAGCATATAAGCTGCCAAAACGAAATCGGGATGGTTCCTATTTCGGAAGAGGAAGTCACACAGGAAGATGTTGAAAACGTTGTCCATACGGCAAAGTCCGTGCGCGTGCGTGATGAGCATCGCATATTGCATGTGATACCGCAGGACTACGCCATTGATTACCAAGAGGGCATCAAAAACCCGGTTGGATTATCCGGTGTGCGCATGCAGGCCAAGGTTCACTTGATAACCTGCCATAATGATATGGCAAAGAATATTGTTAAAGCCGTTGAGCGCTGTGGTTTGAAAGTCGATCAACTGATCTTTGCGGGTTTGGCATCAAGCTATGCAGTGCTCACCGAAGACGAACGGGAATTGGGCGTGTGTGTGGTGGATATTGGTGGCGGCACCATGGATATCGCGGTGTATACCGCAGGCGCGCTGCGGCACACTAAAGTGATCCCCTACGCGGGCAACGTAGTGACCAGCGACATCGCTTACGCGTTTGGCACCCCCCCCGCGGATGCGGAGGCCATTAAGGTCCGCTACGGGTGTGCGTTGGGCACCGCAGTCAGTAAAGATGAGACGGTTGAAGTGCCAAGCGTCGGCGGGCGGCCACCCCGCAGTCTGCAACGGCAAACGCTGGCCGAAGTTATCGAGCCGCGTTATACGGAATTATTGAATCTGGTGAATGATGAAATCCTGCAACTCCAGGAACAGCTTCGCCAGCAGGGTGTAAAGCACCATTTAGCTGCGGGTATCGTGTTGACCGGTGGCGCAGCGCAAATTGACGGCCTGGCAGCCTGCGCCCAGCGGGTATTCCATACGCAGGTGCGTATTGGCCAACCATTGAATATTACCGGTCTGACGGATTATGCGCAGGCAACGTATTATTCTACCGCTGTCGGGTTATTGCACTACGGTAAAGAATCTCATTTGAGCGGTGAGATTGAAGTTGAAAAACGTACCTCGGTAAGCAACTGGGTCAAGCGGATCAGTAGCTGGCTGAGGAAAGAGTTTTAATTGTTTATTTGCGGAGCCATGCTGTGCAGGCGGCGGGCTCAGACGCGACAGGCACAAATCGGAGAGAAACTATGTTTGAACCTATGGAATTAACCAACGACGCGGTGATTAAAGTCATCGGCGTCGGCGGCGGCGGCGGTAATGCTGTTGAGCACATGGTACGCGAACGTATTGAGGGCGTGGAGTTTTTTGCGGTGAATACCGATGCTCAGGCGTTGCGTAAAACCGCAGTGGGCCAAACCATTCAAATTGGCGGCGGCATTACCAAAGGGCTGGGAGCCGGAGCCAATCCCGAGGTAGGACGCAATTCGGCAGAAGAAGATCGTGAAGCGTTGCGCGCGGCGTTGGAAGGCGCTGATATGGTGTTTATCGCAGCAGGCATGGGCGGTGGTACCGGTACCGGTGCGGCACCGGTAGTGGCTGAAGTGGCTAAAGAGTTAGGTATCCTAACCGTGGCCGTGGTCACCAAACCGTTTAATTTCGAAGGCAAAAAACGTATGGCTTTTGCCGAACAGGGCATTGCCGAGCTGTCCAAGCATGTGGATTCGCTGATCACTATCCCTAACGATAAGCTGCTCAAGGTATTGGGTCGCGGTATCTCGTTGCTGGATGCTTTTGGTGCGGCCAATGATGTATTGAAAGGTGCCGTACAGGGGATTGCTGAACTGATCACCCGTCCGGGGCTGATGAACGTCGATTTCGCCGACGTGCGTACCGTAATGTCCGAAATGGGTTATGCCATGATGGGTTCTGGCGTCGCCAGCGGTGAGGATCGTGCTGAGGAAGCGGCGGAAATGGCCATCTCCAGTCCGCTGTTGGAAGATATCGATTTGTCCGGTGCACGCGGTGTCCTGGTGAATATCACTGCCGGCTTCGATTTGCGTTTGGATGAGTTTGAAACCGTGGGTAATACTATTCGCGCATTTGCTTCGGATAATGCAACGGTGGTTATCGGGACCTCCCTTGATCCGGATATGAACGATGAACTGCGTGTGACTGTGGTGGCAACGGGTATCGGCATGGATAAACGTCCTGAAATCACCCTGGTGACCAATAAGCAAAATAGCCAACCGGTAATGGACAACCGTTATCAGCAGCATACTCACGGCATGTCGCCGATTCAGCAAGAGCAGAAGATTGCGGCCAAGGCGGTCAATGAGCAAAATGCTCAGGCTGGCAAAGAGCCTGATTATCTGGATATCCCGGCGTTCTTGCGTAAGCAGGCCGATTGAAAACAGAGTACATTGGGAATCACCGCTCTTTGTGCTAAACTGCCCCACCGGCTATGCATTATACTGTGACGGTGGTATGGCTAACATTGCGAGATAAACTGATGATCAAACAGCGGACACTAAAGCGTATTGTGCAGGCCACAGGCGTTGGTTTACATACTGGTAAAAAGGTAAAACTGACGTTGCGACCAGCGCCGGCTAACACCGGGGTTATCTATCGCCGTACGGATTTAACGCCTCCGGTGGATTTCCCGGCGGATGCTAAATCGGTGCGAGATACCATGCTTTGCACGTGTCTGGTCAATGAGCATGATGTTCGTATTTCTACTGTCGAACATCTTAATGCTGCATTGGCGGGTTTGGGCATCGACAACATCGTCGTTGAAGTCAATGCACCAGAAATTCCGATCATGGACGGCAGCGCCAGTCCATTTGTGTATCTGTTGATGGACGCCGGTATTGAGGAGCTTAACAGCGCCAAGAAATTCCTGCGCCTTAAAGATACGGTACGTGTGGAAGATGGTGATAAATGGGCTGAGTTGTCGCCGTATAATGGCTTCAAGCTTGATTTCACCATTGATTTCAAACATCCTGCGATCGATGCGGGCTCGCAACGTTACTGCCTGAATTTTTCCGCTGAGGCTTTTGTTCAGCAAATCAGCCGCGCGCGTACCTTCGGGTTTATGCGTGATATAGAATATCTCCAGTCCAAAGGCCTGGCCTTGGGTGGCAGTTTCGATTGTGCGATCGTTGTTGACGATTACAAAGTGCTGAACGAAGACGGATTACGTTTCGAAGATGAATTCGTGCGCCACAAAATGCTCGACGCGATCGGCGACCTGTATATGTGCGGTCACAACATTATCGGTGCGTTTACGGCGTTTAAATCAGGCCATGCCATGAATAATAAACTGTTGCAGGCTGTTTTGGCCCGACAGGAAGCATGGGAACTGGTGACATTCGAAGACGAAGCCGACATGCCGCTGGCATTTAAGGCACCTTCGTTCGCCATTGCCTGATGGCGCGGTGTTAGCACAACCCGTAAAATTACTTCCCACCTCGGGTGGGGTTGGCACTATCTCCGGCCAGCCCCGCCAGTCGTTCGAGTAGCTTTTGCAGCTTCTCGGGGCTACGTGCGGCCAAATGACGGATCGCCTCTGCACTCTGCGGGCTTAACCGGCGTTTATGCATTTCCTCTCCCTGGCTTTTTTTCTGCGCTTCGCCGCTATTTTGCATCATCGTCTGCCCTTTTGTCGCAAGTGTTGGGTTAATCCTGATGTCGATCGAGGACAATGATGGTAGAATCTGCGCTCGTAACGCGGATAATATTCGCGATTGTTCATAGCGTAACCTCATCATCCAACTGGCATTGGCGGTTTCAAGCACCAAAACACCTTGGCGGAAATTGGCTACGCGACACCAGGGTTGCATTGGTGCCGGCAGCAGGGCTGCCACAGCCTGGTTCAGTTTGAGCAGCGCAACGGCGCGCTCTTGGATCTGTTTTAGCGTATGGCGTTCAGGCGTCGCGATAATAGTAAACAGGGTATCAATGGATTTTGGGCGACTGTTGCGCATAAGAACTCCGACGGAATACATTAATTAATGGGCATCTTAAATCGTTGGCGACAATTTGGCAGACGTTATTTCTGGCCGCATCTTCTCTTGGGGATGGTCGCGGCGGGTTTTGGCGTGCCTTATATGCTCAACAACGGGCAGGAACAGGCGCATCTTGCTAACGCTCTGCCGAGCCTGAGCCGGCAAAATGCCTTTAACGCCGGCTTCGATCGGCTCGCCCTATTAAAAGACGTTCAGAGACGCCCTTCGTTCAGCGTAGATTATTGGCATCAGCATGCCATTCGCACCGTTATCCGTCATTTGTCCGCCGCCTGGGCTCCGCAGCATCTCAGCCCGCAACTGACATCGGCGGAAATCGTCACGCCGCTCAAGGCGCAGCATCAGGTACTGCTACGCACACTTAACGCATTACTTACCCTCGAATCAAGACCCGCAGCGGTTGTGCGCCAAGTTGCACACGTCGACTACCGGTCCACTATCGATCATCGTACAGGAATTCGCCTGACCCAGGTACAGGGAATTCGCGCCGGACCTGCCCACATCGGTTAACCGGGTACTTACTCTGTGCCACGGACTCAGTTTACACCTCCTTACGTTTTTATTGGCCGCTGCCTGTTAAACAGGCCTGCCGTGACGAGATTTGAATAATTATGTTATCTAAACTGCTTACAAAAGTTTTTGGTAGTCGCAACGATCGTACCCTGCGTCGCATGGGTAAAACCGTTGAGCTGATTAACCGGATGGAACCGGATCTGGAAGCGCTGACAGACGAACAACTGACGGCTAAAACCATCGAGTTTCGAGCGCGCCTGGAAAAAGGCGAAAGCGTCGACAGCTTGTTACCTGAAGCTTTTGCCGTGGTGCGCGAAGCCAGCAAACGGGTTTTTGCCATGCGCCATTTTGACGTGCAATTGCAGGGTGGTATGGTGCTCAATGACCGCTGTATCGCGGAAATGCGTACCGGTGAAGGTAAAACCCTGACCGCGACTTTGCCTGCCTACCTGAACGCGCTCAGCGGTAAAGGTGTCCACGTCGTCACGGTCAATGATTATCTGGCACAGCGTGATGCGGAAAATAACCGCCCGCTGTTTGAATTCCTTGGCCTTACTGTGGGTATCAATTTACCGAACATGCCGGCACCGGCCAAACGCGCTGCCTATAATGCCGATATTACTTATGGTACCAATAACGAATATGGCTTTGACTATCTGCGCGACAACATGGCTTTTAGCCCTGAAGATCGCGTACAGCGCAAACTGCATTACGCGCTGGTGGATGAGGTCGACTCCATCTTGATCGATGAAGCACGTACGCCGTTGATTATCTCTGGCCCGGCAGAAGACAGCTCTGAAATGTACCAGCGGGTGGATAAGCTGATCCCGCATTTGATTCGCCAAGATAAAGAAGATTCCGACACCTTTCAGGGCGAAGGGCACTTTTCCGTGGATGAAAAGTCCCGTCAGGTGAACCTGACCGAGCGTGGGTTGGTGCTGATCGAAGAACTGATGGTCGACGCTGGCATCATGACTGAAGGCGAATCGCTATACTCCCCGGCCAATATCATGCTGATGCATCACGTTACCGCCGCGTTGCGCGCGCATGTGCTGTTTGCCCGTGATGTGGATTATATCGTCAAGGACGGTGAAGTTATCATTGTCGACGAACATACCGGGCGCAGCATGCCTGGACGCCGCTGGTCCGATGGTTTGCACCAGGCAGTGGAGGCGAAGGAACATGTCGACATCCAAAATGAAAACCAGACCCTGGCGTCGATTACCTTCCAGAACTATTTTCGTCTGTATGAAAAACTGGCCGGGATGACCGGTACCGCCGATACCGAGGCGTTTGAATTCAGTTCAATCTACAAGCTTGATACCATCGTGGTGCCGACCAACCGCCCGATGATCCGTAAAGATTTGCCGGATTTGGTCTATATGACCGAAAAAGAAAAGATCGACGCAATCATCGAGGACATCAAAACCTGCTCCACCAAAGGGCAGCCGGTGCTGGTCGGGACCATCTCCATTGAAAAATCGGAAGTGGTATCGCAAGCGTTGGATGACGCCGGTATCGAACATAAGGTGCTGAATGCCAAATTCCATGCCATGGAAGCGGATATCGTGGCACAGGCCGGTTCCCCAGGTGCGGTCACCATTGCCACCAATATGGCCGGTCGTGGTACCGATATCGTACTTGGCGGCAGTTGGCAGGCTGAAATATCCCATCTGGAAGACCCGACCGAGGAACAGATTGACGCAATTAAGACCGCTTGGCAGATTCGCCACGATGCGGTATTAGCCTCTGGTGGCCTGCATATCATCGGTACCGAGCGCCATGAATCGCGGCGTATCGATAACCAGCTGCGTGGTCGTTCCGGACGACAGGGCGATGCCGGCTCATCGCGTTTCTACCTGTCGATGGAAGATGCCCTGATGCGTATCTTTGCCTCCGACCGTGTTACCGGCATGATGCGTAAGTTGGGTATGAAACCTGGCGAAGCCATTGAACATCCCTGGGTGACCAAAGCGATTGCCAACGCACAGCGCAAGGTTGAAGGCCGCAACTTCGATATTCGTAAGCAACTGTTGGAGTACGATGACGTAGCTAACGACCAGCGCCGGGCCATTTATAGCCAGCGTAACGAATTACTGGACGTGGCGGATGTCAGTGAAACCATTAACAGTATCCGTGAGGATGTGCTGAAAACCGTCATTGATAACCATATTCCGCCGCAGTCGCTTGAAGAGATGTGGGACGTGCCTGGGCTGGAAAAACGGTTGAAGGACGATTTCGATCTTGAACTGCCGATTACCGAATGGCTGGATCAGGAGCCAGGCTTGCACGAAGAGACTCTGCGCGAACGGATCCTGGAAAAAACGCTAGAACACTATCTGCGTAAAGAGGAGGTGGTCGGCACCGATATGATGCGCAACTTTGAAAAAGGCGTGATGTTGCAAACGCTGGATTCGTTATGGAAAGAGCATCTGGCGGCTATGGATTATCTGCGCCAAGGCATTCATTTGCGCGGTTATGCCCAAAAAGATCCAAAGCAGGAATATAAACGTGAATCCTTTGCCATGTTTGCCGCCATGCTGGAGTCACTGAAATATGAAGTGATCAGCACGCTGAGCAAAGTACAGGTACGGATGCCGGAAGAAGTCGAAGCATTGGAACAGCAGCGTCGCGAGGAGGCCGAGCGTCTGGCGCGCCAGCAACAGCTCAGCCATCAATCCTCAGAGATGGCGTTAGCAACCCACCCGTCGCTGGCCAAACCTCCGGTGGTTGAAGGTCGCAAAGTGGGCCGAAATGATCCTTGTCCTTGTGGCTCGGGCAAAAAATATAAGCAGTGTCACGGAAAATTGCAGCAATAATTAACGGGGTGGCATCCCCAAAGGTGCCACCCTGATTTTGTTGGCCAACGCGGTGCAGGACCGCTGACAAGAGACGTCCCTATGACAATGACTTTATGCACTATTGCCGTGGGCATTATCCGTAATGCACAGCAACAGATTTTTATCGCTCAGCGTGCGGCTGACGCCCATATGGGCGGTTTTTGGGAGTTCCCTGGCGGTAAAATGGAAACGGGCGAGACGCCAGAGCAGGCGCTGACACGTGAACTGCTTGAGGAAACGGGCATTGTGGTGGCGCAGGCCGAACTGTTGGCGACCAGCCATCATCAATTCGCTGAAAAACAAATGGCCTTTTATTTTTATCTGGTTGAGCAATGGCATGGTACGCCATATGGCAAAGAAGGTCAGCCGGTGCGCTGGTGCCCACAGGCCGAGCTGCTCGCCGACGAATTCCCACCGGCCAATGCGGCCATTATTCGTCAGCTTATCGCCAGCCAATAACCCAAGGTGCACGGTTGTCTGCGCTACGGTCAATGACCAGTAAGTGGCCATTTGCTGATGGCCATTTACTGATGATCATTGTTTGCAAGCCGGAAGATTGGCTAGCGGCACCTAAGCACTATTCGCCGTCAACGCAAGTCCAGTGCGGGGCTGTCACCGCTGATTTTCACTCCAATCATCGCTGTCGGTGATGTTGACATCACTGGCAATATATTTCTCTTCATCCGCCCATTCGCCCAGATCGATTAACTGGCAGCGCTTACTACAGAACGGTCGGAATTTGCTTTGCGGGCCCCATTCAACGTCGGTACCGCAGGTAGGACAATTTACTATAATGATGTCATCGCTCATTTAATACTCCAACTACTTACTACACAGCTAAACGTCTTAATGATACGTTTTCAAGTACAGATTTCAACTAGGTGTTTTAGTAACAGGACAATCAAGCGTGTTGGGATGCCGACTCAAGGCTGCTAGCAGCACGCTAATTCGAACGGCAGACGAGCCGGAATGACACCTTTGTCACTGTCCAATGACAGAAACCGAATGGCATAGCGGGTTTTATAGCCGGAAACCTGTGGGTAAAGCTGATACTGCAGCGGGATGCGCAGCCGTAATAAATCGGCATCCTCGGCGTTGTCCTGGAAAAAACCATTCAGACTGATCAGGTTTTTAAACGGCTCGGTATGACGTACCAAATCCAGTACCATGGTCAAAGCATTACGCAGGGGATCCAGGGTTTTTAGCCAGATTGTCGTTTGGCTGTCGCGCTGCTCCTGGGGTAAATGCAGCCAAATATGCAGACCGGGTAAATCGAAACTGCAGCAGCCACCGGGTATCGACAATCGCGCACGCACTGAAATGATTAGACGATCCTCACGCAGTGCCTGGCCCAGGCGTGGCACCGACATTAGCACTGCCGCGCTATTTTTGAGTTCGCGGCGCAACGTTTGTACGCGCTCGCTATCTACGCCAGGTACGCCGTCCCATTGCAGCATTTTTTGCTGCTGGCGCTCCAGTTCCTTTAACATTTCTGTGCGTACATCACCGCGTTCTAGGACATCCAGTAGGTCGGCGATGGTGCGGAAAAAGGGCAACGCGCTCGAGATGTCATTCAACGTTGGACAGTGATAAAGTTGTTGCAGCAAGAATTCCAGACGCAGCCAAGTGCGCATTTTTTCATTTAACGGATGCTCGAAAAGCACCGATGTCGAGTAAACGTCACTCATTATAATTAATCCTGTCGAGTTGCTGATGTCGCAAGCTGGATATAATGACGATGTAGCTTAGCTACGTTAGCCGTTATCGCATTTGGACGCCCGCTATTATCAATAATATCGTCGGCACAGGCCAAGCGCTGCTCGCGTGTAGCCTGTGCGGCAAGAATGTTCTCAATTTGCTCACGATCGATACCGTCGCGGCGTAGGGTTCGCGCAATTTGCACCTCGGGTTCCACATCCACCACCAGTACTCGGTCGGCTTGTGATTGCAGATGATTCTCCAGGAGCAGTGGCACCACCCACAATACATAATCGCCCGTCGCGTTGGCGATGCGTTGCCGGGTACCATGCTGAATCAAGGGGTGAAGCAACGCGTTTAGCCACACCTTATCCTGCGGTGAACTGAAAATACGCCGGCGAAGCAAGGGGCGATTGAGCATGCCGTCGGGCAGGAGAATATTGTCACCAAAACGGGCATGTATCGCACGCAAAGCCTCACTACCCGGTTCCACGACCTGGCGCGCGATCACATCTGCATCGACAATCGTGGCACCCAGTTCGGCAAACGCATTGGCCACGGTGCTTTTGCCACTGCCGATGCCTCCTGTTAGTGCAACAATATAGTGCATTGAGTTTATTGTCTCCGTCTCTGCCCGACCGCAGGTAAATTGGTACGATTGTAGCGTAAATCCGCACGTTTTCGCAGTCTTGCCGTAAGAATAATCTGGCGTATGATACCGTCACTGGTATTGGGTGTTTCGTGCCCGAATTTTATAAGCGACGTATCGCCACCGACCAGGAATAGCTTTTATGCGTATTGAAGAAGATATTAAATTAGGATTTAAAGATGTGTTGATCCGCCCGAAGCGGTCAACTCTGAAAAGCCGCTCTGATGTTGAATTGCAACGCGAGTTCACTTTTAAACACCCAGGCTGTACCTGGTCCGGTGTGCCGGTCATCGCCGCGAATATGGACACGGTTGGTACCTTTCGCATGGCGCAGGCGCTGGCAGCCTTCGATGTTCTCACTGCGGTACATAAGCATTATAGCGTTGAACAATGGCGTGATTTTGTTGCGCGAGTCCCGGAATCCATTTTACGGCACGTTATGGTCTCCACCGGTACGTCGCAAGCCGATTTTGTGAAAATGAAGCAGATCCTGGCGCTTTCGCCCTGTTTGACCTTTATCTGCATCGATGTTGCCAATGGCTACTCTGAACACTTCGTCAATTTTGTGCAAAAAGCCCGTGAGGCTTGCCCTGACAAAGTGATTTGCGCGGGTAATGTGGTGACCGGCGAGATGGTAGAAGAACTGATACTCTCCGGCGCTGATATCGTAAAAGTCGGCATCGGTCCTGGCTCGGTATGCACTACCCGTATTAAAACCGGCGTAGGGTATCCGCAGCTTTCCGCCGTGATTGAGTGCGCTGATGCTGCACATGGCCTAAGCGGTCAAATTGTCAGCGACGGTGGGTGTTCCGTGCCGGGTGATGTGGCCAAAGCTTTCGGTGGTGGTGCGGACTTTGTCATGTTGGGTGGTATGTTGGCCGGCCATGACGAATGTGAAGGCAAACTGGTGGAAGAAAATGGCGAGAAGTTTATGCTGTTTTACGGTATGAGTTCCGAATCCGCGATGAATCGACATGTGGGCGGCGTGGCGCAGTATCGCGCGGCGGAAGGTAAAACCGTCAAGCTGCCACTGCGCGGACCGGTAGACAACTCCATCCGCGATATTTTGGGCGGCTTGCGCTCGGCCTGTACCTATGTGGGTGCTTCACGTTTGAAAGAGCTGACCAAGCGTACCACCTTTATTCGGGTGGCTGAGCAGGAAAACCAGGTTTTCACTCAGCTCTAGGCGGTATCACCCATTTCACCCTACTGCTCGCAGGCAATAGCGGCGCCTCGCGAGCCAGTGCAATACCGTTGGCCAGGTTTACTCCGGTTCAACCACCCTCTTTTTAGCTCAGTAGTGGCCAAACACATCGCCTAATTGCATTAACGGCAGATATAACATCATCATCAGCGCACAGACGATGCCGCCTAAAATCAGCAACAGCAGCGGTTCGGCCATTTGCGCCAGTGCATCGGATAACTGCTGCGTTCGCTGTTCATGCATCAGGGATAATTGTTGGAATACCTGGTCCAAGGTACCGGAAAATTCTCCGGTTTTGATCAATTGATGACAATGGGGCGGAAATAGGCGATGACGGTAAAAGGCTTGATGGAGGGCGTATCCCCGCTGGATATGTCGGCGCAGGCCGAGCACGGCCTGGCGGTAGCCGTGATGGCTTACGGCACGAGCAGCCACCGCCAGACTGCTATCAAGCGTCACCCCGGCTGGATGGGTCATCGCCAGGCTCTGGAACAGCTGGTACAGATTGTGATGTCGTATCAGTACACCCAGTCCCGGCAAATACAACAGCCAGGCCAGAACGTGGTGGCGTAATCCCGGATAGAGATGGCATAACCGCCTATAGAGGGCATATAACATGACGAAAAGTATCAGTACCGTCAGACAAAAACCGCCGGCATGTTCCACCAGCCCCAGTAGACAACGGGTCGATGCCGGTAAAGGTGCATTTAACTGGGCGTACAGTCTGGCAAATTCCGGTAACAGCACCATTAGCATCAGCCCGATGACCGCTGATGCCGTAAAAAGGATGAATAGGGGATAACGTAAAGCGGCCAGCACCCGTTTGCTGAGCCGATCCACTCTGGCTTGTTGTTCTGCCAACGTATGGCAGCACTGATCCAGCCGGCCGGTGAGTTCACCCAGCGCCATCATGGCACAATATACCGGCGGAAATATCTGGGGGAAATCCGCCAGAGCCTGCGATAGCGTCAGCCCTTGTTCGATTTTACTGTTCAGTAGGCGTAGCAGACATTGCCAGCCGGCACGAGGATGATCTTCTGCCAACAGCCCCAGACTCTCCCGCAGCGGCAGCCCGGCGCCAAGCAATGATGCCAATTGCGCCATCAATGCAGCTAACTGGTGTTTGCGCCAATAGCCTGGTCCGATATAACCGGCGGTGCGTATACTCAGTGGCTGCAGGTTTTGCTCAATCAATGCCCGTCGCACTGACATGTTATCGGTGGCCATAAGGTGCCCAATGCTGATGTTGCCCTCAGGGTCCAAACCGCGCCACCGGTATAACCATAGCCACGTGCCGCTCATGCTGGCTCCCCGAGTACCCTTATTAATTCCTCCCAAGAGGTCGTCCCCTGTTCCACTAACGCCAACCCGGCCCGCCATAAGCCATCGGCTTGCACCTGAGTACCGCTTGCAGTCATCGGCGATAACATATGGAACACGCCGCATCGGCCAGTGTAACCACTATCGCAATGCTCGCAGCCGGGGGCACACCAGCGACGGCGTGGCACCAGGTCGGCGGCAAACCGCGTGGCAAGGGCATGTGCTTCGGTGGTCTCGTAGCGGCATTGTTCGCAAAGGCGCCGCACCAAACGCTGCGCCATGACCATGAGCAGTACGGATTTTATGAGGGCGGCATGAACCCCAAACTGCGCTAAACGCAGCGGCACCTCAGCGGCCGATAAGGCGTGCACGGTGGACAGTACCAGATGGCCGGTTTGTGCGGCGTGAACGGCAATGGCCGCCGTAGTGCGATCGCGGATTTCGCCCACCATGATAACGTCCGGATCCTGGCGCAGCAGGGCGCGCAGCAGTGTGGCAAAATCCAGCTGTGCCTTGAGATTGACCTGACATTGCGTTACCCCGGCCAACGGGATTTCCACCGGATCCTCCACACTGCATATGTTGAGTTGGTCACGGCGCATGGCGTTCAGAGCGGCGTACAACGTCATGGTCTTGCCGCTGCCGGTAGGGCCAGTGAGCAGCACCAGCCCCTGAGGCCGCCGTAGTAGACGCAAAAAGATGCGCTTCATGGCGTCGGGCATACCCAACCACGCCAATGACAATCCTTCCCGCTGGCCGCGCAGCAGACGTAGGACGATTTTCTCGCCCCGCAGCGTTGGCAGGGTGGAAACCCGAAAAGAGCATCTTGTCTCTGGCGGTCCAAAAATGAACTGCCCATCCTGTGGGCGACGTCTTTCGGCAATATCCAACTGGGCCATGATTTTTAAACAGATGACCAGCCGTGTAGCCAGAGCAGAAGGACAGGGCGCACCTTCCCGCAACACTCCGTCAATGCGCATGCGTATCACATAATCGGCCGATAGCGTGGGCTCAATATGGATATCCGACGCTCGCCGATCGATACCTTGGTGAAGCAATCCGTCAATAAATTCTTCCAATGCCGTATCACTGCTCATCACGGTCATGCGGATTCCCCCTGCTCGTGGTTAAATCGAAACAGGGCCTGGCAGGGGGCAATGAGATGCTGCGCCCCTTGCTCGGCCCGGCAAGCGCGCGACCAGCGTAATCCGCCATCACGCCGTGACGGTGTTAGCGTGAGCGTCAAGCCCCGCAACGCCTGTCGCCCAAGCAGATCAATGACGCCATCCCGTACCTCGATCCGATCAACGTATCGCGAAGAGAGTCCTTCGGGGATACCGGACTGGCCCGTTTGGCAGGCGGTCAACCCATCATGCTGCAAGGCGCAAAGCTCCACCGAAGATTTATAGGGGGCCAGCATATGCAGCATCTCCGTCATGGCGGCGCGGTCTAAATAGCGTTGATAGCCGGGTAAACCGATGGCGCTTAGCGTGGCGATAATGGCCATCACCACCATGAGTTCCACCAGCGTGAATCCTTGTTGGTTATTCACCTGCATCTCCCTGTGCGTGTGTGTTGTCTTTACCCTACTCATAACCTCACTGAACGGCCAACAAGGGGTAGCGATCTGGGAAGATGGGGTGAAATAAAAACGGTGGGTTTACCTGGGTTGCAAGATTTTTGCGCGAGAAACCGCAAACAAGAAGTCCCTGAATCAGAATAGCGATCGTACCATCATACTGGCGAAGTATTATGCTGACTGCGCCACTCATCTTCGCGTATTAGTCAATGGTGCGTAAGTCCCCGCCCAATCGGGGTGCTTACGCGGTGCTATTCAGGGGGGCTTGCTACCAGAGCCTGAGGAGCCTAGCCGTTCAGGGCGGGAAGCGGTGACTTTGCGGTGAATATCACTGGAATCGCATGGAGAGATCGAGCGCGTGGATATGTTTGGTTAATGCGCCGACTGAGATAAAATCGATGCCTGTTTGGGCAAAATCGCGCAGGGTTGCCAACGTCACGTTGCCGGACACTTCCAGCAGCGCGCGGCCTTGGGTGATGGCCACCGCCTGCTGCATATCCGCCAACGAGAAATTATCCAGCATGACAATATCAGCATCAGCAGCCAGCGCTTGTGTCAATTCCTCGAGGTTTTCCACTTCGACCTCGACTGGCACATCGGCGCGCAGTGTCATGGCGTGTTTCACCGCATTGGCGATGGAGCCGGCGGCAATGATATGATTTTCCTTGATCAGGAAAGCGTCGGCCAGCCCCAGCCGGTGGTTAGCGCCGCCGCCGCACAGTACCGCGTATTTCAGGGCGGTGCGCAGGCCGGGCAGGGTCTTGCGGGTATCTAACAACTGGGTGCCGGTGCCAGCGAGAAGATCCACGTAGCGTTTGACCTCCGTGGCCACACCGGACAGGGTTTGCACGAAATTAAGCGCGGTGCGCTCGCCGGTTAACAGGATATGCGCCGGTCCCTGTAATGTGCACAGCGGCTGGTTGGCTTTCACACCATCACCATCGTTAACCAGCCATTCCACCGTAACCTGTCCACCGAGCTGGCTGAACACCTCCAAAAGCCAGCCCTGACCACAAAATACGCCGTCTTCACGGGTGATAACCGTCGCTTTGGCCTGATTGTCGCGCGGTAGCAGCAGAGCGGTGATGTCCGCCTGTGGATCAACTACCCCACCCAGATCTTCACGTAACGCCAGGGTAACGGACAAGGGAATATCATGTTTAACGCGTGCGAGCAAATCGGCCCGGCGGCGTTCGGTATCATAACGACGTGTCGGCATCAAAAACTCCGAAATTGCGAATAAAGAGTAGAGGAGAAACATGCTACCCTGTTGCTGGGATAAGTGCCACCACCGGACCGTGGAGCAGACAGATGCAGTTGATAAATAGCTGGATTTCAGGCGTTAAGCGGGTGCCTTCGCCCTATTGCGACGCCCGTCCTCATCATGAGGCGCCTTCGCTGCTGGTGGTCCATGGTATCAGCCTGCCGCCAGGGCAGTTTGGCGGTCCTTACATCGACCAGCTTTTTACTGGTACGCTTAGGCTCGACGACGAGCATCCTTTTTTTCAGCAGGTGTATGAATTACGTGTTTCCGCCCATTGCCTCATCCGACGTGCGGGTGACGTGGTGCAGTATGTGCCTTTCGATAAACGGGCATGGCATGCCGGCGCGTCAATGTTTGCCGGCCGACCGAATTGTAACGATTTTTCCATTGGTATTGAGCTCGAAGGCACCGATAATTTAGCCTATACCCAAGAGCAATACCGTAGTTTGGCCGAGATGACCCGCTTGTTAATGCAACATTATCCCATCGTGCCACAGCGGATCATCGGTCATAGTGATATTGCCCCCGATCGTAAAACCGATCCTGGTCCGGAATTTAACTGGCACTGCTATCGACAATTGCTTTCACCCCGCGCTGACGGTGATAACAGGGAGAATCCCGCTTTATGACGCTGTTCACGTTACTCTTGGTACTGACCTGGGAACGTTTGTTCAAGTTCGGCGAGCATTGGCAACTGGATCATCATCTGGCGCGTTTATTCGCACGGATCCATCATGCTTCTCTGTCCATGACACTGTTCATTGCCTTGTGCTGGATGCTGATAGTCGCCTTGAGCCTGCAATTGGCCGCCAATTGGTTTTTCGGTTTGCCGTTACTGCTATTGTGGGTGCTCATATCGCTGTTGTGCATCGGCGCGGGTGAGGTTCGCCAACATTACCGGGCTTATATGATGGCCGCCGGGCGTGGTGACAGCCATGCTTGCGACGCCATGAGCGATGAACTGACACTGATACACGGGTTGCCGGTGGACTGCGATAAAGAAGCGCGTTTGCGGGAACTGCAAAATGCCTTGCTGTGGATTAACTTTCGTTTCTACCTGGCTCCGCTGTTTTGGTTGGTGGTGGGGGGCCCCTTTGGGCCGGTGTGTCTGGCCGGATATGCGTTCCTGCGCGCTCAGCAGACCTGGACGGCACGTCACTCCACGCCGCTTAAACGCGCACAGTCAGGTATCGATAGGCTGCTGCACTGGTTGGACTGGGTTCCGGTGCGTCTGGCGGGCGTCGCTTACGCGCTACTGGGTCATGGAGAAAAGGCGCTTCCCGCCTGGTTCGCTTCGCTGGCGGACTTGCACTCCGGGCAATATCAAGTGCTTACCCGGTTAGCGCAGTTCTCCTTGGCACGTGAACCGCACCTGGACGACGTCAATACGCCCAGAGCGGCGGTGCTGTTAGCCAGAAAAATCACCCAGGTTATTGTGGTGGTGGTGGCCCTGTTAACCATTTATGGTGCGTTGATTTAAGCCGACGTCGGTCGCGCGTTATCCGCCGGTGGTTCGCCAAACTGTGGCATGCCATTCTCATCCCACTCGAATGCCTTCACCCGAGTATGGCGGTTGGGGTCATAGAGTGGATCGCCGGTAATCTCGGTATAGGGCCTGGCGTGATAGACCAGGACATCCTCCCCCCGCTCGCCAACGGTAAAGCTGTTGTGACCAGGTCCAAACTGGCGGTTTTGCCATTGGGTGCGAAAAACCGGTTGCGGCAGTTTATGCCAGCATCTGGCGTCAGTAATATCGTCCTCAGCGTCGGCCCACAGCAAACCGATACAGTAATTTTCATCGGTTGCGCTGGCGGAGTAAGTGATAAACAGCCGCTGCCCGTGGTGTATTACCGCGGGGCCTTCATTGACCCAGAACCCTATGGTTTCCCACGGAAGTTCCGGTTTGCTGATCATCACCGGCGGCGTTTTTAGCGACCAGGGGGTTGCCATTTCTGCCAGGTAGAGATTGGAATTACCCCGAATCGCCGGATCTTTCTGCGCCCAGAGATAAAAGTGTTTTCCCTTATGGGCAAATACCGTCGCATCCAGGGAAAAGGTATCTAATGGGGTGACAACCCGGCCTTTTTCCTGCCAGTGGCCGGTTAATGGGTTGTCGTCGGCGCACTCTATGACAAACATACGGTGCTGGAACAGTCCATCGACGATCTCCGCGTCATGGGCAGCAGCAAAATAGAGATACCATTTGCCATTAATGACATGCAGTTCCGGTGCCCAGATGAGTGCGCTCATCTCCCCTTGTTGGTGTTTACGCCATACCACGACCGGCTCGGCTTGGGCGAGACCGGCCAAGCTGGCCGACCGGCGAATTTCCAGCCGATCATATTCGGGTACCGACGCGGTAAAATAATAATATCCATCATGATGGCGATAGATAAAGGGATCGGCCCGCTGCTCGATCAGCGGATTGGGCCATGCTCCGTCTTTCATCTTATTTCCTCCTATCAATGACGGGTGGATGGATAACGCCGCCATGGTGAGCTGGATTTAGGGGTGTTTGATTTCCAACGGGGTGTTCGGTGTCCATTGGTCGCCTTCATGGTAATTTTCCCGGCGTGTTTGCAGGTCGGTCTGAATTTGCTGCATTAGCGTACGATCGACTTTAAGTAGCCTGACCACGCCGGCGGTAATCAAATAACCTACGCCGGGGATCACGGTGAACAACAGTACTATTCCCTGCACGGCGCCCGGCGATTGCCGAATCGCGTCGCCTTGGTAACCATAGGCCGAGAGCACGAAACCCACAAAGGCGCCGGCAACGGCCAGTCCGACTTTGAGGAAAAACAGGTTCCCGGAGAAGCTGATACCGGTGATCCGCTTGCCGGTTTTCCATTCGCCATAATCATCCACATCCGCCATTAACGACCAGTGCAGCGGTGAAGGTATCTGGTGCAAGATGTTCAATAAGAAATACATCACCAATATCAACGCGGTGATATGGGGATTAAGGAAATAAAAGCCACAGGAAAACAGGGCCAGAATAATATTGGTCCAGAAAAACACCTTCAGCTTACAAAACTTGTCGGTAAGCGGTTTGGCCAGCGCGCTGCCGATCATCATGCCCACTACCCCCAGGCTGATAAACAGGCTGGCGAAGCCGGTAGACTGGTTCATTGCATAGGTAACGTAGTACATGGTGGCCGCCATACGGATAAAACCGGGGCAGACGTTAAAAAAGGTCAGCATCAGTATCCGTACCCACTGATCGTTTTTCCAGACATCGCGCAGATCCGCTTTTAGCGCATCGTTGGTGGGAATGGCCGGTTTTACCCGTTCACGCACCGTGGCGAAGCAAAATATAAACATCAAACAACCGATAATCGACAGTACCGTCATGGCCCACTGAAACCCTTTGGCCCGGTTGCCACCGCCAAACCAATCCACCATCGGCAATAGCGTCAGAGAGATAATCAGCGTTGCCACGCCCACCAGGATAAAACGCCAGGACTGACAGGAGACCCGTTCTTGCGGATCGTTTGAGATCACGCCGCCCAGAGAGCAATAGGGAATATTAATGGCGGTGTAGATGAGCGACATCAGGAAATAGGTGACAAAGGCGTAAACCACTTTCGCGGTATAACTCCAATCCGGCGTGGTGTACATTAAAATGCTAAACACCGCGAAAGGTACTGAGAGCCAGAGCAGATAGGGTCGAAAACGGCCCCAGCGCGAACGCGTGCGATCGGCAATGGCACCCATGATCGGATCGGTCACCGCGTCAACCACGCGTACTGATAACAGCAACACCCCTACCAAGGCGGGTGCCAGGCCAAATACGTCGGTGTAGAAATAGGCAAGAAACATGGTAATGGAACCCCAGACCATATTGCAGCCGGCGTCGCCCATCCCAAACCCGATTTTTTCCTTTAAGCTCAAGGCCTGTGCTTTCATGGATCCACTCTCCGTTGTCAACACAACAAGAATAACTGACTGTCAGTATTGTCTTATTTGGCTTAATGCACGCAGTAACAATGGGTTGTGGAGATGGACAAACTTGTCATAAGAGTGAAACTGTGAGGTAAATAACAGGGTTGCAGTGCGAGGGAAGGGCACCGCGCCGCCCGAAATCCGGTGACGCGGTCAATGAACTTACATCATCTAGGATACCTCTGTACCCAAGGCCCGCTGCGTTTTTTGCTTGTAGTAAAAACCAACCGCCAACAGGCATAACCATGCCGGAATCAGATAAACCGAAATTTCCATGCCCGGCGTCATGAGCATCACCACCAGGATCGCAACCATAAACAACAGGCAAAGATAATTACCAAACGGATACCATAACGCCTGGAATTGAGTAACCTTTCCCTGTCGTGCCATGGCCCGTCTGAATTTCAAATGCGCCAGGCTTATCATGCCCCAGTTGATCACCAAGGCGGACACCACCAGTGACATCAGTAGGCCGAAGGCCTTGCCGGGCATCAGGTAATTAATCAGCACACAAATGGCGGTGGCCAGCGCCGAAACGCCGATGGCCATCACCGGCACGCCGCGCTGATCGACCTTCGCCAGAACTTTGGGACCGTTACCTTGGCGCGATAGGCCATACAGCATACGGCTGTTGCTGTACACACAGCTGTTATACACCGACAGCGCAGCGGTCAGCACCACGATATTGAGTATGGTGGCGACCCAATCACTGTCGAGCGCATGGAAAATCAGCACAAACGGGCTGCCGCCTTCCACCACTTTCCCCCAAGGGTACAGTGAGAGTAAAATAGTTAGAGAGCCTATGTAAAACAGCAGGATACGATAAATAACCTGGTTGGTGGCCTTGGGAATGCTGTATCGAGGATTATCCGCTTCCGCTGCGGTAATGCCCACCAGTTCCAAGCCGCCGAACGAGAACATAATCACTGCCATTGCCATGACCAGGCCGTTGACGCCATGAGGGAAGAATCCACCCTGCGCCCACAGGTTGGTCATGCTGGCTTGCGGACCACCGTGGCCGCTGAATAATAACCAGGCGCCGAAAATAATCATCGCGATGATGGCCACCACTTTAATGATGGCAAACCAGAATTCCATTTCGCCGTAGATTTTCACATTGGACAGATTAATCAGGTTAATCAGCACAAAAAATACGGCGGCGGATACCCAGGTGGGTAACTCGGGCCACCAGTAGTGCATGTAAATGCCTACCGCGGTTAATTCGGCCATGGCAACCAACACATACAGCACCCAATAATTCCAACCGGAAGCGAATCCAGCGAAACTTCCCCAATACTTATAGGCAAAATGGCTAAAGGATCCGGCAACCGGCTCTTCAACCACCATTTCGCCCAATTGCCGCATAATCAAAAACGCGATAAAGCCCCCGATGGCATAACCCAGGATCACCGACGGACCGGCCATCTTAATGGTCTGCGCAATGCCGAGGAATAACCCGGTGCCAATGGCGCCCCCTAAGGCAATAAGTTGAATATGCCGGTTTTTTAGCCCACGTTTCAGCGTCTCTGTGCGCTGTTTCCCATCCATCGTTAATTCCTCTGTCGTTGCGGTCAGCGGTAAATTGCAAGGATATGCCCGTCATACTTCACGTTGCAGTTGTGATGGTTTCCCCTGTCACGTGAACTATGTAGGGCATAGATGCAAGATGTACGCCATACACTACAATTTATGTACATAATTTTTTACGCAAGCCGAAAGGCGAATAACATCCACAGGCTGTTGTCGGAACAAGAATAGTGGTATGTAAAAAAGTTTGCACCTGATTTGTTGGGCATCTGGCGTAAATTCCTAAAACCATGATCTGACGCATCCCATGCTTAAGCTGTCACGAGAAGGGTGAGTAATAGGCAGCGTTAAAAACACGTGAAATTAAATAACAATGCATAAATTAGCTTATTTTATGCATTTATTATTGAGCTCAAACGGTTCAGCATTAACGCATATGCGTTAATGAACGGTTAAATGCACCATTCACCTATTTCACTTAATGAAGACGGTTAGTTATCAAAATGCAGCACAAGCTTAGTGCAATTGTTTAAATGTGCTGGCTTTTATGATTTAAGTCAAAGCCGCCATGGACAGGAGGTGAATACTTTGTTACTTTAGCGTCACGTTTATGAAATTGGTATTACCAATTGACTCCGGGCAATTTGCACAGATGATTATAAATGGCCTATAGTAAAATCCGCCAAGCAAAACTTTCGGATGTTATTGAGCAGCAGCTGGAGTACCTGATACTCGAAGGGACGCTACGTCCCGGTGAAAAACTGCCTCCCGAACGCGAACTGGCAAAACAGTTTGATGTATCCCGCCCCTCACTGAGGGAAGCGATCCAACGCCTGGAAGCAAAAGGGTTGTTGATGCGCCGCCAAGGCGGCGGCACCTTTGTCGAGAATAATCTCTGGCAGAGCTTTAGCGATCCGCTGGCTGAATTATTGGCCGAACACCCCGAATCACAATACGATCTGCTGGAAACCCGTCACGCCCTGGAAGGCATTGCTGCCTATTATGCCGCATTGCGTGGAACCGAAGAAGATATCGATCGGATACGAGATTGCCACCAGATCATTGAGCTGGCTCAGAAAAACGGCGATCTCGAGGCCGAGGCCGATGCCGTTTTGCAGTATCAAATCGCCGTGACCGAAGCCGCCCATAATGCGGTTTTATTGCATTTGGTGCGCTGCATGGGACCCATGCTGGAAAAAAACGTGCGTCAGAATTTTGAATTGCTCTACTCGCGCCGGGAAATGCTGGCACAGGTGAGCAGCCACCGCGCTGGAATTTTTGCGGCGATCGTGGCCCGCGAGCCGGAAAAGGCCCGTGAGGCGTCACACCGCCATCTGGCGTTTATTGAGGAAGTATTGCTGGACCTCAGTCGGGAACATAGTCGGCGTGAACGATCGCTGCGCCGACTCCAGCAACGCAAGGACTAAGTGCCCGGTTGACGGGTGCTGAATACGGCAACGAAAGCAATGAGCCTGTCTTCGTGCGCTCCGGGCGCCGGAACGCAGGAAGACAGGCTCCAACTAAACCAATTATTAGCGATAGATAAGGAACACCACCATGTCAGAACGTTTATACAATGACGTGGATCCGATCGAGACACGCGACTGGCTACAGGCGATCGAATCGGTTATCCGTGAAGAGGGTATTGAGCGCGCACAGTTCCTGATTGATCAGGTGCTTGATGGTGCACGCAAAGGTGGCGTTAGTATCGCTGCTGGTGCCTCGGGCCGCAATTACATCAATAGCATCCCGGTTGAAGACGAGCCTGAGTATCCCGGTAATCTGGAACTTGAACGCCGCATTCGTTCGGCAATCCGCTGGAACGCGGTCATGGCCGTCCTGCATGCGTCGAAGAAAGATCTGGATTTGGGCGGCCACATGGCTTCTTTCCAATCTGCCGCGACAGTTTATGAAGTCTGCTTCAACCATTTCTTCCGTGCCCGTAGTGACAAAGACGGCGGCGATCTGGTCTATTTCCAGGGCCATATCTCTCCGGGGATCTACGCCCGTGCTTTCCTGGAAGGGCGCCTCACCGAAGAGCAAATGAACAACTTCCGCCAGGAAGTGCATGGTAAAGGTCTACCTTCTTATCCCCATCCCAAACTATTGCCTGAATTCTGGCAGTTCCCAACTGTTTCCATGGGGCTGGGACCCATCGGTGCTATCTATCAGGCCAAGTTCCTGAAATACCTGAACCACCGTGGCCTGAAAGATACCAGTGCGCAGACGGTTTATGCTTTCCTGGGCGATGGCGAAATGGATGAGCCGGAATCCAAGGGTGCAATCACCATTGCCACCCGTGAAAAGCTCGATAACCTGGTCTTCATCATTAACTGCAACCTGCAGCGCCTGGACGGTCCGGTTACCGGTAATGGCAAAATCATTAACGAGCTGGAAGGCATTTTCGCCGGCGCCGGCTGGGAAGTGATCAAGGTGATTTGGGGCGGCCGTTGGGACGCACTGCTGCGTAAAGATACCAGCGGTAAGCTGATTCAACTGATGAATGAAACGGTTGATGGCGATTACCAGACCTTTAAGTCGAAGAACGGCGCTTATGTGCGTGAACACTTCTTTGGCAAATATCCTGAGACTGCTGCACTGGTCAAGGATATGAGTGACGATGAAGTCTGGTCATTGAACCGTGGCGGTCACGATCCGAAAAAAGTTTTCGCTGCACTACAAAAAGCCCGTAAAACGACCGGTAAACCGGTGGTGATCCTCGCCCATACCATTAAAGGCTACGGCATGGGTGAAACGGCGGAAGGCATGAACATTGCCCACCAGGTCAAGAAGATGAACATGGACGGCGTGCGTTACTTCCGCGATCGTTTTAATTTGTCTCCGCTGGTGCCCGATGATCAGCTAGAAAAACTACCCTACATCACGTTCAAGGAAGGTTCGGAAGAATATTCCTACCTGCATGAACGCCGTCAGGCGCTTAACGGGTATCTGCCGACTCGACTGAAAAACTTCACCAAGCCGTTGGAACTGCCAACCCTGGAAGATTTTGGCGCGCTGCTGGAAGAACAAAAGAAAGAGATTTCTACCACTATTGCCTTTGTTCGTGTGTTGAACGTGATGTTGAAGAACCCGTCGATTAAAGATCGCCTGGTGCCGATTATCGCCGACGAAGCGCGCACCTTTGGTATGGAAGGTCTGTTCCGCCAGATTGGTATTTACAGTCCGAACGGCCAGCAGTACACCCCGCAGGATCGCGAACAGGTTGCCTACTATCGTGAAGACGAGAAAGGCCAGATCCTCCAGGAAGGTATCAATGAACTGGGTGCGGCCTCATCATGGCTGGCTGCGGCAACGTCATACAGTACCAATGACCTGCCGATGATCCCGTTCTATATTTATTACTCAATGTTCGGTTTCCAACGGATCGGCGATCTGTGCTGGGCGGCTGGCGATCAGCAGGCCCGTGGGTTCCTGATCGGCGGTACGTCGGGACGCACCACGCTTAACGGCGAGGGGTTGCAGCATGAAGATGGTCACAGCCATATCCAGTCTTTAACCATTCCCAACTGTATCTCGTACGATCCGGCTTATGCCTATGAAGTCGCCGTCATCATGCACGACGGTCTGACCCGGATGTACGGCGAGCAGCAGGAAAATGTTTATTATTACCTGACGACGCTGAACGAAAACTACCACATGCCAGCCATGCCTGAAGGTGCGCAAGATGGTATCCGTAAAGGTATCTATAAGCTTGAAACCCTCGACGGCGCCAAAGGCAAGGTTCAACTGATGGGTTCCGGTGCGATTTTGCGCCATGTGCGCGAAGCGGCTGAGATCCTGTCCAAGGATTACGGCGTGGGTTCTGATGTGTACAGCGTAACGTCATTCACTGAGTTGGCGCGAGACGGTCAGGATTGCGAACGCTGGAACATGCTGCATCCGGGTGAAACGCCGCGGGTGCCTTATGTTGCCCAGATCCTTAGCGATGCGCCAGCCGTGGCGTCCACCGACTATATGAAACTGTTTGCCGAGCAGATCCGCAACTTTATTCCGGCTAGCGAATTCCGCGTGCTGGGTACTGATGGGTTTGGCCGTTCCGACAGCCGCGAAAACTTGCGCCACCATTTTGAAGTGGACGCATCCTATGTGGTTGTGGCTGCGTTGGGAGAACTGGCTAAACGTGGGGAGATCGGTACCGACATCGTTGCGAAGGCCATCACCAAGTTCGGCATCGATGCGGATAAAGTCAACCCGCGCCTGGCATAAGAGGTAGAAAAATCAATGGCTATTGAAATTAACGTACCGGATATCGGTGCTGATGAAGTTGAAGTCACCGAAGTGCTGGTCAAGGTCGGCGACAAGGTTGAAGCCGAGCAATCGCTAATTACCGTCGAAGGTGATAAGGCGTCCATGGAAGTCCCCTCGCCGCAGGCGGGGGTCATTAAAGAATTGAAAGTGACTGTCGGCGATAAAGTTACCACAGGTTCACTGATCATGATTTTTGACGATGCCGAAGGTGCGGCGGCTCCGGCTCAACGCGACGATAAACCGGCTCCAGCTGAACAGCAGAGCGTGGGTGGTGCGGCGGTCAGTAAAAATATTGATGTGCCGGATATCGGTGGTGACGAAGTGGAAGTCACCGAAGTACTGGTAAAAGTCGGCGACCAGGTTGAGGCTGAGCAATCTTTGATTACCGTTGAGGGTGATAAGGCCTCAATGGAAGTCCCAGCACCTTTTGCCGGTACCGTGAAAGAGATCAAGGTCAACACCGGTGACAAGGTCAGCACCGGTTCGCTTATCATGGTGTTTGAAGTGGCAGGCGCCGCCGGTGAAGCGACGGCCCCCGCGGCACCTGCCCAGGCTAGCCAGCCAGCGGCTGCACCGGCCCAACCTGGCGGTAGCAAGGACGTTAATGTTCCTGATATCGGCGGCGACGAAGTGGAAGTCACCGAAGTGATGGTGAAAGTCGGTGATAAGGTTGAAGCAGAGCAATCCTTGATTACCGTTGAAGGTGATAAAGCCTCGATGGAAGTGCCCGCACCTTTCGCGGGTACGGTTAAAGAGATCAAAATCAGCACTGGTGATAAGGTTAGCACCGGCTCGTTGATCATGGTGTTTGAAGTGGCTGGCGCGGCATCCGCCGCGGCTCCGGCTGCCGGTAAGACTGAAACTGCCGCAGCGGCGGCGCCAGCACCCGCGTCCCAGGCGAATAAAAACACCGCCGCCCAGACCGGATCGGCCGCTAAGGGCGAGTTTGCTGAAAATGATGCTTATGTACATGCTACGCCGGTGATTCGTCGCCTGGCGCGCGAGTTTGGCGTCAATCTGGCCAAGGTAAAAGGTAGCGGACGTAAAGGCCGTATCCTGCGTGAAGATATCCAGACCTACATCAAAGATGCGGTTAAACGCGCTGAGTCAGCATCGGCTTCGACAAGCGGCGGATCGCTGCCAGGTCTGCTGCCGTGGCCGAAAGTCGACTTCAGCAAGTTTGGTGACACTGAAGAAGTGGAACTGGGTCGAATCCAGAAGATCTCTGGTGCCAATCTGCATCGCAACTGGGTCATGATCCCCCACGTCACTCAGTTTGACGAAGCGGATATCACCGAAGTGGAAGCGTTCCGTAAGCAGCAGAACGCCGAAGCCGAAAAGAAAAAGCTGGACGTGAAAATTACCCCGCTGGTGTTCATCATGAAAGCGGTGGCCAAAGCGTTGGAAGAGTTGCCGCGCTTTAATAGCTCTTTGTCGGAAGACGCGCAGAAACTGACGCTAAAAAAATACATCAATATCGGTGTGGCGGTAGATACCCCCAATGGCCTGGTAGTGCCAGTATTCCGCGATGTAAACAAGAAGGGCATCGTCGAGTTGTCCCGCGAGCTGTCAGTTATCTCCAAAAAGGCCCGTGACGGCAAGTTGACCTCGTCAGATATGCAGGGCGGGTGTTTTACCATTTCCAGCCTTGGCGGTATCGGCGGCACGTCCTTTACGCCAATAGTCAACGCGCCGGAAGTGGCAATCCTGGGTGTTTCCAAATCGGCCATGAAGCCAGTATGGAACGGTAAGGAGTTCACACCACGACTGATGCTGCCTCTATCCTTGTCCTACGATCACCGGGTCATTGACGGTGCGGCGGGCGCGCGTTTTATCAGTTTCATCAACGACGTGATGTCCGATATTCGTCGCCTGGTGATGTAAACCCGAGGCCGGTGTTAACAGACCGGCCTGATTGTTGGATGTGGCCCCGCCGGGCCAGTTGGCAGGCACCGGCAGGGCTAACAGATCGCGCCCCGTCCGAACATGCTTTGCAGAGTATTAACAATTCTGTAAACTGGTTTTGCTGGAGGCGTCCCGGTGGCGTCCGTGCGTTATGCCCTTAATTCGCCAGAAAATTAACGCCTTACCCGCCGGACAAACAACTAAGAGGTCATGATGAGTACTGAAATCAAAACCCAGGTCGTGGTACTTGGGGCGGGTCCGGGAGGATATTCCGCCGCCTTCCGTTGTGCAGATTTAGGTTTGGAGACCGTGCTGGTGGAACGTTACGCCACCCTGGGTGGGGTTTGCTTGAATGTCGGTTGTATACCGTCCAAGGCCCTGCTGCATGTCGCCAAAGTGATTGAAGAAGCGAAAGCGTTAAGTGAAAACGGCATCACCTTCGGCGAGCCTAAAACGGATATTGATAAAGTCCGTAAATGGAAAGAACAGGTTGTCAACCAGTTGACCGGCGGTTTGTCCGGTATGGCAAAGGCCCGTAAAGTGACGGTGGTTAATGGTGTCGGCAAGTTTACCGGCGCTAACACCCTGCAAGTTGAGGGTGAAAAAGGCGTTACCACCATTAATTTTGATAATGCGATTATTGCCGCAGGCTCACGGCCGATCAAGCTGCCGTTCATTCCTCATGACGATCCGCGCGTGTGGGATTCTACCGACGCATTGGCGTTAAAGACAGTGCCGGAAAAACTGCTGGTGATGGGCGGCGGTATTATCGGCCTGGAAATGGCGACGGTCTATCATGCTCTGGGATCGAAAATCGACGTGGTTGAAATGTTCGATCAGGTGATCCCGGTGGCGGATAAAGACATCGTCAAGGTCTATACCAAACGCATCAGCAAGCAGTTTACTCTGATGCTGGAAACCAAAGTGACCACGGTTGAAGCCAAGGAAGACGGCATCTATGTCACGATGGAAGGTAAAAAAGCACCCGCTGAACCGCAGCGCTATGATGCGGTGCTGGTAGCCATTGGCCGGGTACCGAACGGTAAGATGCTTGATGCCGGCCAGGCCGGGGTAGAAGTGGACGATCGTGGTTTCATCCGGGTGGATAAACAACTGCGTACCAACGTGCCCCATATCTATGCTATCGGCGATATCGTTGGTCAGCCGATGCTGGCGCATAAAGGTACCCATGAAGGTCATGTGGCGGCGGAAGTTATCGCTGGCAAAAAACACTATTTCGATCCCAAAGTGATCCCATCCATCGCGTATACCGAGCCGGAAGTGGCTTGGGTCGGTTTGACCGAGAAAGAAGCGAAGGAAAAAGGCATCAGCTATGAAGTGTCTACCTTCCCTTGGGCGGCATCGGGTCGCGCCATTGCATCTGATTGCCAAGACGGCGTTACCAAGCTGATTTTCGATAAAGAAACGCATCGGGTGATTGGTGGTGCGGTAGTGGGTGTGAACGGCGGCGAACTCTTGGGTGAAATCGGTCTGGCAATTGAAATGGGCTGTGATGCCGAGGATATTGCGTTGACTATTCACGCTCACCCGACGTTGCATGAATCGGTTGGCCTGGCGGCAGAAGTGTTTGAAGGTAGCATTACCGATTTACCTAACGCTAAGGCAAAGAAAAAGAAATAATCCATCCTACTCAATGAGTTTGGTGATAAAACGGCTCCTTGGGAGCCGTTTTTGCGTTGGTGTGCCACGTGTTGATCGAGTAGGTTATTTACCTAGCGTGAGCAGCAAACTCCGCCAGTCGCTCAACGACGCGCTTATGCCCATTCTCCTCTGCAAACATCGCCGCAGTTTTGTTAACATAGTTAGCGTTGGGATAGGCATACGCCCCTTTTTCCAGTAAAAAATTCACACTTTCTAGTTGTCCTTTTTTTGCTGCAATGCTTAATACCGTGAGTCCGTGGGACGTATTTGCCGCCAATAATCTGTTGAAATAGCTTTTGTCATCATAGGTGAGCAAAAATTGCGCTACCTCAATATTAGAATGTACTATCGCATTTCGTAATAAAGGCAAAAGGAATTTTTTGAATATCGCTTGGGCGGGGGTTCTATACATACATTTATTCAATAACAACTTAAATGTATCTAACGGGGTTTCGGATTTGATTAAGTAATGAAAAATAGAATGACGCTGGTTATCCCGTATTGCTAACAGCCGCTTGACTGTCAGGTCTGGCAGGCTGTCGAGCATCTTGGTGATAACCGATTGTTTGTCCAACTTCACCGCATACATCAGTGCATTCATACCGTTTATATCACGGTGATTAAGGAGAACTTTTTTTAGCCGCGGATTGACGCGTTGCACTATTTTTTCAACTATCTCAATAGAGGCATTTTCCAGCGCACAAATGAGCACGTTTTTATGCTGCTCACCATAGACAGTTGTGGGGATTTTAGCGCCAGAAGACCACAATAATTCATTCATCTCAAAATTGTTTATTGGCAACGCATACGCCATCACATTCTTGTCGTTATTATCGTGAGCGTTAACTAATGCTGCTGACTTTTCTCCGGCATAGTTGATCAACGCCTTTAGACTTTTCACACTACCCGCTTGTGCCGCCAGCATGGCGGCAGTCTGGTCGTTGAGGTTGGTGAGCATAGGATTGGGGTTGGATTTTAATAGGCGGGTAAGTATTCTGGGATCAGAACGGTCTGCCGCCATCATCAACGCGGAAAATCCTTGGCTGTCTTGTAAGTCAACCATTGGTATCATTTGTGGTATATCCTGAATGCTATTTTTTAATAATTTATCAACTATCAATATGTTGCCTTGTTTTACAGCATACATCAGCGCAGTTTGATCCTGCTTGCAGACAACTGAGCGAGAGGCGCCCCGTTTCAGTAATACCGTTAACGCACGTAGACTATTAAACTCAGCGGCATACATAAGGGGGGAGCGGCCCTTTGCATCTTTCATGTCTATCGTGGGATTGGATTTCAGCAATGACTTTAATAAACTGACGTTATTCTCCGCCGCTGCGACCATTAGCGGTGATATTTGTGTACCCGCAACCGCGCGGATAAAGGCCTCATGCGGATCCTTTGGTACAGGGACAGAAATAACAGTATATCCACTTTGCAGGTCACCCGTGAAATAGTGCTCTGCCCTTGGTGCCGTTCTATTGATGCTATAAGGATCAACTGGCGTAGCATTTTTTGCACTAATCAAATGTCTTGTTATGCCAGATAAATTTTTTGAATTTTTTGAATTTTGTGAAATAACAAATAGTAATTCGGTAGTATTATAGATCTGGGTTGGGGTGTCTGTGCTACTGTTATATTTCAGCCCCGAGGTCCACGTCGGGGTGGAAAGTGAAGGTAAAGATGACAATATATTAAACATGATAAGTTATTCCTTAAAAATAAAAGATCGGTTGATGTACTTCACTGAATGGTCCTGGAGTGATTTATAATTTTGCATTAAATTAACGATCTTAGGTGCCTATATTAAACGAAATAAATTAAAATAAATTAATTTTTTAATCTGATATATACAACGTTGAAATAAACAGTGTCAAGGGGTGAAAATCCTGGGACTGACGCATCTGCACTAGCTTAAATGATCAAAAAAAATGGTGATTGATTGCTCTGACCACACTGACTTGCTCGCAAAACCTCATCTTAATCGCAACTGGTAACATCACTCACCAGAGAACAATTAGTAAATAAAAATAATTATCGCCATGCATTTTAGTGCAATGCCATTTATTGATTTTTTAATACTAATTTTTGGAATTGCCTTGCTGATAAATATATGTAATTGTAATTTTTATAGTTAATGTAATTAACAAAACGAATTATATATCATCTGGATTGTGTGAGTTTTATGTTATCTATTCGATATAACCCTATATTTATGAGGTAAATATAATGGAATCATTCAATAGCGTTGCGTTTGATGAGTTACCAGTAACTAATGATCTTACTGGTAGTTTTTCAGCCAGGATATGTTATGCACAAAATATAACTATTTATCAAAGACCTACCCCCAATGATAGTCGCCCTCGGTTGGTCGCGCAACGCGATACTTTATTAATGGTACAACCGGTATCGACACAACCTGCGTCAATTTCAGTCACTGGCACACGCGCTGATGGTCTGCGCTTGGGTACTATTGATCTTGCTTCGCCAGCTCAGTTACCCGCAGTGGATTCACCAGGGAATACCAATATTATCTATGCGCGGAATATGTGGACATTGAACCTTCCCGCGAATTGGATAAACCCGGGGTTAACCCTGATTTTTAATAGCGGCAATCAGACCGGTAGCCTGAATAATATTATTATTGGTGCGCCTAATGAAGTTATTTTTCAAACGATCGATATAGGCATGCTGGTAACACCGCGTGGACAGTTTCGTTTTGCTAACCAGCCTTCTTTACATCGGGATTATTATCAAAAAATTCCGGTCAGCCGTCTTATTGTTGGTGAGTATGAGCCGGTCCATTTTCCACGAGTTGTTATGCCCAATGGCACCGTCTATACGACCCAATCGGCAACGACGGGTTCCTGGCATACGGGTGATATGCGTGAATATATTGCTAAGATTCTTATCTCCCAAGGGATCAATTGTGCTAATTACGGCATCAATAGCTCAGATGCGACGAGGGAAATACCAAACAG
The DNA here is from genome assembly GCF_035013185.1 of Acerihabitans sp. TG2. NCBI lineage: Bacteria > Pseudomonadati > Pseudomonadota > Gammaproteobacteria > Enterobacterales > Pectobacteriaceae > Acerihabitans > Acerihabitans sp. TG2. The sequence goes on from NZ_JAYGJO010000016.1 coordinate 50,570, forward strand.
CTACGTCGCATTCATGATTACCGCGCATAATGCACGCGGTCGTTATCAGAATGGTACAATCGTGCATGGCGGCAGCGGGGGAAACGGCATGCTCACTATCGATGACTCCCTTGGTAATGAATGGAGTCACGAAGCGGGCCATGCCTATAGTCTGGGACACTTCCCTGGACAATGGCGGGGATCATCTCATCAACGCCCCAGTCAGACAGGGGTTAACGCTGCATGGGGATGGGATCGCGGCCATAATCGTTTTATTGCCAACTTCTTTTGGAATAGAGGTGGAAATCAGAACTGCTGTGGCGGCAGCGTCCCGCCCTTTCAAGGTAATCAGTTTAATACTGATGCGATGGCAAGCGGCGTCGCAAGTTCTCCACTCTCTGACTACACGTTGCACACTCCTTTTGTGCTTAATATCATCCAAAATTTCATTGAACGGCAGGCTGTTTTTTCTCGCAGCTCACCGACAGGATTCAAAATTTGGAATCCGCAAACCTTGCGTTATATTAACTTCACCAATCGTGTCAGAGCACCAAGTTTCGTTATTGCTCGGCAATCGCAGTTTACCACTATCGCCAATGACCCTTCTGGCAACTTTATCCGATCTCATCTCATACGCCTGGGTAGTGTAGATATAATCCCGACTAATGGTAACTGGACACAAAATGTTAACCTCCCTGTTGCAGGGGCGGCATTAGAAAATACGACCGTTTATGTTGACAATCATGCCCAGTTAACGATGAATATCCGTATTGGTAACCAAAACCATCCTGTTGCATACAGGCATTCCAGTATCTTTGGCGTACGGAATAATACCTGGGTCAGGCTGGAGAATAATACCCCATTTACTGCGGAGATAGCGGATTATAATGTTCTTGAAGATGAGGAGAATGCCGACGGCCAACACAAATCTGACAAATGTGAATGTGGATGTGATAATCACGAGGAATTTAATTCGCAGGATGATGATTTCCAAAATTGGGAATGCGCTGTTAAATTGCCCACAGGTACGCCTTATACCACGATATTACCGCCCTTCTATCCGCCGGTGCCGGCCAATAATTCTACGTTTGTTATCAATAGCATGGCAGAATTGGTGCGATTGGAAAATGATAGAAACGGTACTCGTCTCGCAGAATTATTGCAAAATTTTCTTGAAGTGGAAATCATTACTGAGGATGGTATCTGGGTAAGAGAGATAGCCTTTCCGCCCGCAGCGCCGATTGCGGGTGGCCGGATAATTTCTTTTATTAACCGGGCAACATGGGATGTAGTACTGGTTGTTAATGGGCAAAACCTAACCTATAGTACCGGGGATGTGGTACGCTTTGGAGTTAATAATGGTCGCTGGCTGACGGTGCCGGCCAATAATTCTACGTTTGTTATCAATAGCATGGCAGAATTGGTGCGATTGGGAAATGATAGAAACGGTACTCGTCTCGCAGAATTATTGCAAAATTTTCTTGAAGTGGAAATCATTACTGAGAATGGTATCTGGGTAAGAGAGATAGCCTTTCCGCCCGCAGCGCCAATTGCGAGTGGCCGGATAATTTCTTTTATTAACCGGGCAACATGGGATGTAGTACTGGTTGTTAATGGGCAAGTCCTAACCTATAGAACCGGGGATGCGGTACGTTTTGTGGTTGATAATGACCGCTGGCTGACGCTTGACGGCAACGATCCGGCGGGAACACGAGTACCTCGCGGGTTTGGCGTGCCGGTAGCGACGCTGGTGGGTTACTATGACCCTGAAAGAACGCTGCCCACCACCATATATCCGGCGTTGCATGGTGGGTATGGTTTCGTCTATTCACCGAGCAGGAGCGTCGATCCCAACAGTTGTTATCTAAGGGTCACTACGGCGAACGGCGTTGTTCATTATGAACTGGCCAGAGGTCGTGTGAGTATTGGTGCCATGAATAAATTCCACGTGAATATCAGGCTGGATGATCGGCCCTCTAGAGCGGAGATCGTGGTCAGGGGGGTGGTGGTCGCGTCGCAAACGCTCAATGGCCCAGCAAGAAATCTCGGATACACGATAAATGGAATCTCTTCAACTTCATTTAAAGATATCAATACCAAGTATGAGGTTACGGAACTGAATGATAACCCAGAAAAGCTGGCGGACTACTTAGCGGAGAATTTTACCGTAAGCCTTTATCTGGGAAAATCAGATCGGTTATATACGCTCAAGCTGCCCGTATCAGCGTATGAAGGGCAACAGGTGGTCATAGCTGAAAATGAGGGCTCAGCTATTGACGTCAACTTGGACGATGAACGGCACATTATTGTCGCTAGAGGTGAAATTGGAACATTTATTTTCACGCAGGATAGCTGGCACAAAAAAGTAACCAGTCTGGAAACTCCGCGTGAAGAGAATGAACCTAACGCTGATGGGTTTAGCGCTGATGAGCCAAGCGCCGACGGCACTGATCAATCGTCGGATAAGTAAACGTCCTACCCGATGGAGATAGACTTAACGTAAATAAGGTCCGGTTTGAACGACTTAACCCATCGTCCCGCCACCAAACCGGACCGCGTTTGCCGATTATCGTCCCACTCTTGACCGCTAAGGCTGACCTCCTCTATTTCTCACTGCGTAAGTGACTCGTGCCGTGCCCATCACCTTAGTCATCACTCCACGGAGAGCATCGATACGTCATGACTACCTCGGTGAGGTTGCGTCGCCTTCTTTGCTCGTTGATCGTGTTTTTATGCGTGGCAGCTATGGCTGTTGCACTTAAAAAAGTGTTAATTTGTCATGTCTATAATGCGCTAATGCCTTAACGTTTCAGCGAAAAATTCATGTTGCTTAGATGTAAACAAATTAACAAGATGGCCAATTGCTGGTAGACTGGCTGCACGAAAAGGCAAGGTATTAGCGCTGTTACCGCGCGGATGTTACGCCCGTTCATGTTGGTCGCGGGTTATCACCCAATCAATGTGGCAAGACAAGATTTACTGATGTCATTACATGCTGTGACATCAGTAACTTCAAGGGAATCAGTAGACGCGACGCGGCCAGGCCAAAACGATGGTCGATAGCGGTTGATGTGAGCAATAACTTATAAAAACGAGGAGAATGTCGTGCTAGAAGACTATCGTAAGCTCGTGGCCGAGCGTGCTGCCCAGGGGATCGTACCTAAGCCGCTTGATGCTGCACAGGTGGCGACGCTGGTGACACTGCTGAAAAACCCGCCGATCGGCGAAGAGACCTTTTTACTTGACCTGTTAACTCATCGGGTCCCCCCTGGAGTGGATGAAGCGGCTTATGTCAAAGCCGGCTTTCTGGCGGCGATCGCTAAAGGCGATGCCCATTCCCCGCTGATTTCCCCCGAGCGTGCGATTGAACTGCTCGGCACCATGCAGGGTGGTTATAATATACAACCACTGGTGGATGCGCTTGATCATGCCACGCTGGCACCGATTGCCGCCGGGGTATTAAAATCAATGCTGCTGATGTTCGACAGTTTCTATGACGTGGAAGCCAAGGCCAAAGCCGGTAATGCTTATGCGCTTGAGGTGATGCACGCCTGGGCCGATGCCGAGTGGTTTTTGTCGCGTCCGCCACTGGCGGAAAAAATCACCGTAACCGTGTTTAAAGTTACCGGAGAAACCAATACCGACGATCTGTCACCCGCACCTGACGCATGGTCGAGACCGGATATCCCGCTGCACGCTTTGGCGATGCTCAAGAATGCCCGCGAAGGCATCAATCCTGATCAGCCGGGTAGCGTCGGGCCTATCGGGCAGATAGAGGCGCTTAACCAACAGGGTTATCCACTGGCCTACGTGGGTGACGTGGTCGGCACCGGGTCATCGCGTAAATCCGCCACCAACTCCGTATTATGGTATATGGGCGATGATCTGCCGTATGTGCCCAATAAACGGGGTGGTGGGGTAGTTCTGGGCAGTAAAATCGCGCCCATATTTTTTAATACCATGGAAGACTCGGGCGCGCTGCCGATTGAAGTGGATGTTACCGAGCTGAATATGGGCGATGTGATTGACATCTACCCGTTTAACGGTGAAATCCGTCTGCACGATACCGACCGACTGTTGGCCACCTTCGCACTCAATACCGAGGTGCTGGTGGATGAAGTGCGTGCCGGCGGCCGTATTCCGCTGATTATCGGCCGCGGCCTGACCTCACGCGCCCGCGAGTCGCTGGGTTTACCCGCCAGTGAGATTTTCCGCCACGCCCGCGACGTGGCCGCCAGCACCAAGGGGTTTACCCTGGCGCAGAAAATGGTTGGCCGGGCTTGTGGTGTGACGGGGGTCCGTCCGGGACAGTATTGTGAACCCAAAATGACCTCGGTGGGTTCGCAAGATACCACCGGTCCAATGACCCGTGATGAGCTGAAAGATTTAGCCTGTCTGGGTTTTTCCGCCGATCTGGTGATGCAGTCGTTTTGCCATACCGCCGCCTACCCAAAACCGGTAGACGTGTTGACCCACCACACGCTGCCGGACTTTATTATGAACCGCGGCGGGGTTTCACTGCGTCCGGGAGATGGCATTATCCATTCCTGGCTAAACCGTATGTTACTGCCTGATACCGTCGGTACCGGTGGTGATTCCCATACCCGGTTCCCTATCGGCATCTCTTTTCCGGCCGGTTCGGGCCTGGTGGCGTTTGCCGCCGCCACCGGCGTGATGCCGTTGGATATGCCCGAGTCGGTGCTGGTGCGTTTTAAAGGCAAAATGCAGCCGGGTATTACGCTACGTGACCTGGTGCATTCCATTCCCTATTATGCGATTAAACAAGGGTTGTTGACGGTAGAGAAAAAAGGCAAAAAGAACATCTTCTCCGGCCGGATCCTGGAAATCGAGGGACTGCCTGAACTTAAGGTGGAACAAGCCTTTGAATTGGCGGATGCGTCGGCGGAACGTTCGGCAGCCGGTTGTACCATCAAACTGGACCAGGCACCGATCGTCGAGTACCTCAGCTCCAATATTGTGTTGTTGAAATGGATGATCAGCGAAGGTTACGGCGATCGACGCACGCTGGAACGGCGGATCAAGGGTATGGAAAGCTGGCTGGCCGAACCGCATTTGCTGCAAGCTGACGCGGATGCGGAATATGCCGCCATTATTGATATCGATCTGGCGGAGATTAACCAGCCAATACTGTGTGCACCAAACGATCCGGACGATGCGCGTCTGCTTTCTGAGGTGGCCGGCAATAAAATTGATGAAGTGTTTATCGGATCCTGCATGACCAACATCGGTCATTTCCGCGCAGCGGGTAAATTGCTCGATCAGCATAAAGGTCAACTACCAACCCGCCTCTGGGTGGCGCCACCCACTAAAATGGATGCTGCGCAGTTAACCGAAGAAGGTTATTACAGCGTGTTTGGCAAAAGCGGTGCGCGCATCGAAATTCCGGGCTGTTCTTTGTGTATGGGCAATCAGGCGAGGGTGGCCGACGGTGCGACTGTGGTATCTACCTCAACGCGTAACTTCCCTAACCGTCTTGGCAATGATGCGGATGTCTATCTGGCATCGGCGGAATTGGCGGCGGTGACCTCGTTATTGGGACGTCTACCGACGGTGGAAGAGTATTTGCAAGCCATTGCGTTGGTGGACAAGACAGCAGCAGATACCTATCGTTATCTGAACTTTAATAAATTGGCGGAATATACCGATAAAGCAGAACAGGTGATTTTCCAGACTGCAGTGTAGTTGTGCCTTCATCTTGTGCTGCGGCAAGTCTGCCGCAGCACATCGGTAAATGCTAATATCCCGTCTTTGCAAAATATGTTTGGCTCTATAGATAAATTGCTCTCCAGGAATGTCATTCGATAGGCATGTATGCAGAATATAATAATAAGAACCCTACCCTTCATCCCCCCCTGCCTGCAACGCGAATTATCTCGGTATAATTATTAAGTTATTTTAAGTGATGTGGTTATTATTTATTTTGTTATTATCATAACAATATTCCCTAAACCTATCGACGATTGAGTCTACTAAGACTCTTTGCTTAATTCAATATGGAAATTAACGGGTTTTTTCGTTATAAAATAGATGTTCTTATGACAAAATGGAGTAGTAGGCATTATGATTGGCGAAATGCGTTTTGGCGCGGTAAATAACATTACTACCACCAAAGGAATATATACTCGTGATAACTTCACTCATGCATCTTTTAACCGGTGGGGGGTTCAACAAGAATCGCTGAATGATTCGTTGCGTTACGTCAGAAATTCCCTCTCAAAATATGTTGTTTTCCAAGAAATAAATCATGTTGAACATGATGATACCCAACGGGAGCCCATACAAAAAAGTCTTATCTATGCAGGGCAACCGCAGGGACGGCGAGGAAAACGCCAATTAGGCGATCTACCCATTAGCCCAGAGAAAAGTGGCGATACCCTGAAACAGCAGACTGCCGATAACACCGGGCATCGTCATCGTCATGGGCATGGCGTAAAAGATCCCGATGGGATGACATCCGGCAGCTCGGCTGCAGATGTTTGTGCGAGTGTCGCCAGGAAAAATGAAAAATTTGAAAATAACAACATCGCTATTGATACCACACTTTATCAGGGAAGAACGTTGTTAACCAAGGCGGCAATGAAAGGCTGTGTTGCTGAATTGACAAAATTAATCACCTCAGGAGCCAATCCCTACGTGGTGAGCACCTCAGACCATAACAGAACACCGCTGATTTATGCGGCGAAGAACGGTCATAGTGAGGTAGTGGATATACTTCTTACTTTTTATCAAGCTTTCGGCGATATTAAGGGTATCAGATATGCTGATTCCACAGGAATGTCGGCGCTAATGTATGCTAGAAAAAATAATCATCAGAGCATATACCTTAAGTTGTTTTCAGCAGGTCAGCATGCGCGAAGTGATAGGCCTGCCGTTGACCATCAGTTTCCCCTTTGGGCGGGTGTCACTAACGGTTTGCGACCAAAAAGGAAACTTGCAGTAAGCAGCACCGACTTGCGGTTAGCCAACCGCGAGGACCGGGTGAAAAAAGCGCTTGAGCCGGCATCTCGCGACAACCCAGAAATCGGGGTGGATAGCTTGCTGGGTAACCTAGGCCGCATTAGCATCACACCCATCAACCCTGAGGATAATATTGCAATACTCCACGCCACGCAACGTGATGATATTTCGGCTATCGAGGCGTTATTGGCGCAAGGCGCCGATATTAACGCCGTCGACGACGAAGGGAAAACCGCGTTAATGTGGTCTTCACAGCGCGGTGCCTTGCAAATCGTGGAGACGCTGCTCGAACGTGGTGCCAACGTTGCCATTAAGGATCATGTTAATAAGACGGCGTTACATTATGCGATCGAGTCTGGCCATACGCCGGTGGAAGGCTTAATCATGCAATATATGCCAATCAATTCCGCCACCGCCACCCAGTCTACATTTGCTACCCATGCCTTCCGCTGGCTAAGAAGGGTGCTGCCGTTTGGCTAAATACGGGGTTAAATCCGTGACATTTGACCGGGGCACTCGGTAAAATCCAACTTAGCTAACGATCTTGCGCTGACAAAAGGGTAAAATCACTACCATCAGGTAGCCAGATTGATTGAGCGCGGCGCTGCCTTGCCGTTACGCGGATTATTTAGGGTATACAGCTATGGATTATGATTTTATTCGCGATATCTCTGGGCAGGTCAGCGTCACCTTTTCCATGGGACATGAAGCGCTTGGCCACTGGTTCAATGAAGAGGTCAAGGGCGATCTTGCGCTGTTGGATCAGGTTGAAGACAATCTGCGCCGGTTAGCCGGTGGTCAAGATAGCTGGCAGTGCATCGGTCATGAATATACGCTGTGGACCGATGGCGAAGAAGTTATCGTGCGTGCCAATGATATCGCTTTTGTCACTGACGAATTGGAGGAAGGTTTAAGTTATTACGATGAGGAGAGCCTGTCATTATGTGGCGCCGAGGATTTTCTACAGGTTGTCACTCAATATCGCGATTTTTGTCGTCATACCTGGTGAGTTTTATCAAGGGCGATATACCCGGCATACTTCATACTTCATACTTCATACTTCAGGTGTGTTGGCTTCATTTACATTGGATGATGCAATGAAAAGGAAGCCACAGACCAGTATTTTCTAAAATGATGATGACTGTTGACCCGTTATAACCGGTAGATTGCGACCATAATAAATCTCCCGCATTTCTTTATACAGCAGCTCGGTAATTTCTTTGCGCTCGGTGGCGCTTAAATCTTCCGGTTTTGCATTGAATAGGTAATGCTTTAAGTCAAAATCTTTTAACATCATTTTGGTATGAAAAATATTTTCTTGATAGATGTTAACATCCATCATGTGGTACTGGGCTTTCATATCCTTAGAAAGGAAGTTTTGGATAGAATTGATTTCATGATCTATATAATATTTGATGCCATTGATATCACGGGTAAAACCCCTAACCCGGTAATCCATGGTCACAATATCGGATTCAAGCTGATGAATCAGGTAGTTCAATGCTTTGAGCGGTGAAATCACGCCGCAGGTTGAGACTTCGATATCCGCGCGAAAGGTACAGAGTCCACCTTCAGGATGGCTTTCTGGGTAGGTATGTACGCAAATATGACTTTTGTCTAGATGGGCGACTACCGAGTTCGGCAACGGTCCGGGATGCTCTGACTTATCTATGCTGTGGGGATCTATCGGATCTTCACTGACCAAAATGGTCACACTGGCGCCTTGGGGTTCATAGTCCTGCCGCGCAACGTTCAGTATATTGGCCCCAATCATCGCACAGGTGTCGGTCAGAATCTCGGTAAGCCGGTTAGCGTTGTATTGTTCATCAATATAAGCAATATAACCATCGCGGTCATCGGCCGTTTTGGCATAACAAATATCATAAATACAAAAACCCAAGCTCTTGGTGAGATTATTAAAGCCGTGTAGTTTTAGCTTCTGCAATTGAGTTCACCCCCTTAATGGATGCCGTTAGTATCAGTATTAAGCTGTTAAGGCATTCAGTAAATATTGTGGCAGGGCAAAACTGCCGTTATGTATTGCTGGGTTATAATAGCGGCACTCAAGTCCCGCCGCCGCCACGCGTTGGCGCAATATTTCCGGGTCAAGGTGGCGCAACGCAGCATGTTGGCTGGCCCAAGCGAAGGTCATGATGCCCCCGTAATAGGTGGGCACCGCCGCTTGGTAAAAACTGACATCGCCAAAATAGTGGCTGAGCTTGCGATGACTATTTACCGCTTCATCCTGTTGTAAAAAGCAGACACCGTTTTGTGCGACAAAGATGCCACCTTCATTCAGGCAACGTGCGCAGCCCTGGTAGAAATCAGACGTAAACAGGCTGGCACCCGGCCCGATCGGATCGGTGCAGTCGGAGATGATCACATCGAACTTTTCTTGGCTGCCGGTAACAAAATTCACTCCATCGTCGATAACCAATGTGAAACGCGGGTCGTCAAACGCACCTGCGCTATGTCGAGGTAAATACTGGCGGCAAAAAGTGATCACCCCGGCATCAATTTCAACCATGGTGATCTGCTCCACGCCAGTATGACGACTGACTTCGCGCAGCATGCCGCCGTCCCCACCGCCGATAATCAAGACCTTTTTGGCCTGTCCGTGCGCGATAAGCGGCACGTGGGCCATCATTTCATGATAAATAAATTCATCGCGTTCCGTGGTTTGTACCACGCCGTCCAATGCCATGACGCGACCAAAGGCAGCATTTTCAAAAATAATCAAATCCTGGAGGTCGGTTTTTTGCCGATATAAAAGGGTATCCATGGTGAAATGCTGGCCAAAATGGGCGTGCAGCGTCTCATTCCAGGTGTCTGTAGGTGACTCAATAGGCTGTGGCATGATCAGGCTGATCCTCGGCGTTACCGCCATGGGAAAACGGCGCAATATAATAGCGAAATCCGTACCGGGTTGCACGGATGATTTTCACACTAACGAAAATACAGATGCGCTATTTAGCGTAGGCGAGCAGACTGAGCGAATTGGTGGCCAGGCTTTCACATTTTTTCGGCGTGGGGATGGCGATACCGCTTAGATCGTGGTAGCTGTCCTCACCCAGGGCACGCATGTTGTAGCTGCCGTAATTGCTGAGATCCCAACGGTTTTGTTGAGCGAAGATGAGAATGGCGCGATGGATCTGTGCATTTGGCATATCCGTATAGCCACAATTATTTTTAAGGAAAACGAACACGGCGGTTAAATCAGCCATATCTTCGGCTTCGGGTTCGGTTAAGGCTTGTGACGCAGTGGAAAAACCCAGTATCCCGAGCAACAGCATCACCAATAGGGAGTGTTTCATGTTAAAGCCTGAATCAAAAATTAGAGACTGGCGTTATCATATTTCATGATTTTCGCCCTGGATTTTCTTCGTGCGCCAGATGGGTGACGTTAGCGATATTATACTCAATTATGGAGCAAGTTGCGCTAATTGTCCCGTCTCCTTAAATAAAAAAATGCCCTTTCGCCAGGCTTCGGACATGAGCGGTGATGCACCGATTGTACGCTGGAGGCGCGTCTTGGCAAAGCTGAGACTCAGGGACCTGCGGTTGATGCTAATGTTTAAACTGAATGGTGGTGGTTGAGTGGCTGCTTTATCTGACATAACCACATCGTCACTACATCGTCACTACATCGTCACTACAGCATAACTATACTATTATCGTGCTATTTTTTGCCATCGGTGTGAATAAATTCCACGGCGACATAATTGTTTATTATTCTCATGCAACCAAAATGAGTTATTATTTAAGCACTAAATAATATCAACACTAAATAAGGCAATAAGCGTTCCAAATTATGGTAGAGGTGAGGACTAAATAATTTTAACACTAAATAAGGCAATAAGCGTTCCAAATTATGGTAGAGGTGAGGACTAAATAATTTTAACACTAAATAAGGCAATAAACGTTCCAAATTATGGTAGAGGTGATGTCAGTATAACGTGATGAAGGTAAGGTTTTTTGAGTCTTTTTTTAGTAAAATCCCCCCATGTTGTATCGACATGGTTTTATTGTAAATCAATAAAGTGCTTTTTACATACGGATTAACTATTCCTTTGTTTATATTCCCCATGGGATGAACTATTTTTATCTAATTCATAATGGATATGGTTTTTTAATATTTTTCACGGAAGATACATGTTGAACAGCTATGCCCTTGATGTAGGGGGAAATCGTGTGTGACAACATCACCGCTTAATAATATTATTTATGTGAGGCTAATATATGACATGTCAAACTGGAGTCGCTACGGCGTCGACTCATTCCTACCCGGTGCCATCATCTATTTATTTATGCTGTATATCCGTTAGCTGTAATACGATTTCTTTAGATTGGCGAACAGGGGATTGTGGTTGTGATGAATATACCTACTTCTATATTTATGATGGTTCATCGGTTGTTGGCGGCACGTCGGCGAGTTGCTACACCGTTGTCGGCTTATGCCCTTGTTCTTATCACAATCTCTATGTGGTGGGCATCAAACGCTGTCAAGGCAATGCTGTCTACAGCAACATGTTGACAGTCCAGACGCAGGGTTCGCAACCGGTCTATCCCGATTGTGGACCTCATTATCCCACGCCGTCACAACCACAGCCAAACGCTAATCCATCAACATTTTCACCAAATGACACGGTGATTTTGAATGCCAGACCGAATAATCAAGGAGGACGCTGTTATCCCGCCGCGCCCTGTATGCCACAGTCAAACGCTAATCCATCAACGTTTTCACCCTATGACACGGTGTTTTCTAATGCCAGACCGAATAATCAAGGGGGATGCTGTTATCCCGCCGCACCCTGTATGCCACAGCCAAACGCTAATCCATCAACGTTTTCACCCTATGACACGGTGTTTTCTAATGCCAGACCGAATAATCAAGGGGGATGCTGTTATCCCGCCGCGCCCTGTGATTTAAAAGCGGAGGTCCAACAATCAGTGAGCGTAAATCTGAGGTGGCACGGGAATAATGGCAACGCCCGCAATACCTGCTTCCACGTTTACAAGGATTGTGCCGAAGTGGCGGTCACCTATGATAACTTCTGTCAAATTTGCGATTTATGCCCAGGGCGGCAGTATAATTTTTACGTATACGCACAAGACCGCTACGGCAACTGGAGCCCTTGCAGCAACGTTGTGACTGTTCCCACCAATGGGTATCCTTGTTGTTAGATTCACCGATAATGCGTTATCGCCGGTTAAAAAGGGTGGTGACGCATTACTCATCGATCGTATTTCAAGCCCCTCGCTGCAGGTTATGGTAAAATCTGTTCCCTCACTTTATTTTTGTATGCGACTTTGTTATGAAACACACTGTGGAAGTTATGATTCCCGCCCAGGATATTGCGATGCGTATCGCTCAGCTTGGCCAAGCGATCAACCAACACTACCAGCACAGCGGCAGTGATATGGTGTTAGTCGGCCTACTGCGAGGGTCTTTTATTTTTATGGCCGACCTGTGCCGGGCCGTGACGGTACCCCACGAAGTGGATTTCATAACCGCCTCCAGCTATGGCAGCGGCATGAGCAGCACCCGGGATGTGAAAATTTTAAAGGATCTGGATGAAGACATTCGTGGCAAGGATGTGCTTATTGTGGAAGATATCATCGATTCCGGCAATACGCTGAGTAAGGTCCGCGAAATCTTGCAGCTACGCCAGCCTAAATCCTTGGCCATCTGCACGCTGTTGGATAAGCCCGATCGCCGCGAAGTGCCGGTGCAAGTCGAGTGGGTGGGTTTTACCATCGCCGACGAATTCGTGGTGGGTTATGGCATCGACTATGCCCAACGCTACCGGCATTTGCCCTATGTGGGCAAAGTGGTTATGCAGGACTGAGTTCCTTGCGCGGGCAGATACCTGCCCGGCTAAACGCAATCAACTCTCATGCGGGTGCAATAGCGTGGCGATGCCTTGGCGGTAACGTTGTTCCAGGGTTTCGCGACTGGTGGCAGACACATCGAGATCGCGCAATAAACCATCATGTATACTGTATACCCAGCCATGCAGCGTCACTTTTTGACTGCGTTTCCAGGCCGAACGCATGATGGTAGAATGACCCAGGTTGTAAACCTGTTCGATCACGTTTATTTCACATAAGGTATTGATTCGCTCGTCGGGATGAAGCTCGCCCAGCAGTGAGCTATGCTTGTACCACAAGTCGCGGATATGCAGTAGCCAGTTGTCTATCAAACCCAGTTCAGGATTATCAATGGCTGCCTGAACGCCGCCGCAGCCATAATGGCCGCAAATAATGATATGTTCGACCTCAAGCACATCCACGGCGTATTGCACTACCGACAGGCAGTTGAGATCGGTATGGATGACCAGGTTGGCAACATTGCGATGGACAAACAATTCACCGGGTTCCAGCCCGGTCAACTTTTCCGCCGGTACCCGGCTATCCGAGCAGCCAATCCAGAGAAATCGAGGCTTCTGAGCCAGTGCTAATCGTTCAAAAAAACCTGGATCTTCTTCTTTGAGGTGCTTGGACCAGATTTGGTTGTTGCTGATAAGGTTTGTAATGTCTCTCATTGTGGTTTTTAGCCCGTAACGACCTAATGCTATGCGTTAATATAGGCTACTCGGGCAATTTTTTAAAATAATTCGTCACTTTCGTTTAGGATAAGGTAACCCGTTACATATGACATATGCTTTGGAGTTGGAGCAGTTGACCAAGACCTACGCAGGAGGCGTACAGGCGTTAAAAGGGATTAATCTTAATGTGGAGGCCGGTGATTTTTATGCCTTGCTTGGTCCGAACGGCGCAGGCAAATCTACCACTATCGGTATTATTAGCTCATTGGTAAATAAAACGGCCGGCAAAGCCCGGGTGTTTGGCTATGACATCGATAAAGATATTGTTAACGCTAAACGGCAGTTAGGTCTGGTACCGCAGGAATTCAATTTTAATCCGTTCGAAACCGTCGAGCAAATCGTGGTGCACCAAGCTGGGTATTATGGAGTTGAGCATGCACTCGCAGAGGTTCGGGCGGAAAAATATTTAAAACTGCTGGACCTATGGACCAAACGTAGTGAGCGGGCGCGGATGTTGTCCGGTGGGATGAAACGCCGCTTAATGATAGCCCGTGCATTAATGCATGAACCCAAACTGCTGATCCTTGATGAGCCCACCGCCGGGGTAGATATTGAGCTGCGTCGTTCCATGTGGGGGTTTTTACGTGATCTCAACAGTAGCGGCACCACGATCATCCTCACTACCCATTATCTGGAAGAAGCAGAAATGCTCTGCCGCAATATAGGCATCATCCAAAATGGTGAACTGGTGGAAAATACCTCCATGCGCAACCTGCTGGGCAAGTTAAAATCTGAAACCTTTATCCTTGATTTGGCAGCGAAAAGCCCGCTGCCGAACCTACAGGGATATCGTCACCAACTGCTTGATACCAGCACTCTGGAAGTGGAAGTGATGCGCGAGCAAGGTCTGAACAGCTTATTCAGCCAATTAAGTACCCAAGGGGTACAGGTATTAAGCATGCGCAATAAAGCCAACCGCTTGGAAGAGTTGTTTGTCTCACTGGTTAAAGACGACCGGGCCAGCAAGAGGGCCGCTAAATGATGCATTTATATTGGATTGCGTTAAAAAGCATTTGGCGCAAGGAAGTTAACCGTTTTGGCCGTATCTGGATCCAGACGCTGGTGCCACCGGTGATCACCATGGCCCTTTATTTTATTATCTTCGGTAATCTCATTGGGTCACGCATTGGTGAAATGCATGGGTTTTCCTATATGCAGTTTATTGTGCCTGGTCTTATCATGATGTCGGTAATCACCAATGCTTACACCAATGTCGCTTCATCGTTTTTCAGTGCCAAGTTTCAACGTAATATTGAAGAACTGCTGGTGGCACCGGTGCCAACCCATGTGATCATTGCCGGCTACGTTGGCGGTGGGGTGGCGCGCGGGATTTGTGTCGGCATTCTGGTCACGGCGATATCGCTGTTTTTTGTGCCGTTCCATGTGCACTCCTGGTGGGTGGTCGGTGTGACGCTTATTTTAACCGCCGTGTTGTTCTCTTTGGCCGGGCTGCTCAATGCGGTATTTGCCAAAACTTTTGATGATATCAGCCTGATTCCGACGTTTGTATTGACGCCGTTAACCTATTTGGGCGGGGTGTTTTATTCTCTTTCCTTGTTGCCGCCGATTTGGCAGGCAGTATCGAAACTCAATCCCATTGTTTATATGATTAGCGGTTTTAGGTTTGGTTTCCTCGGCATAAGCGACGTGCCGCTCACCTTCACCTTGTCGGTATTGGTGGTGTTTATTTTGGTATTTTATGGCTGGTGCTGGTATTTGATAGAGAGGGGGACTGGGCTGCGGACCTAGAGTATGCCCGTCATACTTCGCGCTACAGGTGCGTTGGCTGTCCTCGCTCACCCCAGTCTTTTACTCATGTAAGCTCCTGGGGTTTGTCGCGCTGCCCAGGCCGTTAGGCCAGCTGTACCGGTACGGCTTTTGCGGTGCGTTTTAACTGGTTGTCAGCGTCGAAGTAGGCCACTTTGGGCTGATGGTGGCGGGCTTCTTCGTCGGGTATCTGCACGTAGGCGCAGACGATCAGCAGATCACCTACGCAGGCGCAGCGGGCCGCAGCGCCGTTAACCGAGATGATGCGAGAACCACGTTCGGCGGCGATAGCATAGGTGGAAAACCGTTGGCCATTGTTGATATTGTAGATATCGATGGCTTCATATTCTAGTATCCCCGCCGCGTCGAGAAAATCCTGATCGATGGCGCAGGAGCCTTCGTAGTGCAGATCTGCCTGGGTAACATGGACCCGGTGCAGCTTACCTCTCAACATAGTCCGTAGCATAACGTTAAACCTTTTCGTCTCTGTTCCCATCGGAACCGGAGGATAGAATAAACCCGGTCGCTAATCCGGCTAAAGGATTAAATCGACCGCTGCGTTATCAATTAACCGCGCTTTGCCCAGCCAGGCGGAAAGCAAAATCACCGCCCTGGCGCTGTCAGCGTTCAGCGGGCGCAGGGTAGACGCGTCGCGAATGTCCAGCGAATCGGGCTTGAGGCCCCCCTGAGATAAGCGTTGTGCCGCTTGCGCCAGCAGGTCATCGATTTGCCGATCGCCATTTTTCATCTGGGTGACGATAAACTCCAGCACCTCGTGCAACTGTGGCGCCAGTAGCCGTTCATCCGCGGTGAGATAACCGTTGCGCGAACTTAAGGCCAAACCGTCTTTCGCCCGTACCGTCGGCACGCCGACAATCTCGATATCGTAGCCCATGTCGGTGACCATTTGGCGAATCAACGCCAGTTGCTGATAATCCTTTTGGCCAAAACAGGCGATATCGGGCTGTACTAAATTAAATAATTTGCTCACGATGGTCGCCACCCCACGAAAATGACCCGGGCGGATGGCACCTTCTAGAATGCCGGAAAAGCGTGGAACGTCAACATAGGTCTGTTCGCTCAGTCCTTGTGGATAAATCACTGCCGCCGCCGGGGCAAAAACCGTATCTGCACCGCGGCGGGTAAGTTTTTCACAATCCTCCTGCAGACTGTGCGGATAAGCGGCCAGATCATTGGGGCGGTCAAACTGCATCGGATTAACAAAAATACTGACGATCACCCGATCGGCGCGGGCGCGGGCTTCATCCACCAGGGACATATGGCCATCGTGCAGATTACCCATGGTCGGCACCAGCGCAATGCGTTTGCCCTCCAGCTTCCACCGCTTAACCGTTTGTCGTAATACCGGTGGAGTTTCTATAATTAACACGCTAGCTCTCCTGTGTGTCACTGTGAAATCACAGTATCCTGCAACGTCAAATTGATCGGGTTTGCTTATTGAAAACTGTGCTCCGGGCCGGGAAACAGGCCTTGTTCGACGTCGTGGATAAATCCGCTCACCGCCGAGCGGATATCGCCCCCCTGCGCCAGGAAATTTTTGGCGAATTTGGGCGTGCCCTGGCCGGTGATGCCCAGTGCGTCCTGCATGACCAGTATTTGTCCATCGGTAACGTTGCCGGCACCAATGCCAATGGTCGGTATAACCAATGCTTGGGTCACGCGTTGTGCCAACGCCACCGGAATACATTCCAATACCAGCAGTTGCGCACCGGCGCGTTCAAGAGCCAACGCATCGCGCAGCAGTTGTTCTGCACTGTCTTCGTCGCGGCCCTGGACCTTATATCCGCCAAATATATTCACCGACTGGGGGGTCAATCCCAGGTGTCCGCATACGGGTACCGCACGTTCGGTCAGCCCCTTAACGGTCTCTGCCAGCCAACTGCCGCCTTCGAGTTTCACCATATTGGCTCCGGCGCGCATCAGGGTAGCTGCGCTCTCAAAGGTTTGGGCCGGAGTAGCGTAGGACATGAACGGCAGATCGGCCAACAATAGGCACGTCGGGGCGCCACGACGCACACATTGCGTATGGTAGACAATATTGTCCACCGTGACCGGCAGCGTGGAACCGTGGCCCTGCATGGTCATGCCTAATGAATCGCCCACCAACATCACCTGAATACCTTCTTGTTCAAACAAGCGAGCAAAGCTGGCGTCATAGGCAGTAATTGAAGCAAATTTACTTTGCTGCTGTTTTTTGGCGCGCAAATGCGAAATAGTGGTCATTTTCATCACAACCTCCGTCTGGGCGGTAACGTCTTATGGGTAGGCAATGGCGGATTATTCTAAAGGAACCTGTTAACCGGCGATAGCATTGTCTGTGGAAAACATGCGGTCAACCCGCTTGCGTATCCGGCCGATAAGTCGTGCAATGGTGAGTGGGATAGGGGAGGGGCGCGGCTACCAGCGCCGTGGACGAGAATCTGGCGTCCAGAGCGTTAACCCGTTGATGGGCACTTGTGATAATCGATCGCTTAAGTATTCGCCGTCGGGGAACCTCAGGTCGGGAGCCAGTTCGGCCAAGGGATAAAGCATAAATTCGCGGTTTTTCATATCATAGTGAGGGACCGTTAACCGCGTGGTGTGCAGCGTCAGGTCGTCAAACAGCAGAATATCGAGATCCAATGTGCGTGGGCCCCAGCGCTCGGCCTTGCGTGTGCGGCCTTGCCGCTGCTCGATCGCCTGGGTGTGATCAAGCAGTTGTTCGGGTGATAGCCGGGTCTCAAGCGCCACGACCGCATTGAGGTAATCAGGTTGATCCTGCGGCCCCAGCGGCCGGCTGCGATAAAAAGAAGAGCAGGCGGCCAAACGGGTACGCGGCAGACGGGACAGGGCGCTTAGCGCTGCGCTGACCTGCGCCAGCGGTTGCGCCAGATTGCTGCCGATGGCTAACCATACCCACGCCATGTCTTATGCGGGATCGCGGTGCGGCGTGCGACGGCGCGGGCGACGTGGCCGGGAGGGTTTTTCATCTCCAAGCGTGGTCAGCAGGTTCTTCTGTCGCGGTGGTGCGGCGACCTGAAATTCACCCCACCATTGCGTCAGACGTTTCAGCTCGGCATTATTTTCCACTTCGCCACGCAGTGCCAGTAGATCGTAGCCTGCGCGAAATTTCGGATGTTCCATCAGCTTAAACGCGCGTTTGCCCTGGCGCCGGGACAGCCGAAGTTGCAGCGTCCAAATATCGCGCATCAGCGTGGTGAGTCGTTTGGGTATGGCCAGCGAACGGCACTGCTCGTCGAGAATATCATTCAAGGCCAGCGAAAACGCGTCGAAATAAGCCAACCCACCCTCCTGGGCCAACTTCTGCGCTTGCTCCAGCAGTGGGTACCAGAGCATGGCAGAAAACAGGAATGCTGGATTCACCCGCATGTCGCTGTGAATACGCTGATCGGTGTTTTTCAGCACCTGAGTGATCATGCATTCCATGAAACTGTCGCTGTCGGGCGTGAAGTTGCGGCTGATTAATGGGAACATCGGTTGGAACAACTGGTATTCACACAGTAGGCGATAGGTCGGCTCACCATAACCTGCCTGCAGCAGCTTAAGCGATTCTTCGAACAACCGGGCCGCCGGAATATCATGCAGTAACGATGCCAAGCGTGGAATCGGTTCGGCGGTAGCCGCCTCGACGGTCATGTTCATTTTGGCGGCAAATCTTACCGCGCGCAGCATGCGTACTGGATCTTCCCGGTAGCGGGTTTCAGGATCGCCAATCAAACGAATAATGCCGTCATGCAAATCGCGCAGTCCACCCGTGTAATCCCGCACGGAAAAGTCAGCCACGCTGTAGTAGAGGCTATTGATGGTAAAATCCCGGCGTTGGGCATCTTCTTCGATGGAACCGAAGATATTATCCCGCAGCAGCATGCCGTTTTGCCCCTGCAGCGCAGCGACGGGCACGTTGTCATCGACGACCTGGGTAAGGTGGTTACCCCGGAAGGTCGCCACCTCGATGATCTCCGGTCCGAACATCACGTGGGCCAGGCGAAACCGTCTGCCTACCAGCCTGCAGTTACGAAACAGCTTACGCATCTGTTCCGGCGTGGCGTTGGTGGTGATATCAAAATCCTTTGGTTTTCTCCCCAGCAGCAGATCGCGTACACCGCCACCGACCAGATAAGACTCGTATCCCGCCTTGTTTAAACGATAAAGCACCTTCAGTGCATTTTCACTGATCTCTTTACGGGAGATGGAGTGCTGGTCGCGCGGGATAATCGTCAAAGAGCGTCTATCCTCAGGTGGTGGCGTTGCCTCCGTACTTTCACGGCTAAGCACTTTACGGCAGAAGTTGGCTACTCGGGTAAAAATAGTACACCTCAATAGTAACAAATAAACAGGAGCATCTAAAAACAGCAGCTAATCATAGCTCACCCTGCACCCTTTGAGAATGCATGGGCATGTGTTGTGCCCTGCGGCGAAATGGGAATGGTCGCCAGGGACCAATGCATAATGGCCCAGTCTACCATACTCTCTAGGCTCATATCCCGCCAGCCTTGCGTTAACGGTTGATTTAAAAAAACTAACGCATCGGCAAGTATCGGGCGGGGGTCGCCATCGCAAAGCGCTGGCGCATGGTTCTGCTTGGATAATTTAGTGCCGTCAGCGGTCAATACCAGCGGCAAATGCAAATAACCCGGTTCTTTATAACCTAATTGCCGGTAGAGTGCCAATTGGCGAACGGTCGGCTCGATTAAATCCGCACCACGCACCA
This sequence comes from Acerihabitans sp. TG2, assembly GCF_035013185.1. Classification (NCBI taxonomy): domain Bacteria; kingdom Pseudomonadati; phylum Pseudomonadota; class Gammaproteobacteria; order Enterobacterales; family Pectobacteriaceae; genus Acerihabitans; species Acerihabitans sp. TG2. Next base: position 70,634 of record NZ_JAYGJO010000016.1, read on the forward strand.
CCTCGGTCACACCTAGCGCCGCATCGTCAACCACGACCGCCAGATTATAGGCAAACAGTCCATCGCGACGACGAATGATAAAATCTTCCCGCGCCAGCGCCGGATCAGCCTGGATATCACCACACAGGCGATCGTGGAAACCCAGAACGGGCAGCGTCTGGTGCAAGCGCACTGCGGTGTTGTGTGCAGCTAAGTGGCGCTGGCGGCAGTGACCGTCATAGCAACCGCCAAGGTGTTGGATGCGGGCACGGGTGCAATCGCAGTGATAACTGAGTCCACGTTGCGCCAGATCGGCGAGTACGTCCAAATAGGCCTGACTGCGCTGGGATTGATAGACAACGGGTCCGTCCCAATACAGCCCATAATGGGTTAATTGCCGTAAAATAGTCTCGGCGGCACCGGGGACTTCGCGTGGGGGATCGATATCTTCAATGCGTACGTGCCACTGTCCGCAACACGAGCGGGCCTGGAGAAAACTTCCCAGCGCGGCGATCAAGGAGCCGAAATGTAGGGCGCCCGAAGGCGAAGGGGCAAAGCGCCCCAGGTAAGTGCTGTGTGCAGCCATAGAGTAGGTAAAAAGAATCCATACGGAAATCGCGGTGTCACGACCCTGTTCCTTGGGTCACACCGCGGTAATCCGAATTGATTATTTAACCGGCCATCTGCTTTTCGCGGATTTCAGCCAGGGTCTTGCAATCAATGCACAAATCGGCGGTTGGCCGCGCTTCCAGGCGGCGAATTCCGATCTCAACGCCACATGAATCGCAGTAGCCGAAATCTTTATCTTCGACTTTTTTCAGCGTTTTTTCGATCTTCTTAATGAGCTTACGCTCGCGATCACGGTTACGCAGTTCGAGGCTAAATTCCTCTTCCTGAGCGGCTCGGTCCACCGGATCAGGGAAGTTGGCCGCTTCGTCCTGCATATGTGAAACAGTCCGACCCACTTCATCCCTAAGCTGGTGACGCCATGCATCGAGGATGAGACGAAAATGCAGCAGTTGAGCCGCGTTCATGTACTCTTCACCCGGCTTCTGCTGGTACGGTTCCACCCCGGCGATGGCGAGAATGCTCAAGGAGGATGTCTTACGGTCTTGCTCTTCTTGCATGTTGCTTCTCCTTCTTAACACGCACTATACCCGTCATATTACGCGTTGCAGGTGCGTTGACCGCGCTGGTTTACCCGAATCACTTATTTGAGTCAGTGATTCGGCATTTTCTCGCTAGCCGCTTTCCCGCAATTCGGAACCTATAGGGTATATCGATCCCCAATGTGGGGAAAAACAGGCCGCTATAAATAACAGATGGCGTGGAAGTTGGCAATTATTCCTGACGCCTACTTGACAAGACTGTGAAGAAAGGCGTAACGGGCGGGAGGGTAACATGAGGAAAATCGGGATGTTTTACCCTAATTCCTCTAAACCCGCCTTTAAATAAATAACGGCAATGTATGATCTAACCACATGCCGTCAGGTGATAATTGCGCACCGTAGCAAATAATTTCTACGCCATTGCGCTGTGCCTGCAATACCAAATCGGCATAATGTGGGTCAATGTGCCGGGCGGGGGCAACCCGGGTGATCCCGGAGTGCAACACCGCGAAAAACAGTACGGCACGATGGCCCAGTTCCGCCATTGCTTGTAATTCTCTTAAATGTTTTTGTCCGCGTAATGTCACCGCATCTGGAAAGTAACCTGAATCCTGTTGCAGTAATGTGACGGATTTCACCTCAATATAGCAGTCGGCGCGATTTTCCGCTGCTAATAACCAATCAATCCGACTATTTTCTACGCCATAGCGTACTTCCGCCGTCAGTTGATCATAGCCGGCAAGTTCGGCAATGACACCGGCGCGCAGCGCCTCGCCAACGAGCTGATTGGCACGCAGAGTATTGACACCTATCCATTGACCACCAGTGGTTTCCGTTAGTTCCCAACTATATGGATAACGGCGTTTACGATTATCTGAGGTGGAGTACCAAACCCTGTCACCGGGCACGGCACAGCCCGTCATGGCGCCCGTATTGGCGCAATGAAGGGTTAATGCTTCCCCGTCCGGCGTGATCACATCCGCCAGAAAACGTTTATAGCGTGAAACCAGTTGGGCTGGTTTTAACATAGGGCTGAATTTCATAGCGGTCCCGGGGCGAATCCTTCTTGTGGGGCCAACGGCCAGTTTTGCAACAATTTGTAAGTCCTACGGCCATGTTCATCACTCGACGCATACAGTCCGAAACTATCGGCTTCAATATGCCACCCCGGCGCGGCGGGTGGCAGGGCCACCGCGTGAGTTGCCTGCCTAAACAGCGTGATATGCGGGTGAAAAGGTAACGGATGTTGGTAGCATCCGCTGCGGGCCGCGCGCGATCGCAGCCACTGCGCCAATTGCAGCAGCCCGCGCGGCGCGCGGCGCATTCCGAGCCAGACCACCCCAGATCCGGGCCAATGCCCGCAATCGTCCAGCGTGAAGGTAAAGGACTTTTGTTGCAATCGGATGGCAGCGGCACGAAGCGCTCGCTCCTTATCGGCGCTGACATCGCCTAGAAACGCCAGCGTCAGATGCAGATTCCCCGCCGCCACTGGCCGGCCGGTTTCTATGGGGAAATGCCCGGCGCGCCAATCCACCACCTGGTGGCAAATAGACTCGGGTAACGCCAAGGCGAAAAAGAGTCGGCGGCTTGCGGTCATCGGATTCCTTAATTTCTGTCCTTCAATCAAGCGATGCTACAATGCCCGTCTCGGAATGTTAACCTTTTATGGAGACGTTGTGGCGTCCTTACCGGTCAGTGCCATTGTCGATGAACTGCTCAGCGCGTTGCAAACTGCGCCGCAAATCCTGCTGCACGCACCTACAGGCGCGGGTAAATCCACCTGGTTGCCGTTAGAGATTTTACGGCGCGCCGGGCTGCCGGGACGAATATTGATGTTGGAACCGCGTCGCTTGGCTACCAAAAACGTAGCGTTGCGATTGGCGCAGCTTCTGGGTGAACGTCCTGGGCAGTCAGTGGGTTACCGGATGCGCGCTGAGGTGTGCAGCGGTCCTGACACCCGATTGGAGGTGGTGACTGAGGGGATCTTAACGCGGATGCTGCAACAGGATCCGGAGCTGACCGGCATCTCGTTGGTGATTCTGGATGAATTTCACGAACGTAGCCTGCAGGCCGATTTGGCCCTGGCGTTGTTATTGGATGTGCAGCAAGGCCTGCGTGCGGATTTACGCCTGTTGATTATGTCCGCAACGCTTGATGACCGTCGGTTAATGTTGTTGTTGCCCGACGCACCGACAATCAGTTCCGTCGGCCGCAGCTTCCCGGTGGAGCGGGCCTACCATCCGTTGCCCACCCAGGGCCGTATGGAACCGGCGATCGCCGCAGCGGTGGGCCGGATGTTACAGTCGTACGACGGTTCGCTGTTACTGTTTTTACCTGGGGTCGGCGAGATCCGTCGCGTTCTGGCCTTGTTAAGCGCCAGCGTGGCCCCGGAGGTGGATCTTTGCCCACTGTACGGTGCTTTGTCGCTGGACGAACAGCAACGTGCCATTAGGCCGGCCGCCGATGGACGGCGAAAAGTGGTGCTGGCGACCAATATCGCCGAAACCAGTCTGACCATCGAAGGGATCCGACTGGTGGTGGATTGTGGGTTGGAGCGGGTGAGCGAATTCGATCCACGCAGCGGCCTGAGCCGATTGAAAACGCAACGTATCAGTCAGGCGTCAATGGCGCAGCGTGCTGGCCGTGCCGGACGACTGTCGCCCGGGGTATGCTGGCATCTGTTTGGTCAGGGACAGGCTGAGCGCGCACCCGAACATAGCCAACCGGAGATATTACACAGCGATTTAAGTGGATTTTGCCTGGAACTGCTGCTGTGGGGCTGTAACGATTTACAGCAATTAAGCTGGCTTGACCTACCGGCCGATCCCATGTTGGCGGCGGCCAACCGTACACTGCGCCAATTGGGCGCGGTCGATGTGTCGGGGCGGCTGACGTCTGCCGGGCGCACGATGGGGGAGTTAGGTTGTGATCCGCGACTGGCGGCGATGCTCTGCCATGGTCATCGCACCGGATCTGGCTTGGCGACCGCCGCCCTGCTGGCGGCAATTCTGGAGGAGCCACCAAGAGCCGGATCGACCGATCTGCGCGATTATCTGGCACACCCAATGCCTCATTGGTTACGCCGTGCCAAACAATTGGCCAAGCGGCTGTCGCCCCGCTGGGGCAACCCGGACAGCGCGCTGGCGCCCGGGTTGCTGGCCTGGGGTTTTCGTGATTGTATCGCCCGCCGCCGCGATGCGACGGGCCGTTATCAACTGGCCAACGGCCTGGGGGGCGCGTTGTATCCTGATGATCCATTGTCAGGCTATGAATGGCTGATCGCCCCAGGTTTACTCCAGTTATCTGCCAGTCCTGACGCCAGCATTCGGCTAGCGCTGCCGGTGGACATTGCGGCATTGACGACGGACCATCCCGATTGGCTGACCGTGACCACCGCCATGGCGTGGGACAAGGACAAGGGTGCTTTACGGGTGCTGCGGCGGGAGCAATTGGGTCAGTTGGTGCTGCGTGAGCAGCCACAGGCTAAACCTTCCGCCGAGCTGATGCAGCAGGCGCTGATGGCCTGGATTGCCGAGCAGGGGTTGTCCGTGCTCAATTGGGATGAACCCGCACTTCAACTGCGCGAACGCCTGTTTTGTGCCCGTGAGTGGCTGCCGGAGCGGCCATGGCCGGCGGTGGATGATGCCGGGTTGTTGGCAACATTAGCCCAGTGGCTACAGCCTTCCCTGCACGGTGTGCATGATGTGCGCGCCCTACGCCAGGTCAATCTTGGTGAAGCCTTAATGCGGTTACTGGACTACTCGCAGCGTCAACGACTGGATACTGTGCTGCCCAGCCATTACACTGTGCCCACCGGTAGCCGCCTACCCATTCGTTACCAGCGCGGCGAGCCGCCGGCGCTGGCGGTCAGAATGCAGGAGATGTTTGGCGAGCGGCAAAGCCCTACGGTGGCGGAAGGGCGGGTTGGTTTGGTGCTGGAGCTATTGTCACCCGCACGCCACCCGTTGCAGATCACCCGCGATTTGGCGGCATTTTGGCAAGGCGCTTACCGTGAAGTGCAAAAAGAAATGAAAGGGCGCTATCCCAAACACCTGTGGCCGGATAATCCGGCTCAGGCAGTAGCGACCAGGCGTACCAAAAAGTACTCGCAATAATGATTTCAGAGATTTCCTCTGCCGGGTTCCTAGGCTGAGGAATAGAGTAGGCGGCTTATCCGCCGGTAGTATGGAGAATCACAACGATGTCTGGGGATGATCGCGAACCTATTGGACGTCACGGAAGACCGTCTGGCCAGAAAGCAACCAATACGCCACCGGGACGACGAAACCGGGATGATTATGATCAGCACGATGGTGATCAGGAAGATAATGATCAAGAGGAAAAGCCAATGCCACCGCGTAAAGGAAAATCACGCCCACCTAACCCGCCGAGAAAAAGACGGCGCCTGCTGGGATTCTTCATCAAACTCTGTTTGGTGCTGGCGGTCCTGCTGGTGATCTATGGCGTCTATCTTGACGCACAGATCCGCAGCCGCATTGACGGCAAGGTATGGCAACTTCCAGCGGCGGTTTATGGCCGGATGGTCAATCTTGAGCCTGGCATGCCTTATAATAAAAATGAAATGGTCAATCTGCTCGAAGGCATGCAGTATCGGCAGGTGACCCGCATTACCCGTCCTGGGGAGTTTACCGTGCACGCCAACAGCATCGATATGTTGCGGCGGCCGTTTGATTTCCCCGACGGCAAGGAGCCGCAGGTTCATGCGGTGCTGACCTTCGATCACAATAGGCTGCTGCAGATCCAAAACCAGGACACCCAGCGCAATTTTGGTTTTTTCCGTCTCGATCCGCGGTTGATCACCATGCTGCAATCGGCCAATGGCGAGCAACGGCTGTTTGTGCCGCGCGCCGGTTTCCCCGATTTGCTGGTGCAAACCCTGATCGCCACCGAAGACCGCCATTTCTATGAGCATGACGGCATCAGCCTCACTTCCATTGCGCGTGCGCTGCTGGCCAATATTACCGCCGGGCGCACGGTGCAGGGCGGTAGCACGCTGACCCAGCAATTAGTTAAAAACCTGTTTTTGACTAATGAACGCTCCTTGTGGCGCAAGGCCAATGAAGCGTATATGGCGTTGATTCTGGATTATCGCTACAGCAAGGATCGCATCCTGGAGCTGTACCTTAACGAGGTTTACCTTGGGCAGAGCGGTAGCGATCAAATTCGCGGTTTTCCTTTGGCCAGCCTCTATTATTTTGGCCGTCCGGTGGACGAATTGAGTCTTGATCAGCAGGCCATGCTGGTGGGTATGGTCAAAGGTGCGTCGCTGTATAATCCTTGGCGCAACCCGAAGTTGGCGCTTCAACGTCGTAATGTCGTATTAAAATTGCTTCAAGATCAGCAGGTTATTGATGCTGACTTGTACAATATGCTCAGTGCCAGGCCGTTGGGCGTTCAGCCGCGCGGTGGGGTTATCACGCCCCAACCGGCCTTTATGCAGATGGTGCGTCAGGAGTTGCAGGAAAAACTGGGCGATAAGATCGACGGCCTGTCCGGTGTAAAGATCTTTACTACCTTGGATCCCATTTCGCAGGATGCAGCGGAAAAAGCGGTGGAGGCCGGCGTGCCGGCGTTACGTGCCGGACGTGGTGTAAAAGATCTCGAGACCGCAATGGTGGTGGTTGACCGGTTTAGCGGCGAAGTCCGCGCTATGGTGGGAGGTGCTGATCCACAGTTCGCTGGTTTTAACCGCGCGATGCTAGCCCGCCGTCCGGTGGGGTCACTGGCGAAACCCGCGACCTATCTCACCGCACTGAGTGAACCGGATAAATATCGACTGAACACCTGGCTGGCCGATGCGCCACTTGCGCTCAAACAGCCTAACGGCACGATCTGGGAGCCGAAAAACTACGATCGAAAGTATAGCGGCAAGGTGATGCTGCTCGATGCGTTGACCTATTCGCTCAATGTGCCTACGGTTAATCTGGGTCTGTCGGTGGGGCTGGCGAATATCAGCGTGACGCTGCAAAAACTGGGCATACCTAAAGATGTGATCAATCCGGTGCCAGCGATGCTGCTCGGTGCGATAAGCCTGACGCCGGTGGAAGTCGCCCAGGAGTACCAAAGTATTGCCAGTGGAGGCAATCGCGCGCCGTTATCGGCAGTAAGGTCGGTGATTGCCCAAGACGGTAAGGTGCTCTACCAAAGCTTCCCCCAGGCGGAACGGGTGGTGCCGGCCCAGGCGGCTTATCTGACGTTATATGCTATGCAGCAGGTGGTGGCGCGTGGTACTTCCCGTTCGCTGTCGGTGAAGTTCCCGAATTTTCATCTGGCGGGTAAAACCGGTACCACCAACGACCTGCGTGATAGCTGGTTCGCTGGCGTGGACGGCAAAGAGGTTACCATCACTTGGGTAGGACGGGATAATAACGGCCCGGCCAAACTGACCGGGGCCAACGGTGCGCTGACCTTGTATCGCCGCTATCTGGAGAACCAACCGCCGCTGGCATTGAATCTGATACCGCCAGAGGGGATCAACCAGATGGCTATCGATTCTGCAGGTAATTTCGTTTGTAATGGCGACAGTAGTCTGCGCACCATCCCGGTGTGGACCTACAACCCCGAGTCGCTATGCTTGGCCAGCCAACCAGCACCGGAACAGCCGCTGCTGCCGCAGGATCAGTCCAACCAGCCGGGTCAACAGCAACCCAATCAGCAGCAGCCTAACCAACAAAAAGGCAGCGACGGCGTCGCCGGCTGGATTAAGGACATGTTCGGCAAATAAGCTCAAAAAACCCCGGTACGCCGGGGTTTCCTTCCTATGACCAACCGGTGTCCATGGGCAAGGGTGCTAGCACGACATAAACGAATTCCTCTTGCAGTAAACAATCCCTTCCGCCTATCATTGCATCTTTGAATAATTATCATTTACTTTATTGGGCCTATGCAAGCTACCGCGCCTCCTTTTGTCGCCGCTACAACAACCGCGCAGAACGTCACTTTCACCTTGGACGAGGTGAGTTTTGCCGTACCGGGACGAGTATTACTCCAGCCGCTAACGTTTTCTTTTCCCCAAGGGAAAGTCTGCGCACTGATCGGTCATAATGGCTCGGGCAAGTCCACCCTATTGAAAATCCTGGGTCGGCATCATGAGGCAACGAGTGGTGTGGCGCGACTTGACGATAAGTCGGTGGGGCAATGGGACAGCAAAGCCTTTGCACGCAAGGTGGCCTATCTGCCGCAGCAATTACCGCCGGCTGAGGGAATGACTGTACGTGAATTGGTCGCCTTGGGGCGTTATCCCTGGCATGGCGCGCTAGGCCGTTTTGGCAGCGTCGACCGCCAGCAGGTGAACGACGCTATTGCGGCGGTTGGATTAGTTTCCCTGGCCCAGCGGTTGGTCGACAGTCTTTCCGGCGGTGAGCGGCAGCGTGCCTGGTTGGCCATGACGTTGGCACAGGATAGCCGCTGTCTCCTGCTTGACGAACCGACGTCGGCGCTGGATATTGCCCATCAGGTTGATGTGCTGGCCTTGATTAAGCGCTTGAGCCGCCAGCGTGGCCTGACGGTTATCGCCGTGCTGCATGATATCAACATGGCGGCGCGCTACTGCGATTGGCTGGTGGCGCTGCGCAACGGTGCCATGATTGCCCAAGGAATGCCGGAGGAGTTGATGCGCGGCGAGGTATTGGAGCATATCTATGGTATCCCGATGGGCATTTTGCCTCACCCGAACGGCGGCGCGCCGGTGAGCTTTGTGATGTGATGCTGATGCCAGGTGACGTGACGCATCTCAACCGGCGACGGCTGCTAAAAGCATTGTTGATGTTGCCGCTGTTGCGCTTGCCGGCGGTGCAGGCCGATGAACCACCTGTAGCCCGGCGAATCATCGCCTTGGAATGGCTGCCAGTGGAGTTATTGTTTACCTTGGGTGTCACGCCGCTGGCGGTCGCCGGCACCCGAGATTACCGGCAATGGGTCCAGGAGCCGGCGTTGCCGGCGCAGGTTATTGATGTGGGCCAACGCAGCGAGCCAAATTTTGAACTGCTTGCTGAACTGCGACCTGATTTGATTCTCTATTCGGCGGGTTACGGGCCACGTCCTGAGCAATTGTCAGCTATCGCGCCCGCCATGGGGTTTAGCTTTACCGACAAGCGGGGCAAACCTCTGGATGTGGTGCGCGCCGGACTGCTGTCTTTAGCGCAGCGTCTGGGACTGGATCAGGTCGCCCAGGCACATTTAGCTTTTTTTGACCGGCAAATAGCGCAAACCCGGCTACAGTTGGCGTCTTATCGCGAGCAACCCTTGCTCGTCTTTTCCCTGTTGGACGAACGTCATGCCCTCATCGTGGGTAAAACCAGCTTATTTGGCCAGGTCATGGAGCAACTGGGTATCGTTAATGCGTGGCAAGGCGACAACAATTTCTGGGGTACCTCAGTGATCGGGATTGAGCGGTTGGCCATGCTGCCCCCGGCGCGAGCCCTGTGCATGGATCATGGTAATGGCGAGATGCTGACGCGGCTTGCCGCGACGCCGCTTTGGCGGGCCATGCCCTTCGTACGGCGTCATCAACTGCGGGTGGTATCGGCGATCTGGATTTACGGGGCGACCTGGTCCGCGTTACGTTTTTGCCGGGCGCTGCGACAGGTGGAAGCACAGTGGTAATTTATTTATGTGCTCACTGGGGTATGGCATGTTGATGACCCGACGTCATGGTCTGATTGCTGCCATCCCATTGTTAATGATGGTTTTGTCTGCGCTGGCGCTGAGTTTGTATAATACGGAGCAGATTTTGCCATACCGGTTATGGACCACTGCGTTATGGCATCCAGACGAGCAGGATATCCGACAGGTCATTTTCTATTACAGCGCGTTGCCACGCCTGGTGATATCGCTGCTAGTGGGGGCGGGGTTAGCCTTGGCCGGCGTATTATTCCAACAAGTGCTACGAAATCCCCTGGCTGAACCTTCTACTCTTGGCATTTCCAGTGGCGCACAGCTGGGGATGACAGTGGCAACGTTGTGGACGCTGCCGGGAGGGCAAAATACTCAACAGGTGGCGGCGATGTTGGGGGCATTGGCTATCGGCGTGCTGGTGTTCGGCGTGGCGTGGGGCAAACGTTTGTCACCGGTAACGTTGATCTTGGCAGGACTGGTGCTCAGCCTCTATTGCAGCGCGGTGAATAACCTACTGGCGTTGTTTCATTACCAGCGGTTGGAAAATCTGTTTTTATGGAGCAGCGGGGCGCTAAATCAACAGGATTGGCAAGGCGTGGTGTTTGTATTGCCGCGCCTGGCAATCGCGTTGTTGCTGGCCATGCTGCTCATTCGCCCCATGACGCTGCTGGGGGTCGACGATGGGGTCGCGCGCAACCTCGGCCTCGGGCTGTCTGTGGCGCGGCTGGCGGCGCTGGGACTGGCCATTGTTCTCAGCGCACAGTTGGTGAATGCCGTAGGCATCGTCGGATTTATCGGGTTATTCGCACCGCTGCTGGCCAAGTTGTTAGGGGCGCGACGCCTACGGCAGCGCCTATTGCTGGCGCTGCCGATAGGTGCATTGCTGCTGTGGTTCACCGATCAACTGATGGTCTGGCTAGCCCAAATCTGGCGGGATGTGCCCACCGGCGCGGCCACGGCGCTGATTGGCGCGCCGATTTTGTTAGGCTTATTGCCGCGTTTGCGTTATGCGGTGGCGCCCGCTACGGATGATGCCATTAGCCCGCCCCACCCTGAACGCGCTCATCCACTCCTATGGAGCGGACTGGGTCTGGTAGCGCTGCTGGCGGTGATGGGCATTATGCTGATGCTGGGGCGCGATAGCCAAGGCTGGTTCTGGGCCGGCGCTGACGATCTGGCGCGTCTGCTGCCCTGGCGATGGCCGCGGATGCTGGCGGCGTTGAGCGCCGGCATGATGCTGGCGGTCGCTGGTACCCTGATACAAAAGCTGACCGGTAATCCCATGGGCAGCCCGGAGGTCCTGGGTATCAGCGCTGGTGCAGCGTCCGCTGTGGTATTCATCATGTTTCTGGTCCCGGGCGATGCGTTTATCTGGCTGCTGCCGGCGGGGAGTGTAGGGGCTGCGCTTACGCTGGCTGCCATTCTACTGGTATCAGGACGGCGGCATTTTTCTCCCCAGAGGATGCTGTTGGCGGGAATTGCGCTCGGTAGTGCTTTTACGACCTTGATCACCTTGCTGTTGATCAGTGGCGATCCCCGCCTTGGCGGCCTGCTGAGCTGGATCTCGGGATCCACTTATGGCGTGCGGGCGCCGACGGCCATCGCCAGCACCCTCACTGCATTGGTATTGTTCGCGCTCATTCCGTTGTGCCACCGTTGGTTAGCCATGTTGCCGCTGGGTGGTGATACTGCACGTGGACTGGGTCTACCGTTGATGCGTGCGCGGATGACGGTATTGCTGTTGGCGGCAATGTTGACTGCCGCCGCAACCCTGACCGTCGGCCCATTGAGCTTTGTTGGGTTGATGTCGCCGCATATGGCCAGGATGATGGGATTTCGTAAGGCGCCAGCGCAAATGACGGTGGCCGCGCTGCTCGGCGGCGCACTCATGCTGATTGCCGACTGGTGTGGCAGGATGCTGTTGTTCCCCAATCAAATTCCAGCGGGGCTACTGGCAACCTTTATCGGCGCGCCCTATTTTATTATTTTGCTGCGCCGGCAGGCGCACTGAGCGGTTCGTCGACGGGACAATCGCGGTATCCGTGATTGAGTGTGGTGCCTTCCCGCTCAATAGTCCCAGTATCATGCTGGCGGGGACCGGACAGACTGAAGCCTGCTCGTATACCCGCCATCCTATGATTGATGGGGCTTAAGCGCCGCTGGTGGCACGCATTTTGGCAAAACTGCGACGGGCGGCATCGATGGTGCGATCAAGCTCCGGTTCCCCATGGGCCAAAGACATGAATCCGGCCTCGAACGCTGACGGTGCCAGGTAAATCCCCTCATCAAGCATCAGGTGGAAAAACTGTTTAAACCGCTCGACGTTGCAGGCCATCACATCCTGGTAGCAGGTGACGGTAGGGGATTGGGTGAAAAACAAGCCGAACATGCCGCCCACGTGATTGACCACCAGCGGGATACCTTGCTCCTGCGCCACACGGAGTAACCCGTTTGCCAATCGGTCGGTTAGTCCGGTAAGGGTTTCATAGATGCCGGGGCGGGAGATTTCGTTTAGGCAGGCGAACCCGGCGGCCATGGCGATGGGATTGCCCGAGAGTGTACCGGCCTGATAAACCGGTCCGGTCGGCGCCAGCGCCTGCATGATGTCACGCCGCCCGCCAAAGGCGCCTACCGGCATACCGCCGCCGATGATTTTACCCAGGCAGGTCAGATCCGGTACCACACCGTAATAGGCCTGAGCGCCAGCCAGCGCTACCCGAAAACCGGTCATGACTTCGTCGATTATCAGCAGTGCACCGAACTCATCGCACAGCGTGCGCAGACCCGGTAAAAATTCCGGTAGCGGCGGCACGCAATTCATATTGCCGGCTACGGGCTCGACGATAATACAGGCGATTTCCTGTGGGTAGCGCACCAACATCTGGCGTACCGAGTTCAGGTCGTTGAAGGTGCAGGTGAGGGTATGTTTGGCAAAATCCTCCGGCACGCCAGGGGAACTTGGCTGGCCGAGGGTCAGCGCGCCCGATCCGGCTTTAACCAGCAAGCCGTCGGCATGTCCGTGATAGCAGCCTTCGAATTTGATGATTTTATCGCGCCCGGTATAACCACGGGCCAGTCGGATAGCGCTCATGGTGGCTTCGGTGCCGGAATTCACCATCCGTACCATATCCATGGTCGGCACCAGTTCAGTGACCAGGGCGGCCATTTTCACTTCAATGGCGGTGGGCGCGCCAAAGCTCAGCCCCCGACCCACGGCTTCGAGCACCGCTTCGCGTACCGCCGGGTGATTGTGACCTAACACCATCGGCCCCCATGAACCCACGTAGTCGATATAGGCTTTGCCGTCGACATCGTACAACCAGGCGCCGTCCGCTCTGTCGATAAACAGCGGTGTGCCGCCGACGCCATTAAATGCGCGCACCGGAGAATTGACTCCGCCGGGGATCAGTTGTAGCGCCTGGGCGTACAGGTTTTCGGATTGACTCATGAATCGACTCCTAAGAGAAAACAACAACATTTGCCTAGTAGTGTAATAAACTGGCCGATAATAAGACATCGTTGTTAGCCCCCGCCTGAATAACTTTTAACAGACGGCCTGTTACGGCTGGGGTAGAATAGCTGACCCCTTGGTTTTTCATATGATTGACCCCCTGTCGTTACACCCGCTTAAGGTTATGGTGTTTTTTATGGCTGAGATCGAACCCTCTTCCACCTCGGTGCCGGTCGGGCGCTTCGCGCGTGGGCAAATGTTTCGCCGCCTGCTTTATCGTGATAAAACGCCGGTGATTGTGCTGATAATGGCGGCTATCGTTGGAACCTTGGTCGGTTTTGTCGGTGTGGGCTTCGAAAAAGCGGTGGATTGGGTCCAGGCCAATCGTCTGTCAATGCTGGCCGCCATACCGCACCATTGGCTGCTGCTTGCGCCGGCGGCGTTTATCCTTTCTGGGCTGCTGGCTATGATGGGCTATTATCTGGTGCGGCGTTTTGCTCCCGAAGCGGGAGGGTCGGGGATCCCGGAAATCGAAGGTGCGCTCGAGGAACTGCGGCCAGTACGCTGGTGGCGGGTGATCCCAGTCAAGTTCCTCGGTGGCTTGGGGACACTCGGCGCTGGCATGGTCCTAGGGCGCGAGGGGCCGACCGTGCAACTGGGCGGTAATCTTGGCCGCATGGTGCTGGATATTTTTCGGTTGCCCGGCGCCGAGGCCCGGCATTCGCTGTTGGCCACCGGTGCGGCGGCGGGGTTAACGGCGGCGTTTAACGCGCCACTGGCTGGAATATTGTTTATTCTGGAGGAAATGCGACCGCAGTTCCGCTATAACCTGATTTCAGTGAAGGCCGTGTTTATCGGCGTCATTATGTCGAGCATTGTGTTTCGTCTGTGCAACGGCGATCGTGCGGTGATTGAAGTGGGTCGATTGGCCGGTGCGCCGATCGATACGCTGTGGCTCTATTTGGTCCTGGGGATGTTGTTTGGTGTCGTCGGTGTGATGTTTAACCGGCTGATTTTTATGACTCAGGATATGTTTTTTCGTCTGCACGGCGGCCGGCTCGGTAAATGGGTGCTGATCGGCGGTCTGCTCGGCGGCCTGTGTGGTGTACTGGGCCTGATTGAGCCCGAGGCTGCGGGAGGGGGATTTAGCCTTATCCCCTTAGCGGCGGCGGGTCATTTTACTGCGGGTTCTCTGCTGTTTATTTTTATTGCTCGCATGGCCACGACGTTGCTGTGTTTCGGCTCCGGCGCGCCGGGGGGCATTTTCGCGCCGATGCTGGCGCTCGGCACCCTACTTGGTACCGCCTTTGGCATGGCGGGTAGCGCCATGTTTCCTCACTATGGGTTACAGCCAGCAACTTTTGCTATTGCCGGTATGGGGGCACTCTTTGCCGCATCGGTACGTGCACCGCTGACCGGTATTGTCCTGGTGCTGGAAATGACCGATAACTATCAGTTGATCCTGCCGATGATCATTACCTGCCTTGGTGCGACGCTGCTAGCGCAGTTCCTCGGTGGCAAACCACTCTACTCGTCTATCCTGGCCCGTACCTTACAACGCCAGGAGAACCTGGAGGACCAGGAGAAGAAACAGGATAAAGAGTGCCAACCGCACGAGGCGGTAAACAAACTATCCTGAATGCGCAATACTTGTACGCTATGCTAAGCTAGCGGATAATGAAGTTTCACGCTGGGCTGTATACCCCGAATAATTCGCGTGACAGGAAAACCAACGCAGCTGCGACGTGAAGTATGACGGGGAATACCCTTGATGATTTTGGTGGGAGTAGATAATGAGTGAAACGGCGACATTGCCTTTACAATTTACCGATTCAGCGGCAAAAAAAGTGAAAAACCTGATTTCTGAGGAGGAAAATCCCAACCTCAAATTACGGGTTTATATCACCGGCGGCGGCTGTAGTGGTTTTCAGTATGGCTTCACTTTCGATGATAAAATCAATGAAGACGACTTGACCATTGAAAAACAGGGCGTGGCGCTGGTAGTGGATCCCATGAGCCTGCAGTATCTGATCGGCGGGTCGGTGGACTATACCGAGGGGCTAGAGGGTTCGCGTTTTGTTGTCACCAACCCGAACGCCAAAACTACCTGCGGCTGCGGATCGTCATTTAGTGTCTGAACACCGATGACCCATGGCAAAAATTCCGGTGCGGCCAATGCGCAGCGGTTTTTTTTTGCCTGTGGGCTACACGCAGGCCATCTGCCATTACGCGAGTCACAGCTCAAATGTTGGTAATTTCAGATGCCAGCGAATGGCCGCCAGCCGAATACCCAGGGTAATGGCCATGCCAAGGATAGCGGCATGCTGCGCGTCAATATGGAAAGTATGAAACGCGGTGGCGTGCACGATACCGCCGATAATACACGCAGTGGCATAGACCTCGGTGCGCAGGATCATTGGAATTTCCCGCGCCAGCACGTCGCGAATCATGCCGCCGCCCACACCGGTAATCACCCCCATGCAGATGGCAATCAGCGGGCCGGTGCCGCTGGCAAAGGCTTTGTTTACGCCGATACCGACAAATACCGCCAGCCCGATGGCGTCCAGCACCGGCAGTATCCAGGGTGGCAATCGGCGCGGTTGTCTTATCACCATTATGGTGACGAAGCAGGTTATCATCGCCACCACCAGATCGGTGGGATCAGCAACCCAGAACACCGGACCGTGGTTCAATGCCATATCCCGGATGGTGCCGCCACCCACGGCGGTCACAACACCCAGTACTAGCACGCCGAAGGGATCCATGCGCAGCTTGCCCGCCAGCAACACCCCGGAAACGGCAAATACTGCCGTGCCCAATATATCAAGAAAGCCCAACATCACTTAACCCCAGTCGTTGGCATAGCCGCCAGTTCGCGGCACAATTTTGCCGCCGCCAGAAGGATACGCGGGCCGCTGCGATTAAACCAATCTTCATTCAGGGCAATCACTGGCACCGACAACTGAGGGTGCCAAAAATGTTGGATGACGGCGATGCGGGCATCGCCGCCGGCAATCACAATGAGCTGAGGCCGGCGAATCAGCACCTGCTCACGGCCAATCTGCGGCCAGGGTACCGGGCTATCGGCAAAAATATTACGTGCGCCGCACAGGCTAAGCACCTGGCTTTGCAAGGTGTTTGGCCCGGCGGTAAACAAAGGCTGGGTGCCGAACTGCAAAAATACCCGAGTAGGGGGATTGCTGGCATAGCGCTGTTTTAAATCGACAATCTGCTGTTTTATGTCGCGCGCGGCCTGATGCGCCAGCTCGGGATGCGGACTGAAACGGGCCAGGTTATCAAGGGCGCGGGGCAAGTCATCGATACTGAGTGGGTCAATATAAACAATGGGAATGCCGAAGGTCGCCAGTTGGTCCAGTTGGCGCTGCGGATTGCCTCCGCGCCAGGCCAAGATCAGATCCGGTTTTAACGCCAGTATCCGCTCCACATTGATGCCCTGCCAAGAGGCGACGTGCTCCAACCGCCGCGCGGCCGGTGGATAATCTGACCAGGCGCTGGCCGCCACCAAAACGTCCCCCATCCCCGCCGCATAGGCCAGTTCGGTAATGTGCGGTGCCAGGCTTATCACCCGGGTAGCGGCATCGACTGGCAGCGTACTCAAGCCCAGCAACAAGACGATGGCACGCAACAGTCTTATGCCTACCCACCAACCCGCTGCCGGCATTATTGGCGCTGTCCGGCCAGGGAGTGCAGCATCGCTTCCACCAGGCGACTGGATTGTGTGGCTGCGACGGCTAAAAATTCGTCAAAACTCAAATGGGATGTTTGATCCGCCACATCGGAAATGGCGCGCACGACCACAAATGGCACGCCAAACTGATGGCATACGTGGGCAATGGCAGTCGCTTCCATCTCTACCGCAATCGCCTGGGGAAAGGTGGTCCGGATATGCTCAAGTGGCTGCGCGCCGTTGATAAAGGCGTCGCCGCTGACCACCAGGCCGCGTACCGCATGCTGCTCCAACTCGGCGATGCAACGTTCCGCCAGCGCGACCAACGCCTGATCCGCCACAAATGCGGCGGGGCACTGCGCCATTTGTCCAGGCACATAACCAAAGGCCGTCACGTCTACATCATGATAGCGTGCCTCGGAAGACACCACGATATCCCCCACCTTGAGCAACGGATCCAGACCGCCAGCGGAACCGGTATTGATCACCTTATCGGGATGGAAATGATCCAGCAGCAACGTGGTGCTCAGGGCGGCGGAAACCTTGCCAATGCCGGATTTCACCAGCGCTACGTCAATGCCCTGCAAGGTGCCGCTGTATATTTCGCATCCCGCCTGCTGCCAGGTAGTCCGGTCTTTAATTTGATCACGTAGCAGGGCGACCTCTTGTTCCATTGCGCCGATAATGCCTACTCTCATGTGGTTATCCTTTTGGTCATTAAGAAGGGGTAATGTGACGGCTCCCGCCGTCAACGGCGAGACTGGCCACTTTTCGTGCCGCGACCATCAATATGACGGATTTACACCGGCCTCAGTGGGCATACCTGAATAGTCTATCACGCCTGACGGCTGGAAATAATTACCGCCAGGGTTGCATTTAGCCTTGGGTATGGGTATCACAGTACTCAGGGAAATTAATCCGGGGATCATGATGTCCGCAATCGACTTTAGTAAAAAAATCAGTTTTCAGCGCCCATTCAGTTCCCCTATCACCGCAACGGACGAATATAGCGTGATCCGCCAATTTGAAAGCGATCGCGGACGTATCATCAATTCCGCCGCCATCCGCCGTCTGCAGCAAAAAACCCAAGTCTTTCCCTTAGAACGCAATGCCGCAGTACGCTCGCGCCTTACCCACTCCATGGAAGTCCAGCAGGTCGGGCGGCATATTGTCAAAGAGGTGTTCCACCAGCTAAAACGCGAACAAAGAATTGTACCGCTCGGCTTAGCGCAACTGGAAGCCCCTTTTGAGAGCATAGTGGAAATGGCCTGCTTGATGCACGATATTGGCAACCCGCCATTTGGCCATTTCGGCGAGGCAGCGATCAATGACTGGTTCAGCCAGCGCTTGGATATCGCGGGCCTTGGCAATGAAGCCCAGGGCAATGACCGATGCCGCGTGGAGATCCTGCGTCTGCGCGCCGGGGAAGATGACAATAATGCCCTGCGCAGCCGCATCCGACTCGATTTATGCCATTTTGAAGGCAATGCCCAGGCGATACGTATGGTGCATAGCCTGCTAAAACTTAACCTGACCTACGCCCAGGTTGGATGTATCTTGAAATATACCCGACCGGCCTATTGGCAAGGCCAAGTGCCGGCCGATTTCAGCTATCTGATGAAAAAACCGGGCTACTATCTGGCAGAGGAAGAGTATGTCAAAACATTGCGCGAGCAACTTGGACTGGGCGAATTTCATCGTTTTCCCCTGACCTATATTATGGAAGCTGCCGACGATATATCCTACTGTATTGCCGATCTGGAAGACGCCGTGGAAAAAAAAATCTTCACCGTTGAACAGCTCTATCATTATCTGCGCGATGAATGGGGTAACGTGGAGACCGGTGACCTTTTCCAACGGGTGGTCGTGACGGTATATGAAAAGATTAAACGCAACCAAGGATTGCGCAGTGGTGACCAATTCTTTATGCATTTACGAGTCAATACCGTAGCATGTCTGGTACCCCATGCAGCACAACGGTTTTTAGATAACCTGGCCCCGGTATTTGATGGCTGTTTTAATCAGGCGCTGCTCGAAGACTCAAGTCCTGCTTATCGATTGCTAAAAATATTCAAGGCGGTGGCGTTTAAACATGTTTTCAACCATCCGGAAGTTGAACAGCTTGAATTACAAGGCTATCGGGTGATAAACGGCTTACTTGAAATTTATAGTCCCTTACTGGACATGCCGCTAGAGGCATTTCGTGAGCTAGCGACACAGGATTTTCATCGTGACTATATGATCCCCACCCGATTGTTTCATAAATTATCCATGAAACATCGCCTAGCCTATGGTGAAGCGGTGGCTGATTTAAGCCATTATCCGCAACGCCAACAGCCAATGATGGAATTTTATTATCGCGTACGTTTAATTCAAGACTATATTAGTGGAATGACCGATCTGTATGCGTGGGATGAATATAGGCGTTTGATGGCCGCAGAATGATATACCCGTCATACTTCACGTTGCAGCTGCGTTGGCTGTCCTCGCTCATTCCAGTCTTTTACTTGAGTAAGCTCCTGGGAATTCGCTGCGTTGCCGCCTTGCTGCCACGCGAATTATTTAGGGTATACCCGTCATACTTCACGTTGCCACGTTGCCACGTTGCCACGTTGCCACGTTGTCAGTGGCATAGGTAATAAAGTAGGGATTTGTAAATGGGCCCAATAATTATTTACTATTGACGTTTTTATGACGCTGAACTTTAGGTTATTTCATATATCTCACATATATGGCCACAGCAATGGTCTGCATCCTTATCTGATATTCACAATAGAGACAACACTAGATGAAAAACACAAATTTGGCCCTAAGCGCACTGGCATTTAGTTTAAGTCTGGCGCTGTTTCCGGTATCCACCTTAGCGGCGGAAACTGCTTCTGCGGTACCCACCGCGGCTACCAACCAGCCACTCCCCAGTCTGGCCCCTATGCTGGCAAAGGTGATGCCGTCGGTGGTCAGTATTAGTGTCGAGGGCAGTACCTCAGTACCCGCATCATCGCGGGTGCCAAACCAATTGCAGCAATTCTTTGGCGACAATTCGCCGCTGTGTCAGGAGGGGTCGCCATTCCAAGCCTCGCCGTTGTGTCAAAACGGTGGTGCCGGTGAAGACAATACTCCGCCAACCCAAGAGAAATTCATGGCACTGGGTGCCGGGGTGATTATTGATGCTCAGAAGGGGTATGTCGTCACCAATAACCATGTGGTTAAAGATGCCACCAAAATCCAGGTCCAACTCAATGATGGTCGTCGCTTCGATGCCAAAATTATCGGCAAAGACCCCCGCTCCGATATTGCTTTAGTACAGTTGATCAATTTTAAAAACCTGACTGCCATCAAGATGGCTGATTCGGATCAACTGCGGGTAGGGGATTATACCGTAGCCATCGGCAATCCTTACGGGTTGGGTGAAACCGCGACCTCAGGGATTGTCTCCGCGCTGGGACGCAGCGGGCTTAACGTTGAAAACTACGAAAACTTTATTCAAACCGATGCCGCCATCAATCGGGGCAACTCAGGCGGGGCGCTGGTAAATCTTAATGGTGAGCTGATCGGTATTAATACCGCAATACTCGCGCCGGACGGTGGCAATATCGGCATTGGTTTTGCCATTCCCAGCAACATGGTGAAAAATCTGACGGCGCAAATGATCGAATATGGTCAGGTAAGACGCGGTGAAATTGGCATCTTGGGCACCGAGTTGAATCCAGAGTTGGCCAAGGCGATGAATGTCGATGCCCAGCGCGGCGCGTTTGTCAGTCAGGTCTTGCCAAAATCCGCCGCGGCCAAGGCCGGCGTCAAGGCCGGGGACGTTATCGTTTCCTTGAATGGGCGTGCTATCAGCAGTTTTGCTGCATTCCGCGCTGAGGTCAGCTCCAAGCCGGTAGGCACCAAGGTGACACTTGGCCTGTTGCGCGAAGGCAAACCCGTGACGGTGGATGTCACCCTTGAACAAAGCACTCAATCGCAAGTGGATTCAGGTTTTGTCTTTACCGGTATCGAAGGCGCCGAGTTGAGTAATAACAGCGATCCCAAGGGTGTTAAGGTAGACAATGTCAAAGCCGGCAGCACGGCGGCGCGCATCGGCCTGAAAAAAGACGATATCATCCTGGGTGTTAATCAGCAGCCAGTACAGGATCTGGCCGAGCTACGTAAAATTATCGAGACTAAACCCTCGGTGCTGGCATTAAACGTACAGCGTGGCGACACTACGCTATACCTGCTAGCGCAGTAACCTTTCCCTCCGGCCATTTTCCCCGGTCGGGTTTGTTGCATCGCATAGGCGGCGTCTTTATGGCGCCGTTTTTCGGTTTTTATACCCGTCATACTTCACGTTGGAAGCGGTGTGTTGGTATTTCTGTCACGCGAATTATGTAGATATTTGTGATATCCCCCACAAATTTTGTGCATAAGGTTTCTGTTTGTGCATCTGCACAATGTATGAGCCTAACCGCCCGTATACAATAGGGCAAAGGGCTTAATGGACCGGGGGTGAGGATGGCTACGTATCATCTTGATGCGAAGTTGGCACAAGACATTGTGGCAAGGACCATGCAGATCATCGACAGCAATATCAACGTAATGGACGCCAGGGGCCGGATTATCGGCAGTGGCGATGAAGAACGTGTCGGTGAATTGCACGAAGGCGCGTTGTTGGCGTTATCCCAGGCACGGGTGGTGGATATTGACGA
The DNA here is from genome assembly GCF_035013185.1 of Acerihabitans sp. TG2. Lineage (NCBI taxonomy): Bacteria > Pseudomonadati > Pseudomonadota > Gammaproteobacteria > Enterobacterales > Pectobacteriaceae > Acerihabitans > Acerihabitans sp. TG2. Next base: position 92,189 of record NZ_JAYGJO010000016.1, read on the forward strand.
TGGCGTAGCCCGTCACCTCCACGGCGTCCGTCCGGGCATCAATTTGCCGCTTAAAATAGATGGCAATATTGTGGGTGTTATCGGACTGACCGGTAATCCAAGCCAGCTCAGGCAGTATGGTGAACTGGTCTGTATGACGGCGGAAATGATGCTTGAACAGGCTCGTTTACTGCATATGCTGGCCCAGGATAGCCGTCTGCGTGAAGAATTGGTGCTCAATTTAATCCGTGCCGAGGAAGTGACCCCGGCGTTGATTGAATGGGCTCAGCGCCTAGGCATTGATATTAATCAACCGCGGGTGGCTGCGGTGGTGGAAGTGGATAGTGGCCAGTTAGGCGTTGATAGCGCCATGGTGGAGTTGCAGCAACTACAGACGCTGCTGACCACCCCGGAGCGGGATAACCTGATAGCGATTGTATCGCTCACGGAGATGGTGGTGCTAAAACCGGCGCTTAATAGCCATGGCCGCTGGGATGCTGAGGAGCATCGTCGTCGGGTGGATACCCTGTTTTCCCGCATGAACGAAAGCAGCCGTCTTCGGGTGCGTATCGCCCTAGGCAACTATTTTCCTGGTGCCGGCGGTATCGCGCGATCCTGGCGTACGGCCCGCACTACCATGTCGGTAGGTAAACAGCGCCTACCCGAACAGCGTCGATATTTTTATCCTGATCTGATGCTGCCGGTGCTGCTTGACAGTTTACGCGGCGGTTGGCAGGCCAGTGAACTGGTGCGTCCGCTGGCAAAGCTAAAAGCCATGGATAATAACGGCTTGCTCCGGCGTACGCTAATTGCCTGGTTTCGCCATAATGTTCAACCCACGCCGACGTCTAAGGCATTGTTTATCCACCGCAACACGCTGGAATACCGTCTGAACCGCATCTCAGAAATGACCGGCCTGGATTTGTCCAATTTTGACGATCGCCTGCTGCTGTATATCGCCTTGCAATTGGATGATGAAGCGTAGCCCACGCAGGTGCGAGGATGTATGGGGAATGATTAGTACAGCATTTATTAGCCTACAGGGAAATATTCACTCTTGAGGAAAGTTTTTGTTTGAGATAATATAAGCGTCTTGACAAGGAGGTTGTATGTTCGATTTACTTTACCATCCGGACGCGGTGCGGGAGCTTGCCGAGTTACCTGCTACGCTGCGTGGTAAAATGGCTCGTCTGCTGGCGCTGCTGGCGCTGCTGGCGCTGCTGGAGCAGCGGGGCAATAGTTTACGCTTTCCACAGACTAGACCGGTCGAAGACGGATTGTTTGAGCTGCGAGCCTCTGGTGTTGATATCGCCAGGGCATTTTTTGTATTTCAACAGGGAAAACGCATCTTCATTCTGCGCTGTTTTGTCAAAAAAACCGAAAAAACGCCGCGTAATGAAATTTTGCTCGCATTGCAACGGTTGGAGGAGCTCACTGATGACTAAGGTCGTAGCCATTAAACATGCCGAGGTTATGAAGCGTCTGCTGGATAGCCCGCAAGCCATTGCCGCCTATGAAGAGGCGATGGAAGAAGACCTGCTGCTGGAACAGTTAACACAATGGCGTGAAAATGCAGGTCTCACCAAAACTGAGATTGCCCGGCGGATGGGGGTCAATCCACCGGCGATTAACCGCCTTGAGCGTAACGTGACCAAAGCGTCTTATCATACGCTCAAACGCTACGCGGCAGCCTGTGGCGTCAATATGAAGCTGGCCACCGACAGCTAAGCCAGTACTGCCATCCACGCACGGGAAGATATCGGGGTATGCTAATCCGTACCCCAGAGGTCTAACGCACGAGTGCCGGCCGTTTTCGGTCAAAGGCCCAGCCCGGAATCAAATACTGCATTGCTGTGGCGTCGTTGCGCGCGCCAGAAGGCATTCTTTTATAGCGCTCATGTTGTTTTTCCACGAGTGCCATATCAATGTCCACTCCTAGCCCCGGCTTATCGGTCAATTTTACCGCGCCGTCGATAATTTGTAGCGGATCCTTAGTGAGATGCTCACCTTCCTGCCAAATCCAATGGGTATCGAGCGCGGTAGGTTTGCCCGGCGCGGCGGCACCCACATGCACAAACATCGCCAGCGAAATATCAAAATGGTTATTGGAATGGCAACCCCAGGTCATGCCCCATTCATCACACAACTGTGCAACACGTATCGCGCCCTGTAGGGTCCAAAAATGTGGATCGGCAAGAGGAATATCAATGGCGTTAAGTTGTACCGCATGGCACAGTTCACGCCAGTTGGTGGCGATCATATTGGTTGCTACCGGTAGACCAGTGGCGCGTTTGAACTCCGCCATCACCTCGCGCCCGGAGAAACCTTGTTCTGCACCGCAGGGTTTTATGAGTGGCAATACTAATAGAGTTATCGGCCATATTTCCTCTTCCCGGCTAGGGAATGATTGTTTATCTGCCTGATGTGTAAGATGCTGTAAATTCAACATAGTGGCGCTGACATGTTTAAATGCATCTTATGATTATTCACTCTGAATACAAGCAAAGTATAAATATTATCGCCAAACAACACATTGTGCTAATGACTTAATTAAGTGCGATAAAACAATTTATTTTATGGCTAAAGTCCATGCCGATATGATCCATATCTATTTATGGCAATCCTTTTCCATGGTCTGATAAGGATGTAAATATATGCATATGGCCGCATTAACGTTTAACCGGAAAGTGATAAAATCCACGTGAAAAAATGTGAGAAAGGGTTTCAACATCCTTGCCGATTTTTATCAGAAAACTCATAGTTATTCCGGTTTTTACATTTCTATTTTGAGACAAGATTCATGGTAATAGGACATTGGGTGTGTTTTGTCTATGGTTAACCCAACAGCATTATGCATTTGCATAATGTAATGCGTTCAACCCAAGGTTATAGTGGTCACAGACTTTATCTTGCCGACCGGCTACTTCCCGGCCTGGACTTATTCAGCCAAGGAAAGATTATGACCCCGATTATTACCAGCATGAACATCATCCCCGTCGCTGGCCATGACAGTATGTTATTAAACCTCAGTGGTGCCCACAGCCCTTTTTTCACCCGCAACATCGTGATTCTGACCGATAACAGCGGTCACCAGGGCGTGGGCGAAATTCCCGGTGGGGAAAATATCCGCAAAACGCTAGAGGACGCCGCCGCGTTGGTTGTGGGTAGGACGTTGGGTGAATATAAAAATGTTATGCAGGCCGTTCGCCGACAATACGCCGACCGGGATGCCGATGGGCGTGGCGCGCAGACCTTTGATTTACGCACTACCATCCATGTGGTCACCGGTATTGAGGCCGCGATGCTAGATTTGCTGGGGCAATTTCTTGATGTGCCGGTAGCCGCGTTATTAGGGGATGGACAACAGCGCGACGAGGTAGACATGCTGGGCTACCTGTTTTACATCGGCGATCGGCGCTTGACTGATCTGGCCTATCGCAGCCAAGAGGGTGAGACCTGTGACTGGTATCGCTTGCGCCATGAAAAGGCACTTACCCCAGAAGCGGTAGTGCGCCTGGCTGAAGCAGCTTATGAAAAGTATGGTTTTAATGATTTTAAGCTAAAAGGTGGCGTACTGGCGGGCCAGGAGGAGGTCGCGGCGGTCACCGCACTGGCTAAACGTTTCCCGGACGCACGCATTACCCTCGATCCCAACGGGGCCTGGTCGTTGGCTGAAGCTATCGCCCTGGGTAAACAACTGCGCGGCGTACTGGCCTATGCCGAAGACCCCTGCGGCGCCGAACAAGGCTTCTCTGGGCGGGAGGTGATGGCCGAATTCCGGCGTGCCACCGGTCTGCCTACCGCCACGAATATGATTGCCACCGACTGGCGGCAAATGGGGCATGCTCTGGCCCTGCAATCAGTGGATATTCCCCTGGCCGACCCGCATTTTTGGACCATGCAGGGCTCGGTTCGGGTGGCACAGTTGTGTGATGAGTGGGGACTGACCTGGGGATCGCACTCCAACAATCACTTTGATATTTCGTTGGCCATGTTCACCCATGTCGCTGCGGCTGCACCAGGGAACATCACTGCGATTGATACCCACTGGATTTGGCAGGAAGGGGATCAACGACTCACTTGTGAACCGCTGCGCATTGTTGGCGGTAAAGTTAAGGTGCCGGAAAAGGCGGGGTTGGGCATTGAACTGGATATGGATCAGGTCATGAAGGCCAATGCACTCTATCAGCAGCATGGTTTGGGCGCGCGTGATGATGCCATGGCCATGCAATATCTGATACCCAATTGGCGCTTTGATAATAAGCGCCCGGCGCTGGTCAGGTCATAAACCGAGCAGGCCAGGGGCAGCCTTGGCCCGTTTCGCCCGAAGGACGGTGTTGCGGATGTCAAATAGGAAAAAGGCCGGGATGTCCGGCCATATTTGCTGAAGAAACGATAGGGCCTAGCGACGGGAATCAGGTCACTGGCGCAGGGTTGAAGACGGACAGGGCGTTGTGAATACCCCATTGATCAGACCAGGTTTTTTTGCGGCCGCTGGCGATGTCCAGGATCAGCTCAAACAGTTGCCAGCCCACATCCTCGATGGTTGCTTGGCCGGTGGCGATACTCCCGGCGTTAATATCCATTAAATCAAACCAGCGATCGGCTAACGCATCACGCGTCGCCATTTTGATCACCGGTACCGCCGCCAGACCGTATGGCGTACCACGTCCAGTGGTGAACACCTGCACGGTGATCCCAGACGCCAACTGCTGGGTACCGCAAATAAAGTCGCTGGCCGGGGTAGCGGCGAAAATCAACCCCTTTTTGGTTGGACGTTGTCCAGCGGAGATCACCTCAACGATAGCGCTGGAGCCTGATTTGGCAATCGAACCCAACGATTTTTCAACAATATTAGCCAATCCGCCTTTTTTATTACCTGGCGTGGTATTGGCACTGCGATCGGTTTTCCCGTCACTAAGATAATCATCATACCAGGCCATTTCCTCGAGCAAACGGCGTCCCACCTGTTCGTTTGCCGCACGTGGCGTCAGCAGATGGATGGCGTCGCGCACTTCGGTGACTTCCGAAAACATCACCGTAGCACCGCAGCGTACCAGCAGATCTGAGGCAAAACCCACCGCCGGATTGGCCGTCACGCCAGAAAATGCGTCGCTGCCTCCGCATTGCGTACCCACCACCAAATCGGAGGCGGGGCAGGTTTGGCGCTGACGGGCATTCAGGCGGCGCAGATGGTCTTCAGCCACCGCCAGGATGTCATCTACCATGGACTTAAAGCCCACATGTTTCTCATCTTGCAGACGGGTAATACTCACTCCGGGGCGGGTCATCTGAATAGGAATGTCATCCTCGGTGCCGGTTAACAGACGCTCCGGTGGTAATTTTTCGCAGCCCAAGCCAACCACCATAATTTCGCCGCCAAAATTAGGATTTAAAGCGATGTTATGGATGGTGCGAATAGGTACCACTGCGGCGGGAGCATTGATGGCCACACCACAACCGTAAAGATGGTTCAGGCCCACCACGCCGTCCACGTTCGGGTATTTAGGCAACAGATCACGTTCGATCAGTTTAACGACAAAATCAACCACCCCGGCGACGCAATGCACGCTAGTGGTGATACCCAACAGGTTTTTGGTGCCGACGCTGCCGTCAGCATTGCGATAACCTTCAAAGGTGTAACCTTCCAGCGGGGGCAAAGGTTGGGGTACCTTGGTGGCTAATGGCAGGGTTTCCAAAGGCGGGGCCGACGGCATCACCACCAGGGATTCATCGATCCAACTGCCTTGTTTGATATCGCGCACGGCATAACCAATCACTTCACCATAACGCACGATGTCACCGTCCTTGGCGATATCCTGTAATGCCACCTTATGTCCTTGGGGAACATGCTCAATGAGCGTCAAGCCGTCTGGGAATTGGCTTCCGGCGGGTAAACCATTATTGTTCACAATAATCGCGACGTTGTCGCTGCTGTGAACCTTAATATACAATGCTTTTTCCGCATTAGTAATGATTGATGACATAGACTTCTCCGCAAATACTAACCAGATGTTTTTATACCCGTCATCGAAATCTATCGGTTATAACAATACGGGTGATGGGGACATTATAAGCGCAAACCATCGCCGACTCATTGTGCGTATGACTATTTTTAGCAACTTATAACGTTAATAAAATGAGCATATGCCATATAAAATGTGATGAGTATCACTGCATTCCGCGATCAAAACCCCCGCCAAAAAATAACGTGACATAGGTCGTGCTTTGATGTGCGTATGTCTAAAAAAACAGTCATAAAACATTTAATAATTATGCTTTTGCACAGTGTTATTTTAAGTGATGGTTTTTATACTATCGGTGTCGCTGGGATAAAACCTAGATCGTACCACCAGTGACTGAAAAACCTATTAGTCGTATTTATTAACTTATTATACCGAAACGTGGCGCAAACCCATTAGCCGGATTTTGTGCTGTAAGTAGCCTACCGTCCTAGTAGAGTATATAAAATGAGCGTGACAAAACCTCTAATTTCTACAAGAACCAAAACGCATGTCCGTTATGTAATTTTATTAATTATATTCCTGGTTACTGCGGTTAATTATGCCGACCGGGCGACATTGTCCATTGCCGGTAGCAGTGTTGCCAAAGATTTGGGACTGGATGCTGGCCAGATGGGGCAGATTTTCTCGGCGTTTGGCTGGGCCTATTTGGTGATGCAAATTCCCGGGGGCTGGTTGCTGGATCGGTTTGGTTCAAAACGAGTTTATACCTGTAGTTTGTTCTTTTGGTCGCTTTTCACTTTACTACAAGGTTTTGTGGGCTGGTTTCCCCTGGCCTATGGCGCGATGACCCTGTTTATCCTGCGCTTCATGCTGGGTTTTTCCGAGGCACCGTCCTTCCCGGCCAACGCCAGGATCGTAGCCGCCTGGTTCCCGACAATAGAGCGTGGCACCGCATCGGCCATCTTTAACTCGGCACAGTACTTTTCACTGGCGATCTTTTCCCCGTTGCTCGGCTGGTTGACCTATGCCTGGGGCTGGGAACATGTGTTCACCGTGATGGGCGTCATTGGTTTCGGGCTGACGATTGCCTGGGTGAAATACCTGCATAACCCCAATAAACATCCGAGCGTTTCGCAAGATGAGCTGGACTATATTACCGCTGGCGGTGCTGTGGTTGATATGGATACCCCGAGTACCACCGGGAAGAAAAAAGACGGACCAAAATGGAGCTACGTTAAGCAAATGCTGAGTAGCCGCATGATGCTCGGTGTATTCCTCGGCCAATATTTTATTAACAGCATTACCTGGTTCTTCCTCACCTGGTTCCCGATTTACCTGGTGCACGATAAAGGCATGTCGATTCTGAAAGTGGGTCTGGTGGCAGCCATCCCGGCACTGTGCGGTTTTGTCGGCGGTGTATTGGGCGGTGTGGTATCCGACTTTCTGGTTAAAAGCGGATTTTCACTTACCGTGGCGCGTAAGATCCCCATTGTGGTTGGCATGTTGTTGGCCACCAGCATTATCATGTGCAACTACACTGACAATACTGTGATCGTGGTGGCGCTGATGGCTCTGGCGTTCTTTGGTAAAGGGTTCGGTGCGCTGGGTTGGCCGGTTATCTCCGATATTGCCCCTAAAGAAGCTGTTGGCTTGTGCGGTGCGATTTTCAACGTGTTTGGTAACGTTGCTTCCATTGTCACCCCGCTGGCAATTGGTTATATGGTTAAAGAACTGCATTCATTTAACACCGCGCTGGTTTTCGTCGGCTGTTCGGCCCTGGCGGCCATGCTGTGCTACCTGGTGGTGGTCGGCGACATCAAACGACTGGTGCTGGTGAAAGCCTGATCGCGCCGGGCTGCACGTGGCGGCCCGCTAACATGTTGTTTTATTGCATAGAGGTAAATTATGACTACTCCACTACTGCCAAACCGTTTTCGTCAAAACCTGCTTAAGGGTGAAACCCAGATCGGTTGCTGGTGCGCATTGGCAAACCCGATCACCACGGAAGTGCTGGGTTTGGCGGGATTTGACTGGCTGGTATTGGACGGCGAACACGCGCCCAATGATATCACCACCTTTGTGCCGCAGTTGATGGCGCTAAAAGGAAGCCATAGCGCACCGGTGGTCCGTCCGCCGACCAATGAGCCGGTGATCATCAAACGTCTGCTGGATATCGGGTTTTATAATTTTCTGATTCCTTTTATTGAAACACAAGAGCAGGCACTGCGCGCAGTCGCTTCCACTCGCTACCCGCCTGCCGGTATCCGCGGCGTTTCGGTCTCGCATCGTTCGAACAACTTCGGCACGGTAGTGGATTATTTCAACACCATTAACGACAACATCACGGTACTGGTGCAGATCGAAAGCCAGCAAGGCGTTGACAATATCGACGTGATCGCTGCTGTAGACGGTGTTGACGGCATTTTTGTCGGTCCTGGCGATCTCTCGGCGGCCTTGGGTTATTTGGGCCAGCCAAACCATCCGGACGTGCAACGTGTGATCCGTCATATTTTCGACCGCGCCAAAGCCCATGGCAAACCCAGCGGCATCCTGGCGCCGGTGGAAGCCGACGCGCGCCGTTATCTGGAATGGGGGGCGGGTTTTGTGGCGGTGGGCAGCGATTTAGGCGTATTCCGCGGCGGCACCCAGGCACTGAGCGACAAATTTAAAAAATAACCGAGTCGGCGCGCGGTGCGCGTCGTGTCTCCTACACAGCATGTTAAGAGGTCATAGTAATGAAAATTGGATTTATTGGCTTAGGTATTATGGGAAAACCAATGAGTAAGAACCTGTTGAAAGCGGGCTACTCACTGGTGGTGATGGATCGCAATACTGAATCGGTTGCCGAACTGGTGGCCGCTGGCGCCACCGCTGCCCCAACGGCGAAGGCGGTTGCCGAACAAGTCGACGTTATCATCACCATGCTGCCCAACTCCCCGCACGTTAAAGACGTCGCCCTGGGCGAAAATGGCCTGATTGACGGTGCCAAACCCGGCACGGTGCTTATCGATATGAGCTCGATTGCGCCTTTAGCCAGCCGCGAAATTGCTGCAGCATTGGCGGAAAAAAACATCGCTATGCTGGATGCCCCGGTCAGCGGCGGCGAACCTAAAGCTATCGACGGTACCTTATCGGTGATGGTCGGTGGTGATAAGGCGCTATTCGACAAATATTATGACATGCTGAAAACCATGGCTGGGTCGGTGGTACATACCGGCGATATCGGTGCCGGCAATGTGACCAAGTTGGCTAACCAGGTTATCGTGGCGCTGAATATAGCGGCTATGTCAGAAGCCTTGGTCCTGGCCACCAAAGCCGGCGTGGATCCTGAACTGGTATTTCAGGCGATCCGTGGTGGATTGGCCGGTAGCACAGTACTTGAAGCCAAGGCGCCGATGGTACTTGATCGCAACTTCAAGCCAGGTTTCCGTATCGATCTGCATATTAAGGATTTGGCCAACGCGCTGGATACCTCACATGGCGTAGGTGCGCAATTACCGTTAACCGCTGCGGTTATGGAGATGATGCAATCCCTCAAGCAAGACGATTTAGGCAACGCGGATCACAGTGCACTGGCCTGCTATTATGAAAAACTTGCTAAAGTTGAAGTTAAGCGGCGATAAATTGGTCGGGTGCCAATACGGCGCCCAATGAGGCGGGGGAATCATGATTCCGCCAGCTCAGCTCAACAGACGCAGGTAGTCTATGAAAATAGTAATAGCACCGGATTCTTACAAAGAGAGTTTATCTGCTTTGGAAGTCGCAACGCAGATTGAACAGGGATTTCGTGACGTGTTTCCCGATGCCCATTACGTTAAATTACCGGTGGCTGATGGCGGTGAAGGAACCGTGGAGGCTATGGTGGCAGCGACGCAGGGTGAAATTGTCAACGTTCGGGTGACCGGACCATTGGGCGACCAGGTTGACGGTTTTTTCGGCTTGTCTGGGGATAAGCAAACCGCATTTATTGAAATGGCCGCCGCCAGCGGGCTGGAGATGGTGCGAGCCTGCGATCGTAATCCGTTGCTTACCACCTCCTTTGGTACTGGTGAACTGGTTCGCTCCGCTCTGGATTATGGTGTGAAACATTGCATTATCGGCATTGGTGGCAGCGCGACGAATGATGGCGGCGCGGGCATGGTGCAAGCGCTGGGCGGCAAACTGCTGGACCACCAGGGACGGCAAATCGGTTATGGCGGCGGCGAATTGAGCAAACTGGCGCGCATTGACATTAGTCAGTTGGATCCGCGTATTGCACAATGCCGTTTCGAAGTGGCCTGCGATGTGACGAATCCCCTGACCGGCGATGAAGGGGCTAGCGCTATCTTTGGACCGCAGAAAGGCGCTACGCCTGACATGATCACACTATTGGATGCGGGCCTCAAGCATTATGCAGCCATTATCAAGCGCGATCTGGATAAAGATGTCGAACATATCCCCGGGGCTGGCGCGGCCGGCGGCATGGGTGCCGGTTTACAGGCGTTCTGTGGTGCACAACTGCGCAAAGGCATTGAAATCGTCACCGAAGCGTTGGGACTGGACGCCATCGTACGCGACGCGACCCTGGTGATCACCGGTGAAGGGCGCATCGATAGCCAGACCATCCACGGCAAGGTGCCGATTGGTGTGGCGCTGGTGGCTAAACGCTACAATAAGCCGGTCATCGGGATTGCTGGCAGCCTGACCGACGATGTCGGCGTCGTGCATCAGCACGGTATTGACGCGGTATTCAGCGTGCTGTATGAAATTTGTACGCTCGATGAGGCACTGGAAAACGCAGCGCGCAACGTGCGTATGACTGCCAGAAACATTGCCGCCACCATCAAATTGGCTCAGGACATGAATTAACGTTTGATAAAAGGCGCCGAAGCCAGCGCTACATTGTCGAACTCATCGAGCATTTCCAGCCATTCCGGTTCCAGGTCAACCACTGCTGAGCCAGCACGCAGTTGACCTTCGATATCCGCACACAAGCGCTTGAGCTTGGGTACGCCACTGTAGCTGCAACTGCCATGCAGTTTGTGGATTAATGCGCCAATGTGCTCATCGGCGCCGCCGTTCAGGATAGCCACTATCCGTTGTTTTACCTCGGGCAGAAACGCAATTAGCATGGTGAGCAGATCTTGCGCCAGTTCCGGTTTGTTCGCCGCCTGGCGCAGCGCCAATGGCCAATCCAGCGTGCTGTCCATCATCGCGTCTGTCGCGCCGGCGTGATGGCAATAACGTGTCAACAAACGCCGCAGCATTTGCTCATCAATGGGTTTGGCCAAATAATCATCCATGCCCGCGGCTTGCAGCTTCTCTTGTTGGTTGCCCACGCTATGGGCGGTGACCGCAACGATGGGCGTATGGGCATGACCGGGCAGTTGCCGAATCAATTCAGACGCACGCAGCCCGTCGATCTCCGGCATTTGGATATCCATCAAAATAATGTCCACTGAATGCTGGCCGGCGTAGGCCAGCGCCTCACGTGCGTTGGCACATAAAATTGTTTGCCCGACCTGCTCTTGCAGCAGCGCGCCGATCAGCTTGAGGTTAGCGGGATTATCATCTACCGCCATCACCCGCAGGGCTAAGCGTGGCGATGATGTCGTCGGTCGCAGGACAGGCCCGTGCGGCTGCGGGTTTAACAATGGCAGTAAACGGTTGGCTGACACCGGTTTTGTCAGGCAGGCAAAGGCCCCCATGTGTTTAATATGCTCGGCTTCCACCATACTCTGACTGGGTAACACCAGGATAATGCAACTGGAATAGTGGGCGGCCAGCGCCAGTTCGCGCTTAAGATCAATCAGTGAAAGGCGTTGGGTGACGGGTTTGCCGAGCAACAAAAAATCAAAACGTTCTGCTGGCAACTGCTCAAGGGTGGGACTGAAACTGACCATTAATGGTGTGGCTGCCAATATATTCAGCGTCGCCTGCGCGGCAGCAGGATTATGTTCGACCAAAGCCATCCGTTTAGTGCGTAGGTGTTGATACGCGGGTGGAACATCATCCGCGCCACCGTCGATCTGCAGCGGAATCTGAAACCAGAACGACGACCCGCAATTTTTTTCACTGCGAAAGCTGATAGACCCCCCCATTTCCTTAACCAGCTTTTGGGTGATCACCAAACCCAGACCGGTACCTCCGTGGCTGCGGGTAATGCTGGCATCCGCTTGGCGAAATGCCTGGAAAAGCTGCGATTGCTGATCTTCGGCGATGCCGATACCCGTATCATGGATCTGCATTTCCAATTCCATCTGGTGATGGTCCGCGCTGTGCTTTTCGATACGAATATCAATATTGCCCTGTTCGGTAAACTTAATCGCGTTGCCCAACAGATTGGTCATCACCTGCTGCAGGCGCAACGGGTCGCCGATCACCCGATCGGGGACGTCCTGCTGGACGTCGAGGGTGATTTCCAAACCTTTTTCATGGGCGGTTTGCGCCAATAAGACAATCACATCATCAAATGTGCTGCGCAACGCGAAGGGGATGGCTTCTAACATCAATTTTCCCGCTTCCAGTTTGGAAAAGTCCAGCACGTCGTTAATGATATCCAGCAGAGTGGTTCCAGAGCGTTCAATGGTGTGTAAATAATCGCGCTGGGTGGGCGATAGTGAGGTCTTGAGGGTCTGCCGAGTGAAGCCGATCACCCCATTAAGTGGTGTGCGCAGTTCATGAGACATGTTGGCCAGGAATTCGGACTTAATACGTACCGCTTCCTGGGCACGTTTTTTCGCCAGATCCAATTCAACATTTTGAATCTCCATCTGTTCAAGGGTTTCCCGCAGATCTGACGTGGCCTGATCAATATTTTGCTGCATCTCTTCATGATAGGCTGCCAGTGACACGGCCATCGAGTTAATGCCATTTTTCAACATAGCCAGCTCGCCAAGCATATAACCTTCTACCCGGCTATCAAGTTGGCCGCGGCGGATGCGGTCAACGGTATTGACCATATTGCGGATGGGGCCGGTCACATCGCGCATCAGGCGATAGGCGAACAACATGGCGATGCACAGACACAACAACAGAAGTAAGGTCGAGACCAATGCCGCTTCATATTGCTGTACCCGCACCGAATCCAGATTGAGTTCTAGGGTGATGTAACCTAGTGGGGCCAGGGTGGCGGTCTGATTCCCCGCGGAAGGTAAATCATCCTCGGAAACGATTGGCGTGCGCATAATCAACGCGCCGCCCTGATACTCCAGTGTCATCTTTTGGGGGAGAGGGCTGCCGGCGGGAAGCTGCAACTGGCGGATATTCTGGTGATAGTTCGAGGAAACAAACAGCTGATTATTGGCGTCAAACACGTTGATGGAACGCACGATATTTGAATGATGGCGGTGCAGTAGGTTAACCAACTGTCGCACCGAATCCCGGTTATGCAATGTCATCCCGTTAACGCTTGCCATCGCCAGAGGGTCGATAATACTCGCGCCGGCACTCACCACCTGGTTTTGTAACTCGTGATAGCGATGAACCACGAAAAATGCGCTAAGCAGTAGACCGATCAATAACGTCGGGGCCAAAATCAGTATCATCATCCTTGCGCGCAAGCTGTATTTGGTCATAGCGTTCCGATATGGGAGAATAGTAAACCGGATCTCCTGGAAACCCGTTTAAACAATTATGGCGCAATTCTACTCTGCAAACCGTCGCGTGGCGACACAGCAAACCCTTAGTGTAACCTGCCATGATTTAGATAATTTCGGCCAAGGTGTGGCACGTTTCGCAGGTAAAACCGTGTTTGTCGCCAACCTGTTGCCCGGCGAAAGCGCTCAGGTGCGCATCACCGAGGATAAGCGCCAATTTAGCCGCGCACGGGTCACTAAACGGCTAAATGACAGCCCGCAGCGGGTAACACCCCGTTGTCCGCACTATAATGAATGCGGTGGCTGCCAGCAGCAGCATATCGCGCAGGCACTGCAACAAAGCAGTAAAGCCGCCACGTTGCAAAAACTGCTGGTACGGGATACCGGCGCGGTCATCGATAGTGTTGATATCGTTGGCGGCGCGGGCTACGGTTACCGACGGCGGGCGCGCCTAGCACTGGACTATCGGCAGAAAAACCGAGGCCTGGCGATGGGCTATCGTCAGGCTAAATCCAGCGAGGTGGTGGATATCACCTGTTGCCCTATTTTGCGTACGGAACTGGAGCAACTGCTGGTGCCGCTAAAAAATTGCCTGTCCGGTCTGGCGGCGGTGAAGCGCCTGGGACACGTGGAATTGGTGATGGCGGATAATGGGCCGCTGGTGATTCTGCGCCACCTGGATGCCTTGAGCAGCGCCGATCGCGCGCGCCTGCTGGCGTTTGCCGAGGCGCAGCGGGCAATGTTGTGGCTGGCGACCGACGGTGATGCCATGGAATGCCTACAGGGTGAGCCGCCGGTGTACTATATTGACGATTTGCGACTACAGTTCAGTCCACGGGATTTTATTCAGGTGAATGCCGAGGTTAATCGGCAAATGGTGGACTTGGCGCTGGAATGGCTGGCACCACAGGCTGGCGAACGGGTACTGGATTTGTTTTGCGGCATGGGCAATTTTACCCTGCCGCTGGCCAAACGCTGCGCCCAGGTTATCGGCGTGGAAGGGGTTGCGGCGCTGGTGGCGAATGGGCAATATAATGCTCAACGTAATTTACTGAACAATGCACTTTTCTTTCAGGCAAATTTGGAAGAGGACGTGTCAACACAGCCTTGGTACCACCAGGGATTTGATAAAATATTGCTTGATCCGGCACGTGCCGGAGCCCTGGGCGTCATGTCACGGATTGCCGCCTGGTCGCCCCGGCGTATCGTCTATGTGTCTTGTAATCCCTCAACACTTGCTAGGGATAGCCAAGCGTTGATGTCGTCAGGGTATACCCTGGCGCGCGTGGCTATGCTGGATATGTTTCCGCATAGCGGACATCTTGAGTCGATGACGCTGTTCCTGAAAAATACCGGGGTCAGTGCAAAGTAGGGAGTGGATATGGTTGCGGTAAGAAGTGCGCATTTGAACACCGCGGGAGAATTTGTCCCGGAAGACTGGATAGCCAGTCTGGGTCTTTCTAACCCGCAGTCAAGTGAGCGGCTGGCCGAAACCTGGCGTTACTGCGAGCAAACGTGCAAAAACCACGTCGACTCCGCGCTGTTGCTTTGGCGTGGCATCGAGATGGTGGAAATCCTGTCCATGCTCAGTATGGACTGCGATAGCCTGTGCGCGGCCATGCTGTTCCCCCTGGCCGATGGCAAGGTGGTGGAAGAGTCGGTGCTTGAAGCGACGTTCGGCAAAAAAATCGTCGATTTGGTACATGGTGTGCGCGATATGGATGCGATACGCCAGCTAAAAGCCACCCATAACGACGACACCATGGCGCCCGAGCAGGTGGATAACGTGCGGCGCATGCTGCTGGCCATCGTCGAGGATTTTCGTTGTGTGGTGATTAAGCTTGCCGAACGTATCGCCCATCTGCGGGAACTCAAAGATGCACCGGAAGATGAGCGGGTGTTGGCGGCCAAAGAGAGCTCCAATATCTACGCGCCGTTGGCCAATAGGTTGGGCATCGGCCAACTGAAATGGGAACTGGAGGACTTTTGCTTCCGTTATCTGCATCCCGACGAATATAAGCGCATTGCCCAGTTACTGCATGAACGGCGTATCGACCGTGAACAGTATATTGATGATTTTGTCGCCAGCCTGCGTGACGCCATGAAAGAAGAAGGGATAAAGGCCGACATCTATGGCCGGCCTAAGCACATCTACAGCATCTGGCGCAAGATGCAGAAAAAATCCCTTGAATTCGATGAACTGTTTGACGTACGAGCAGTACGGGTGGTGGTGGAGCGCTTACAAGATTGCTACGCCGCCCTGGGGATTGTGCATACCCACTTTCGTCATTTGCCCGATGAATTCGATGACTATGTTGCCAATCCCAAGCCCAACGGTTACCAATCCATCCATACCGTGGTACTGGGCCCGCGTGGCAAAACGCTGGAGATCCAGATCCGCACCCGGCAAATGCATGAGGACGCCGAACTTGGCGTGGCGGCCCATTGGAAATATAAAGAGGGCACCACCGCCACCACCGGCGTACGCTCCGGCTACGAAGAACGCATTGCCTGGCTGCGCAAACTGCTGGCCTGGCAGGAGGAGATGGCGGATTCCGGGGAAATTCTCGACGAAGTGCGCAGTCAGGTGTTTGACGATCGGGTGTATGTATTTACACCCAAAGGCGATGTTATTGATCTGCCCGCCGGTTCGACCCCGCTGGATTTTGCCTACCATATTCACAGCGATGTCGGCCACCGCTGCATTGGCGCCAAGATCAGCGGGCGCATTGTGCCCTTTACCTACCAGTTACGCATGGGCGATCAGGTGGAGATCATCACCCAAAAGCAGCCCAATCCCAGCCGCGACTGGTTAAATCCCAATCTTGGTTTTGTCACCACCAGCCGTGGCCGCTCGAAGATCCACAACTGGTTCCGCAAACAGGACCGGGATAAAAATATCATCGCCGGCCGTCAACTGCTCGACGATGAACTGGAACACTTGGGGTTAAGCATCAAGGAAGCGGAACGCCTGCTGCTGCCGCGTTATAACGTCAATAGCCTCGACGAGCTGCTGGCGTCGATTGGCGGCGGCGACGTGCGCATCAATCAGATGATCAACTTCCTGCAAGGCAAGCTGAACAAACCCAGCGCCGAGGAGCAGGATCGCGAGGCACTCAAGCAACTGGCCCTGCGGCCGACAACAGTTCCACGTTCGAAAGACAATGGGCGGGTCGTGGTGGAAGGTGTTGGCAATCTGATGCACCATATCGCCCGCTGCTGCCAGCCGATCCCCGGCGATGAGATCACCGGTTTTATCACCCGGGGACGCGGTATTTCCATTCATCGGGCCGACTGTGAACAATTGGCGGATCTGCAGGCTAACGCGCCGGAACGCATCGTCGACGCGGTCTGGGGTGAAAGCTACTCCAGCGGTTATTCGCTGGTGGTCAGGGTGGTAGCCAACGATCGCAGCGGTCTGCTGCGCGATATCACCACCATTCTGGCCAATGAGAAGGTCAATGTGTTGGGCGTAGCCAGCCGCAGCGACACCAAGCAACAACTGGCCACCATCGACATGGATATCGAAATTTACAATCTTCAGGTTCTGGGCCGTGTGTTGTCCAAACTGAATCAATTGCCGGACGTCATCGACGCCCGCCGCCTGCATGGAGAATAATATGTCCGGTTCCACCCTGGGTGCCAACCCACTACCGCGCCTGTTGGCCATCATGACCCGTCTGCGCGACCAGGAACACGGCTGTCCTTGGGATCGGCGCCAGACCTTCGATACCATCGTGCCTTACACGCTGGAGGAGACCTACGAAGTTATTGATGCTATTGCCCGGCGCGATTACGACGATTTGCGCGGTGAACTGGGCGACCTGCTGTTCCAGGTGGTGTTTTACGCTGAACTGGCGCGTGAGCAGGGCAAGTTTGATTTTGCCGACGTGTGCAATGCCATCAGCGACAAACTGGAGCGCCGCCACCCGCATATTTTCACCCTGACGGACGGTGCCGAGGAACACGGTCAGGCACATCCTGGGCAGTGGGAAAATATCAAGGCGCAGGAACGGGAGAGCAAGTCCCTGTTGTCTCCTCTGGACGATATCCCTGATGCGTTGCCGGCGCTGATGAAAGCACAAAAAATCCAGCAGCGCTGTGCCAGCGTCGGATTTGACTGGACTACGCTGGGGCCGGTGCTGGACAAGGTCTATGAAGAAATCGACGAAGTGATGCATGAGGCCCGCCAAGTGGTGGTGGATGAGGACAAGCTGGAGGAAGAGTTGGGTGATCTGTTGTTTGCCACGGTGAATCTGACCCGCCATTTGGGTAAAAAAGCCGAAACGGCGTTGCAAAAGGCCAATCGTAAATTTGAACGCCGTTTTCGCCAGGTAGATGAGATCATCCAGTCTCAGGGACAAAGTTTGCACCAGGCCAGCCTCGAGCAGATGGAAGCGGCCTGGCAGCAGATAAAACAGCAGGAAACGGGCGCGTAGCGAAATCACATTTAGCAAAACGAACGTTTGTGGCGGATTCCCGCTTAAGGTATACTATTTTCCCGTCTTGGTTATTCCGTCTTTACACCCAAAATCTCAGGTTCAGCATGACAACTAATTATATTTTTGTAACCGGCGGGGTCGTATCCTCATTGGGTAAAGGTATTGCTGCAGCCTCGCTGGCAGCCATTCTCGAAGCCCGTGGACTCAACGTTACCATCATGAAGCTGGACCCCTACATCAATGTGGATCCCGGCACCATGAGTCCGATCCAGCATGGTGAAGTGTTCGTCACCGAAGACGGTGCAGAAACCGATCTGGACCTGGGCCACTACGAACGTTTTATCCGTACCAAAATGTCCCGGCGCAACAACTTTACCACCGGGCGCATCTACTCCGATGTGCTGCGTAAAGAACGTCGTGGCGACTATCTTGGCGCCACCATTCAGGTGATCCCCCATATTACCAATGCCATTAAGGAACGCATCCTGGAAGGCGGCGAAGGCCATGATGTGGTGCTGGTGGAAATCGGCGGCACCGTGGGTGATATCGAATCTTTGCCGTTCCTGGAAGCCATACGCCAGATGGCAGTGGACGTCGGGCGCGAGCACACGATCTATATGCACCTGACCCTGGTGCCTTATATGGCAGCGTCGGGAGAGGTCAAAACCAAACCTACCCAGCATTCGGTCAAGGAACTGTTGTCCATCGGTATCCAACCGGATGTATTGATTTGCCGCTCTGACCGGTCAGTGCCCAATAACGAGCGGGCAAAAATTGCTTTATTCTGCAATGTGCCGGAAAAAGCGGTTATTTCTCTTAAAGACGTTGATTCAATTTATAAAATTCCAGCCCTATTGAAATCACAGGGCCTGGACGATTACATTTGTAAACGATTCAGCTTGAACTGTCCCGAAGCCAACCTGTCCGAGTGGGAGCAGGTGGTTTATGAACAAGCCAATCCGGGCGGAGAAGTGACCATCGGCATGGTGGGCAAATACGTCGAGCTGCCGGACGCCTATAAGTCGGTGATTGAAGCGCTGAAACACGCCGGGCTGAAAAACCGCCTGACGGTGAATATCAAGCTTATCGACTCCCAGGATGTGGAAACCCGCGGCGTCGAGATTTTGAAGGATCTCGATGCGATCCTGATCCCCGGTGGGTTTGGTTACCGGGGCGTGGAAGGTAAAATCCTGACCGCGCAGTATGCGCGCGAAAATAAGATTCCTTACCTGGGCATCTGCCTGGGGTTACAGGTGGCACTGATTGAGTTTGCCCGGCACGTAGCCGGCATGGAAGGCGCCAACTCCACGGAATTTGTGCCAGACTGTAAGTATCCGGTGGTCGCGTTGATTACCGAATGGCGCGACGAGAATGGCATCGTCGAGCAACGTAATGAACAAAGCGATTTAGGTGGCACCATGCGCCTGGGTAGCCAGGTGTGTCAGCTTACCGAAGGTAGCCTGGTCCGCGGCATGTACGGCGAATCCAGTATCGTCGAGCGCCACCGTCATCGTTACGAAGTCAATAATATGCTGTTGAAGCCCATTGAAGCCGCTGGCCTGCGTATTGCCGGATTATCGGGTGATAACCAACTGGTTGAGATTATCGAATATCCCGATCATCCGTGGTTTGTGGCCTGTCAGTTCCACCCCGAGTTCACCTCGACGCCCCGGGACGGTCATCCGTTGTTTACCGGCTTCGTTAAAGCGGCCGGTGAGTTCCAAAAGCGTCAGATGAAATAAAAATGCTACGGCGGGCGGCGCGCGGTCTTTCGCGACCGCGCGTGGTTTGCCAGGAATTTTGTTTTAACTTGTACTGAGGAAATACTAATGTCCAAAATTGTTAAAGTCATCGGCCGTGAAATTATCGACTCACGCGGCAATCCGACTGTTGAAGCAGAAGTACATCTGGAAGGCGGTTTTGTTGGTTTGGCCGCCGCACCGTCGGGCGCCTCTACTGGTTCGCGCGAAGCGCTGGAACTGCGTGACGGCGACAAATCCCGTTTCCTGGGCAAAGGCGTCACCAAAGCGGTTGCCGCTGTTAATGGCCCGATTGCCGCAGCCGTGCTGGGCAAAGACGCTAAAGACCAGGCCAATATCGACCAGATCATGATCGATCTCGACGGTACTGAAAACAAATCCCAGTTTGGCGCCAACGCCATCCTGGCAGTGTCCCTGGCTGCTGCCAAGGCTGCGGCTGCGTCCAAGGGCATGCCTTTGTACGAACATATTGCTGAACTGAACGGCACCGCCGGCAAGTTCTCTATGCCGTTGCCGATGATGAACATCATCAATGGCGGCGAACATGCCGACAACAATGTCGACATTCAAGAATTCATGATTCAGCCGGTAGGCGCTAAAACCGTCAAAGAAGCCATCCGTATGGGTTCTGAAGTGTTCCACAACCTGGCTAAAGTGCTCAAGGCCAAGGGTCTGAACACCGCAGTGGGTGACGAAGGCGGCTACGCGCCTAATCTGGAATCCAACTCCGCTGCCTTGGCTGCTATCAAAGAAGCCGTGGAAAAAGCCGGTTATGTACTGGGTAAAGATATTACCTTGGCCATGGACTGTGCTGCTTCCGAGTTCTACAACAAAGACACCGGTAACTATGAGCTCAAAGGCGAAGGCAAAACCTTCACCAGCCAAGAGTTCACGCATTACCTGGAAGGCTTGACCAAAGAGTATCCGATTGTCTCCATCGAAGATGGCTTGGACGAATCAGATTGGGACGGCTTTGCTTATCAGACCAAAGTGATGGGCGACAAAATCCAGCTGGTCGGTGATGATCTGTTCGTCACCAATACCAAGATCCTCAAAGAAGGTATCGACAAGGGTATTGCCAACTCGATCCTGATCAAGTTCAACCAGATTGGTTCGTTGACCGAAACCCTGGCTGCCATCAAGATGGCCAAGGATGCCGGTTATACCACCATCATTTCTC
This sequence comes from Acerihabitans sp. TG2, assembly GCF_035013185.1. Taxonomy (NCBI): domain Bacteria; kingdom Pseudomonadati; phylum Pseudomonadota; class Gammaproteobacteria; order Enterobacterales; family Pectobacteriaceae; genus Acerihabitans; species Acerihabitans sp. TG2. Next base: position 113,093 of record NZ_JAYGJO010000016.1, read on the forward strand.
ACCGTTCCGGTGAAACCGAAGACGCCACCATTGCCGATCTGGCCGTGGGCACCGCCGCCGGCCAAATCAAGACCGGTTCCATGAGCCGCTCTGACCGCGTAGCCAAATACAACCAGCTGATTCGTATCGAAGAAGCGTTGGGCTCACGCGCACCGTTTAATGGTCTGAAAGAAGTGAAAGGCCAGGCGTAAGCCATGGACAAAACGACCTGAAATAAATAGCCCCGCCCTTGGAGTAATCTGAGGTGGGGCTTTTTTATGGGTTAACGATATCAACTTCAATCGACATCAAACGTTTCGGGAATCCTGTAATCAATGACTGCATCCGTCACTGGAAGACGAACAAGGCTGCCTGATTAAGGCAGCCTTGGAAAGGGAAGTCACTATCTGATGATGAAGGCTATTGAAGCATTAACCAGACAAATTCCCACTAAGCTTCACCAGGCCGAAGAGGTCTTGGCTCTATATTTGGAGCAACCCAAAATCTGGCTTCATAGTTTGCTCCCTGCCAAGTAACCCTAGAGAACTGGACATAAGCTCTGCCTGTTTGCCATTCCGGGTAGACCGGTGGTGGCGGCGGAGGAGGCGGTGGATTTGGACCACCGCCTCCTTGTTGTGGTCAACAATTTCCGGACAGTAAATTAGACTTATTTTCAGCTGATACGGGTGACATACCCAGGTTATAGCTGTGTGGTCTGATTTTGTTGTAATAACGCATCAGGTAATCTCCCAAGTCTTTCTTAGCCGCCCAGATATTGGGATAACCTATTTTCGGCATCCATTCGCTTTTCAAACTTCTGAAGAGCCTTTCCATCGCTGCGTTATCATAACAATTACCACGACGACTCATGCTTTGCGTCATCCGGTAGCGCCACATTCGCTGACGGAAGGCCCGGCTGCCAAATTGACTTCCT
>NZ_JAYGJO010000017.1:0-111583 GCF_035013185.1 Acerihabitans sp. TG2
AGCGTACCACCTTCGTCCAATTGTTATGGACATCAAATGTAGTAACACTACTGACTTAATGCGGTTTTCTACCGTATATCCGGTGTCATTTATGGGTAAAAGCACCTGTGATATGATGTTATCCACGCCCAGTACTTGGCCACCATGATCATTACATCGTTTATATTAAATTGATTTAACCATCTTCATGGTGTGATATTCAGGGCAGATTAACTATCAACGTACTTATAAAATAGTTATCAGTGAAATTATATGTCACTCCCGCATTGGGTTTAACTCCACCCACATCCTTACAGGGCGTGCAACTGGGTGCTTTCCGGATAGTCTCTCCCATATACAACCCTGCGCTGACCAATTACCAACCCGTGGCGATAAGTAGTCTCACTAACCCAGGCGCTATTCACATTAATAATGAGTACCAAGTGGGTCCAACTAACGGACCTTACACTGGGAGAAGGTGTATTGTGAAAAATCCTAACAATACGACTTTTGACTAATGTGTTTTTTTAGCCAGTATGGGTTTCATTTCCTACTGGTCTTTTATCGGCATAGGGGACAGCGTAAGGCTGTGTCCTTGCCACAAGATGAACTGTACCTTACAAAGCGGTACAAGCCGGTATGGCAAACCGATACGCGTTGACCACTGTCTTATTTTACTGGTAGGGGTGGGCACGGTGCCGCCCGCAGCGTGCAACTGCATGACAAGCGTTGGCCAGTACGCCAACGTTCGTATTGGTGACAATACTGGTTATGTTGTTGATAGTTAAATCACGGAAAAAACGTCAAGTAAAAAATATAGGGATATGTAAAATTTTACTTATAGCAAACGACATAAGCATCATCCTAAAAAGTTCCCAGCGGTTACCCTGTCAATACGTTTCATGTGATTTACCATAAATAAACATTATAATCATATATATAAATATTATCTGTATCTCGATTTTTATATTTTCATCAAATCGTTGAAGTGACTAATGTCATCGACAGGTTATCTATAAAAAACATAAAATCCATGATTTCACTAAAATAGTGAAATAGATCTTACAATTTTAGACTATAAAAAAAATAAAAAAATTATTTCTTTTTTAGAATAACTATCGATATTATTAAATTATGTGTTTGATTTTTTTATTAAAAATAAAATTTTAGATAAGTGCAATTCATTAGCAATTGCATTTCGGCACGTCCAGCGTTACAGTCATTTCTGACAACAAAATATCACAAATAAATAACATGCGTCATCAGGCATATTCCGCGACTTTGATTTTGTACAATTATATTATATGAGAAATAGGTAATTAATTACCCCATGTTGGGTTTATCTATACTTTGACTATATAAGTTATCACAATAAACTTTTAAATAAATAACTCATCATCAGGTGAATATAAAATGAAAAAAGCCCCCTTCTATATTGCTTTTTTAACAGCATCCATTGTGCTCTCTGGATGTTCAAGTTTAGGTTTTGGTCCAGGTTCTAAACCATCATCAACTGCACCAAAGATAACCACGCCTCCTGGCCAGAAACAGTACTGGGACAATGCAAGTTTATTTGGACCGGTCCCAACAGAATATCAAGCGGAGGGCAACGAAGCTTGCCAAACCCAAGGCAATAAAAAAGCCATTGGTTATTACCCTAATCCTAAAAAATACGATGGCACCTATTTTGGCAAAAGAGGTTATCTCTGTACTTTATATTAGATGAAACACCAGGTGAACTATAGGCTATTACAAAAAAAAAGAAAGGTCGAATTCTCAGCCCACTGGCTGAGAATTCTTTTTTGTAGCATCAACAACAATATTTATGACTCACGATATACCCTATCGTCCCGTATTTATTACCGACGCGCCAATCTTAGCCCGTTGGCCACCACCAGCAGGCTTGTCCCGACGTCGGCGAACACCGCCATCCACAGCGTAGCCATACCCAGCATGGTAAGCACTAAAAAGGCAGCCTTGATGCCCAGGGCCAGAGCGATATTTTGCACCAATATTGATCGGGTAGCGCGCGAGAGGCGCACGAAACGCGCAATCTTGTTGAGGTCGTCGTCCATCAGCGCCACGTCGGCGGTTTCGATGGCAGTATCGGTTCCCGCCGCGCCCATGGCAAAACCGATGTCGGCCCGCGCCAGTGCCGGCGCATCATTGATGCCGTCCCCCACCATGCCGACCTTGCCGCTGCGGGCATAGGTTTCTACCGCGCGCAGTTTGTCCTCAGGCAATTGATCTCCCAGGGCGGTATCAATACCGACCTGATCGGCGATGGCTCGGGCGGTATGCGGGTTGTCGCCAGTCAACATAACGGTTTTAATGCCCAGTGCATGCAGTGCCTGGATCGCCTTTCGGCTGCTGTTCTTCACCGTATCCGCCACGGCGAACAGCACCAATACTCGCTGACCATCGGTAAGCAGGATCACGGTTTTACCTTGTGCTTCTAGCGTACCGAGACGCGCCTCAAGCGCTGGTGAACAGGCACCCGATTCATGAATCAAGCGATGATTGCCAAGCTGGTAGCGCCGGCCGCCAACCGTGCCGCGCACCCCACGTCCCGGCAGAGCGGCAAACTCGGTGACATCCAGCAACTGGGGAGCATTTTGTTGCCCCGTCACCACAGCGCGTGACACCGGGTGGTCGGAACGGGCAGCGATGCTCACGGCAATGCGCACCGCGTCCAATTCCTCAGGCGCATCCAGCACCACGGTATCGGTTAACGCCGGTTTACCGTGGGTGATGGTGCCAGTCTTATCGAGTACCAACCAGGCGAGCTTATGTCCTTGCTCAAGATAGACACCGCCTTTAACCAAGATGCCATGACGGGCCGCCGCCGCCAGGCCGCTGACGATAGTGACCGGGGTGGAGATCACCAGTGCACAGGGACAGGCGATAACCAACAGCACCAGCGCCCGATAGACCCACTCATACCAGCCTCCGCCGAACAATACCGGCGCCAGCAGCGCAGTGGCCAACGCAAAGACAAACACCGCTGGTGTGTAGTAGCGGGCAAATCCATCGATAAAACGCTGGGTCGGCGCCCGCGCCCCTTGAGCTTGCTCCACCGCATGGATAATACGTGCCAGCGTCGACTGGGCACTACGCGCCGTGACGCAAAATTCAAACGCCCCCGATCCATTAATCGTGCCGGCGAACACCGCATCACCGTGGGTTTTCTCCACCGGCAAACTTTCACCGGTGATTGGCGCCTGGTTAACGCTGGATTCGCCGGAAATAAGCACCCCGTCAAGGGCGATGCGCTCGCCGGGTTTGACCCGTACCACCTGACCTACGTCAACTGTCTTGGCGGCCACTTCGCGCCAGCCGCCGGTTGCCTGCTGTACCGTCGCCACTTCCGGCGTCAGTTGCACCAGACTGCGAATGGCATTACGTGCGCGGTCAAGCGACTTGGCTTCAATCAGCTCGGCCAAGGTAAACAAGACCATCACCATGGCCGCTTCCGGCCATTGTCCGATCAGTACCGCTCCGGTGACGGCAATACACATCAGCGCGTTGATATTAAGATTGCCGTGGCGTAGCGCAATCCAACCCTTCTTATAAGTACCGACGCCACTGATGGCAATGGCCGCTAGCGCCAGCACGGCACCTATCCACACCGGCCACGAAAACCAGGATACCGCTTCAGCCCCCAACGCTGCCATGCCAGCCAGCGCCAGCGGCCACCCAAGGTTACTCGTAGGCATGGACTGTTGTGCACCGTCATCCTCGTCGTTCAGCGCAATGCTGTCCATACCTAACGTGCGGATAGTCGCCTCGATTGCCGGCAATTGGCCCGGCAGATGCACCACGGTGAGCACCCGCGCCATCAGGTTAAATTCCAGCTCCTGTACCCCGTCCATGCCACCCAAGGCTTTGCGGATCAGCGTCTCTTCGGTTGGGCAATCCATCTGGGCGATCCGCAGTTGGCTATGGATACTGCCAGGCGGAATCGCTGTTGATACAGGTTTTTTTTGTGCAGATGCTGGCGCTTCGTCGACTGGACAGCAGCCGTGTGAGCAACAATCCCGCACCGGGTCGATCTTTGCACGATCGCCGGCAGGCGAAATTTTGGTAAATTTGACTGACTGCAAGGCCATGGCACTCTCCCGATCATATTATCCATGGCACATTGCACACCCTAAAGCTACTATAGAGTCAATACATAACGGAGGTGGTTTATGAGAATCAGTCAACTGGCGCAACTGGCGCACTGTACGGTGGAAACCGTACGTTATTACGAAAAGGAAGGTTTGCTGGCGGCACCGCTGCGAACGGCGGCCAACTATCGCAGCTATGGGGACGATCATGTTGAGCGTCTGCGTTTCATTCGCAATTGCCGCGGGCTGGATATGACCCATGGGGAAATTCGTCAGTTGCTGAGCCTGATGGACCAACCCGATGCTGGCTGTGGCGCAGTGAATCAGCTACTGGATGAACATGTTTGCCACGTGGAGGTGCGTATTGCACAGCTGACCCGCCTCAAGCAGCAGCTCACACAGTTGCGCCAGCGCTGTCAGCAGGAACAGCGCATGGACGCCTGCGGTATCTTACAGGGCATCGTCTCCATGGAGACCGAACCGACGCCGGAAAAACATACGCATTTAGGGTGACAACGTAACCCACCACGATGGACGATATTTCTCGCCATCCGGTTTTCTCCGCGCTATTTCGGCTATCGCGCGGTGGTCCCCCACCGCAACTGAGACCTAGTGCATCCGCAGCGCCCCATTTAAGTCGTTGTACCCAATACCTTTTTTACGCAGGTTTTAAACACCCGCACGCCGATATCCAGTGCCGCCGTATCAAAACGCATTTCAGGGTGATGCAGACCCGGGGTCAAATTCGCCCCCAATCCCCAGAAACCGGTCTTGATTGCCGGACGCTGGCGCGGATAGTGGAAAAAGTCCTCGCTGCCTGGCGTAAACTTAGGCTCGGTTAGCCCTTTTTCACCCAGGACCTCCACAATGGCATCAGCAATCAGGGCGGTCATGTCCTGGTCTATGATCGCGGCGGGCATTTGCTTGAATAGGGTGATTTCAGCACTGGCACCCAGTGCCGCCACACTGTGCTTGATGGCCTGAATAACTCTGGCTTGCAGTTCTTCCATCGGCTCATTGAACTGCGTGCGGAGATCCCAGCATACGCGCGCCTGCGCCGGTATGGAGTTGGTCACGCCCGCGTCGCAGACAAACCGCGTGGCTTTAACGCTGTAAGTCAAATTGGGTGCCAAGTGGATGGTGTTTACCGCCTGGACGGCACCTACCGCTGCATCTAGCGCGTTTACACCCAGATGCGGGCGAGCCGCGTGGGCGGGAACGCCGGTAATGATAGCGTCCACCGCCGCGCATGCCGAATAATGCATCGCCGGGATCGCCAAGCCCATCGCACATTCTTCCAGTGGGCGAACATGAAAACCCAGTAGCATATCCACATCATCAATTACGCCGGCGTCAACCATCGCCAGTGCACCAGTGCCCAGTTCCTCCGCAGGCTGGAAGATGAGCTTTAAACGGCCTCGTTTAACAATACCCTCGTTAATCACTTGCTGGGCAGTGCCCAATATGACCGAAGAGTGACCATCGTGACCGCAGGTGTGGCGCGCTGCCATAGCACCATCGATAATATGACCCAGCGCATCCATGTCGGCGCGTAAGGCTAGAACCGGGCCGGGCTGCCCGCTGTCCAGCTCGGCGACAACACCGGTGGTGCCATTCACATTGCGGGTGACGGCGAACCCAGCGGCGGTCAAGGTATCCGCGATATACGCAGCGGTTTTGAATTCAGCAAACCCCAGCTCAGGTATTTGATGCAAAAATTGGTAATGCTCTAACGTCGTGCTCATGGTCGGGCGTCCTAGACATCATCATACCAGATAAAAAATGGCGCATATTACGAAAAGATACGCATAAAATCATTGGGATATAAGGTTAGCCATGAGATCAGAATAGGGTCATGGTTTCACCCGGCAGTCTCAACAATCTCATTAAGGAGGCAAATAGCGTGCCGAGTATGTGTATTAACTACAACAGATTTAGTATCGATGGGATCGAGAGTTATCAATAGCGCTCACCGCAACCGAATGAACCGTCTTGTAGGCAGATGTCGGCAGCAAAATCGGCGGCCATCGCCAGGCTGGCGACGATTCTGTCCGCGTCCGGCGCGGCGGTATTGGATATGCTCATGGGCTGCAGCCTATCCTCTGCCATAGCGATTACCTGCGTACTGAGATCAAAGTAGCCCAGCAAGAATGCTGTGATAAACGCATCCCCCGCGCCCAGAGTATCCACCGGAACCACTTGCCGCGGCCTTTGTTCATACCAGTGCCGACCGTCATACAGTAGCGCGGGTTGCGCACCTCGCGTCGCCACCGCGCAGCCGGCCCCCGCCGCTACGGCTTGCGACAAGATGTCGCGACTGCGTTCAGGGGTTTGCTCAGCGCAGGAAAAAAAAGCGAAATCGAGGTAAGGACATAACGCCAACGCCGTCGCCAGCAGAAAATCGTCTGAAAAATCATAGGATAGTGGTAAACCTAGCCGGTATAGCGCCGGTAGCTGAGCGTCCAGATAGCCATAACTGCCGGTATGGATCAGCGCAAAAGATCTCAGGTAGTCCAGGTCATCCAGCACAAAATCCATGGAGGTGAAACGACTTACCCCCCCTTGATTTGACCCGAGAAAACGCCGTTCGCCCTGTTCAATGGTCAAACTGGCGCACCCATTTTCACCGCTGACCTGCCGACAACGCGACGCATCGACGCCTAAGCGTTGTAGCGTTGTCTTGACCTGCTCCGCCGCCGAATCATCGCCAAACACCCCTAGATAGGCGGAAGGGCAGCCGAGCAGGGTAGCGTACACGCTGAAATTAAGTGCGTTGCCACCGGGATAACGCGTTTGGATATGATGGTATTGATCAACCACATTATCGCCGATACCGATAACTTTCATCACGACTCCACTCTGTCTGACCCTTTGGCGCTGCGGCAGCCTGCCGGAGCACATGTTTCGCCCTTCCAGGCAATTAATAGATTACCTGGCCCATATACCGACGGGTTTCCAGTGGGTGTTCCCGTCGTTGTGCCAGCGCCGCGCGGTATTCACACATGACGCTATAAAACAGTACGGGGTTAAAGTACTCCACCACCTCTGGAGGCAACGTCGCAATGCCCAGCTCCTTCGCATCAATCACTTCCACTTTATCCGCATACTGGTTAAGGAATGACAACGCACGCTCGTCCAATGCCCGAGTGCGGCCTTGGTTCATCATCAGAATAAACGGCGTCTCCCGGTCAGTCACTTCAAACGGTCCGTGGAAAAATTCCCCGGAATGGATTGGCGCCGCATTCAGCCACTGCATCTCCATGAGTGAGCAGATGGCAAAACCGTAGGCGTGCCCGTAAGATGCGCCGCTGGACAAAATATAAAATAATGACTCGTGCTGATAACGTTCGGCAAAACGCACGCTCCGAACGGCGACCTGCGCGCGTGCGCGCACTACAACCCCATCTATCTGCACCACGCCGCGCTGGAATGCCGCGTAATGCGCGTAACCTTCAGTTTGTTGCAGGATCTCGACGCAGAGTCCAAGAATAATCGCCATTGGGTTATCCGCTACGCTTGAGTCATTGCCCCAAGCATAGATAATATTGTGGTCGGCAACACGTTGTAAATCCGCTTGTGGGTTATGGGTCAAGGCAATAGTGGTGGCCCCACGTCGTTGCGCCAACTCGGCGGCAGCGACGGATTCCGGGGTATTGCCACCATGGGAGCAAACGATCACCACCGAATTTTCGCTCAGACTTGCCGGAGCGGCGTAAACAAACTCATTGGCGGTATACATGCCGTTGCGTAGCGTCAGCGCCTCACTGTCGAGGAAATATTTCGCCGGATACATATCAACCAGCGATCCCCCGCAGGCCACCAGGAATACCTGTCGTACACCGCCGACGTGGTTTAATCTGGCCACTGTGGCGGCAATTATGGAATGCGCATTCATGTCAAAAACCTTGTTTAATAAGATGATAATTTGGCGTCCTGCTGCCGGTTCGAACTGCGATCGCGCCGGATGGGTGACAAAAACCGTAGCCGCCATCCGGTGTTGGTATTAATCGCCATAAATATTAAAATTGAAGTATTTCGCGGCCAGTCTGTCATAGGTGCCGTTGCTGCGAATCTTAGCGATGGCTTGATTTAACGAGGCCTGCAAGCGTTGGTCTTCTTTACGCAATCCAATGCCGGTACCGGGTCCAAAAATTTCCCGATCGTTGACCCGTGGCTGTATCAAGGTCAAATTTTGTCCCTGGGGTTTACTCAATAGGGATTGCGTCACCACCGTGGCATCATCAAGCGTCGCGTCCAGACGCCCTACCACCAAATCGGCGTAGACTGCATCGGCGCTGGGATAAGGGATAACGTCCACCCCGGCCGGCGCCCAATATTTTTTCGCGTAGGTTTCAAATACCGACCCTTGCTGCACGCCGACCCGTTTGCCTTTGAGCGATTCGGCGGTGGGCGTTAAGCCACTGTTTTTAGCCGCCACCAGAAAAGCCGGCGTATTGAAGAGCTTGTCGCTGAAGTTTATGGCTTTGCCGCGCTCCGCGGTGATGCTCAGTGACGACAGAATAGCGTCGAATTTCTTGGCTTTCAGTGCCGGGATCAGACCGTCAAACCCATTCTCTACCCATTGGCATCGCGCCTGCAATTCACTGCAAATAGCGTTACCTAGGTCGATATCAAAACCGGCCAACCGGCCATCGGAAGTTTTATACTCAAACGGCGGAAATGTAGGATCAACACCGAAACGAATGCTTTGCTGTGCCTGCACGGAACAGGCCAGTAACGTCAGAGAAAGAGATAACCAATGCCTTGTTTTCATTAAAATGGCTCCGAAGGATAATTGACGGTCAGACCTAACCATTCAGAACGTGAATGGTTAGGTCTTAATAAAACATACCACTAAATAGACCAACGATTAATGGTATATCTTATAGCGTTCAGATAAGCAATAATTTCCCACTAAAAAGCGCTGTGATGGTCTGGTTATGGCTCAATAATGTGCCTTTCGGCGTTAATTTTTATATCGTGGTATAAGTATAAGTAGATGGTATACAATGTTTAGTGACCCCAATGGCGTGATTTGTCGCCATTCTTTTGGTTAAACACCGTACGGTGTATCCAGGTGAAAATAGACCATGGTTCTACCTTCCGAAAAAGCCGTCGGTAAACGCCCGCGTAAGGCCTATCTGGCAGCACGTCGAGCCCTGCTGAGCCTGCTGGAAACGCCGGAGTACAACCCCGGTGATCAAATTCCCGCCGAGCGTGAACTGTCGTACATGCTGGGTATCAGTCGCATGACGCTGCGCAAAATCATCGACGAGCTGATAACGAGCGGAATGTTGCAACGTAATGGCAACCGTGGCACTTTCCTGGCCGGCACGGCCATTGAGCGGCCGTTAAGCCAGCCGGTGCAACAAGGGATCAGTAAAATCGTCGAATTGAACGGGGCGGTGCCCAGCAGCAAGCTGATTTTCTTCCATCAGGACGCCGCCAGTTCGCGCATCGCCCGTCTGCTGGATATCAATACCGGTATGCCGGTATTGATTATCAAACGTCTGCGTTTAGCCAATACCCAACCTTTCTGCCTGGAAACCAGCTATCTCCCCCAGGCGCGGGTACCGGGGCTGTGCGCCGAGGATATGCGTCAAGGCACGTCGCTTAACCAGTTACTGGCCGAGCGTTATGGCATTATTGGGACGTCGGACGAAGGCACCATCAGGGCAGGTATTATGAGCGAAGAGGAACAACAGTTGTTGCAAGCCGGACCGGGGGCGCCAGCCCTGACTTATCGTGGGGTTATTTTTGATGCTCTGAAGCAGCCAAACGAATACTTGGTATCGGTAAATCATGCACAGCGCGTCGCGTTTAAGATAACCACCAATAACCCAGCCAACCCAGAGATACCGTCAGAGGATATCGACCAAGACGGTGCTCAATCTACACCCCGGTAGACATTCATTGTTGTAATAACCTCAATCGACAAGCACTTGCTCGTTTGAGGCTCTCATTGCAGGTTTCTTTTGACCGACCCGTTATCGGGCCGGCCGGGTCGGTGGGTTAACGGAATAGTTTTTGTACAAAATCAATGTAGGCCGGACGCCAAACATCCATCTCATGGCCCAGTTGGGGATAAAGATGGTAGTCAAACTTAATCCCGCGCTGTTCCAATGTGTGTTTCAGCCCGGCAATATCCTGACCGGTGATATTATCCTTTTCGCCAACCACCACCGTAAAATTGACCAATTGTCGATTGATTTTTTCCGGATCGTTTAACTGTGCCGCCACGTTGGCGTTAGGGACACTCGTGGTGGTGACACCACTAAAGGTGGCCAGCGCGCTAAAATAATCCAGATGACTCATACCTGAAACCAGTGTCTGATACCCGCCTTGCGACAGACCCGCTAATGCACGACCGGCGGCATCCTTGCGTACGTGGAATCGTTTATCAATCAGGGGAATGATGTCATGGATCAACTCCTGATCGGCCGCCGCCGCATTGCTCGGATAAAACACCTTGCGACGTTCTTTCGGTAGGTAGTTTTCCGGCGTGGTGGTGGCGGTATCGGTTTCCGTATCGGGAATCACTACCAACATCGGTTTGATTTTCCCTTCAGCCAAGAGATTATCCATGATCTGGGGAATACGTCCTTGATCAATGGCCGATAGGCCGCTGTCGCCAAAACCATGGTAAAAATAGAGTACCGGCAGCGGTTCGCTGGCGCTATCGTAACCCGGCGGGGTCCAGACGATCAGTTGACGCTCCTTTTTCAGCTCATGGGAGCGGTAAGTCAAGGTACGCAGATCACCATGGGGCACCTTGCGAACGTCTACTATGCTGCCGGGCACCAGAATAAGACTGGTATTCACCTGGCGCTGTGGTTTGGTATACGCGGTACCGGTATCAATGCTGCGGAAACCATCTACATTAAAAAAGTATTCATACAAATTGGGTTTCATCGGCGCGGAGCGAAAGGTCCAAATGCCATTAGCATCTTTATTCATCGGATGGGCCACAAAGCTTTCCGGCGTGGCACCGGTAAACAGCGTGACCTTCTTGGCGGTAGGTGCAAACAAACGAAAACTAATACTCTTATCCGCGTTTACGCCGGTCACGTATTGCTTAACCGCCTGGTCTTGCGGCGGCAATGGCGGGAAACCTGCTGGTAAGGTAACTGCGCCGACATTAAACGTCGAGCACAATAAAAAACCTGGGATGATGAATGAAAGAGACGTTTTTTTCATTATTTTGATCCTTTATTTATCTACTTTGTTAAAAAACACAATGTGTTACCACCAGGCTTCGGCCTGAATACCCAACGTAAATTGATCTTTTTTGCTATCCTGGAAACTAAAGTTAGATAACTGGTTCTCCAACACGTGGATATAGGTACCATAAAAACGGATTTCAGGCCGTGAGGTCAGCATACTGGTGTCCACTTTCAGCGCGTGATACAGAGTGGTTTTGTACGCCGATTCTTTTAAATCTTGGCCCGCCTGGGTTTTATTGGTCTGGGTAAACCAGCCCAATTCCACACCCGTCTGGTTATAATTATCCCAAATCCAGGCGGGGCGCACGACGGTGCGGAAGCTTTCATAATCACTGTGAGCACCGCTTTCGTAGCTATACACATCGTTGCCGCGAGAATAGACCAGTGCGTTAGCCATAATGATCTGTTTCGCCAGGTACATTTCACCCTGGGAAATTGCCCGCAGCGCCACGCCATTAGTATGGTCACCGTAATAATAACCGTTATAGCCCATAAATGGACTGGCACCAGAATAGCGGGCGAAGCTACTGGCAAAAGAATTATTGGCGCCTTGTAGGGTAAACTCATTAAACCCTTTACGACTAAGTTGCTGGCGCACAATCACTGCGGCCATCCATGCATCCTTGAGTTTAAAATAGCTGCCATTGCGCTCATTGTCATCTTGAGTATCATTTTTATTGGCTAACGCGTATTTACCCATAAATGACAATGTCGCACTGTCCCAAAGTGGAATGTTTTTATAACGTAAATCCAGTGAATTGGTATTCATCTGGGTTTTGCTGGCAAAATCCCGTGAATACACGTCCAGATCTTCGCGGGTCAAAGACATATCCAATTTGCCGATTCCAGCATTCATATTTTCAATACCTACACCACCGCCGGAATCGGTTCTCACACTTTTCCAATCTAGCATTTGGATTTCATATACCGGTAACGCATGCTTGCCTACCCAGAAATCCGCCTCCGGTGCGAATGGCAAAAAACCTTTCGTAGTTAAGTAAATATCGGAGAATTGCAGTTTATTTTCGTTGCTGCTGTCGTCACCGAACCAACCAGCGCTATATTGTTGTCCAACATTACCATCAAGTTTAATCACCGCCTGGGCAGTTTTGCCATCTTGGTTGTAAACCCGCTGTTTTAGGAAAAGATCGAACCAACCACTATACTCATTGCCAAAACGTCCCAATGAACCAATGGCATAGGACTTGGGTGATCCATTGCTACCACTAGCCCAACCGGTGCGGATATAACCGGAATAGGTAAACCCGATATCATCTTTGACATACTGGCTAATATCCTTAAGGCTCAGTTGCGGTGGTGTCGTTACGCGGGTCGCGGAGGATCCGTCGGCCGACACATTCGACGGTGCCGTAGCCACGGCGCCTGAACTTACTGCTGCGACAGGCAAGGCAGCGGACCGGCCGGCGGTGCTGGTCGATTGCTGATTTGTGTTCGCCGCACGTTGCCGTTCAGCATTCGCCTTATACGCTATAAATTCATTTTTCGTGTTTTGTAGCTCTTTTTTGTTGGCGTTCAGTTCCTGTTCTAATAACTCCAGACGTTGTTCAACCGTTAATTTCGCCGCCAGCGCATGATTAGATAAAAGTGCTGTGCTGATTAGGACTACCATTATTTTTAGAGGGTACAATTTCATCATGACTATCCTCTGATGAATAATATAAAGACCAAAAAAAACCAACCTATCGGTCCGCTATAATGCCAATAGGTTGCCTGCCGGTCGGCGCGCTAACGTCGACCGGTATTTTTTGCGCAATAGTCCTCTTAGCGTTCATGCCAAGAGGCGTTTTTTAGGCTAGGTTGCGTGCCTACTGCGCTTATTTATTTCAGGTGGGCACCGTTGCTTTTAATAATGTCCGCGTACCAGTAAAAGCTTTTTTTCCGTCGCCGTGCCAACGATCCTTTACCGGCGTCATCACGATCGACATAAATAAAACCATAACGTTTGGACATTTGTGCCGTAGAGGCGCTGATCAAATCAATTGGCCCCCAACTGGTATACCCCATCACCTCGACGCCATCCTGTAGCGCCTCGCCGATTTGTGCTAGATGATCGTTAAGATAGGAAATTCGATAGTCATCGTTAATAGCCCCCTCCTTGTCAATGATATCCTTGGCGCCCAGGCCGTTTTCTACCACAAACAGCGGTTTCTGATAGCGATCGTAGAGCTCATTTAGAATAATGCGCAAACCGATAGGATCGATTTGCCAGCCCCATTCCGAACTCGGCAAATGCGGATTTGGCACCATGCTGAGGATATTGCCGCGTGCCTGCTGGTTGAGTTGCTCATCGGTGGTCACACAACCGGTCATGTAATAACTGAACGAGATGAAATCAACCGTATGGCCAAGGTCGATACGGTCTTGCGGCGTAATATCAAGGGTGACGCCCAGCTCGCGAAACAAACGGCCCATATAGGCTGGATAAGCGCCGCGTGCCTGCACATCGGAAAAATAGAGCCACTCGCGGTTTTTCCACTGGCTTTTCAACACATCCGCCGGCCGACTGGATAAGGGGTACATCAGCGCGCCAATAATCATATTGCCAATGCGCGCGCCAGGTATCAGTTCATGACATGCCCGCACAGCTCTGGCGCTGGCCACTAATTGGTGATGAATGGCTTGGTAGATGTCCTGTTTGCTGCTTTGCGCTGACAGGCCGATGCCGTTAAACGGCGCATGCAGGGCACAATTAATTTCGTTAAAGGTCAGCCAGTATTTTACCTTATGCCGGTAACGCTCGAACACCGTGCGGGCATAGCGCTCAAAACAATCGATAGTGGCACGGTCAGCCCAGCCGCCATAACGCGTCACCAACCCATAAGGCATTTCATAGTGAGACAACGTGACCAATGGCTCAATGCCGTATTTGGCCATTTCATCCAAGACCCGATCATAAAATGCGAGGCCAGCCTCATTAGGGATATCCTCATCACCCATAGGGAATATTCGGGTCCATGCAATGGAAATGCGCAGACATTTGAAACCCATTTCGGCAAACAGTGCGATATCTTCCGGGTATCGATGGTAAAAATCGATAGCGAGATCCTTTAGTGCATGGTCCCCTTCCTTGCGCTCCACCCGGTCGCCGAAAATGCCATTTGGCAGCATATCAGCAGTGGAAAGTCCCTTGCCATCAGCCAAATAGGCCCCTTCAATTTGGTTGGCGGCAGTGGCACCGCCCCATAAAAAGTTATCTGGAAATACATATTTCATTTCTTAACTCCTCAGTTCGGCACAGCGTTTTGCCGACGATTCAACGTATGATGGTCAGCAATGGCAATCCCGCAACGATGTGCTCATCGGTTACCGGCAACACATCCATAAAACAATCACTGTTAGTGATTAATACTGGCGTGGTGATATCAAAACCCGCAGCAACAATTGCCGGCAGATCGAATTCAATCAACAGATCACCTTTCCTGACGGTTTCACCGACGCTGACATGGGCGGTAAAATACTGGCCATCGAGCTTAACGGTATCGATGCCGACATGGATCAACAGTTCAATCCCCTCCTCTGATTCCAGGCCGATGGCATGGTGCGTCTTGAACAACGAGGCCACGGTGCCGTCAACCGGTGACACTACCCGGCCAGCGCTCGGTATAATTGCAACTCCTTTGCCCAACAGGCCACTGGAGAACGTTGGGTCGGTCATCGCGGACAGCGGTGAGAGTTCGCCGTCTAGCGGACTGCTGATCAACTGCCTGCGCAGCATCGGTTCGGTTTGACTCGGTGCTGGCATTGTCGGATTATTCGCTGGCGCAGGGGTCTGTTCAACGCGATTAAAGGCAAATAAACAGGTTGCAATGGCGGCGAAACCAAAAGCCAGCAATGCCCCAACCCCTGCGGCCCAGAAAGAGGCATCCAGTCCAGCGGGGGAAATAATTTGGGTAAAGGTGAATACGCCGGGAAAGCCGAACGAATAGGCCGTAGTGTGATAAAAGCCCAGTACCGCGGCACCCAATGCACCCCCGACACAGCCAAAAATAAAGGGCCGGCGCGTAGGCAAGTTCACCCCGTACACCGCCGGTTCGGTAATTCCCACCAGCGCGGCGGATACCGCTGAACCGGCAATGCCCTTAATCTTGGCATCGCGTGTGCGCAGCATCACCCCCAGCGCAGCGCCCGCTTGCCCCAATACCGCCGGCATCAACAACGGCAGCAAGGTATCGTGGCCCAGCATGCTTAAATTATTGATCATCAGCGGCACCAGTCCCCAATGCAAACCGAACATGACGCACACTTGCCAAAACGCACCGGCCAAGGCACCAGCCAAGGCGGAATTCAGTCCGTAAACCACTTGATAACCCGCAGCCAACATCTGGCCAAGCCAGGTCGCAGCGGGACCTACCAATAAGAACACCAGCGGGACCGTAATGACGACACACAAAAGCGGCGTGAAAAAATTACGAATATTGGCGTGTAATAGGGCGTTGAGTGGTTTTTCCAGGCGGCAAGATAACCACGCGGCAAATATTATCGGAATGACGGAAGATGAATAATTAATAAAGGTAATCGGCAGCCCCAGAAAATAGAGCGTTTCAGCACCGGGTTGCCCCATCGCCGAGAACGCGGCGATCATGGTGGGATGTACCAGCGTGCCGCCAATGACCATGGTGACAAAAGGATTACCACCAAATTTTTTGCCGGCGGTATAACCCAAGACGATGGGGAAAAAATAAAACAATGTATCGCTGGCAGCATATAATATTTTATAGGTACCGGTTGCGCTGCTGACCCAACCGCAGACCAAGGCTAAAGCCAAAAAACCCTTTAAAATCCCCGATGCGGCCATAATACCGATAATAGGCGTGAAAATGCCGGAAATCACATCAATGAAACGCGCCGCAATATTCTCTTTTGCACCATTGCTACTTTCATCAGCGCTGATTTCCCCCAAACCCGTTGCCTTCATAACGGCCTGATAAACGTCACCGACATGATTGCCGATAACCACTTGGAACTGGCCACCGCTTTCGACCACCATGATCACCCCTGGATTGCGTTTCAGGGCAGCGGCGTTGGCTTTATGCTGGTCTTTGAGTTTGAAACGCAAACGCGTGGCACAGTGCTCCAAGCTATTGATATTGCTAGTGCCACCTACCCCTGTAACGATTTCATTGGCGAGTGCTTCATATTTCATGATCCGTCCTTAACACCGAGTAACTACACAGGAACAACTGGGCGGCTTGCCGTCCAAACGCTGTATTTAGGGCAAAAAAAAACCTAAATATTCTTTTCCAGCGCACAGAGTTTGCGTGGAAAAAATATTTAGGTTTTGCCTGTAATGCCTGACATGCACCTTATGGCGTTTGCGGCTTTACAGTAACAATCCGTATGCTATTTCATTACGACTATCCAAGCGCACGGTTCGATTTCCGCACACACTGAAATAGCAACATCTCTTCGATTATAGTGACTAATTTATTTTATCATTGCAACAGGTTCATTGAATTTCAGGTGGATAACGTGATGGGGTTAACGTTATCTTACCACTTATTTACTCTTCTTCCGGCCGTTCTGTTCGCACCCGCTCAATATGGATACACAGGAACAGCATCTCTTCTTTGGTTAATAAATATTCATATTTATCCAAGATGAAAATCTGTATTTTTTGCGCACACTGATAAGCAATGACATATTTGTCGCGGACCAGATCGTGCAAGGATTCGTCATCGCTATATACGCCATTTTTACCCAGCATGCGCTGGGCAAAAAACTTAAGATGCGTAACAAACCGGTGATAACTTAACGACTGCTCATTATAATTGAGCTGCAGTTGGTATTTAACGATATTGAGGATTTCTTGCATAACATGGGTGATTTGAATCACCTCGGGCATTTCACCGTCGAGCTGTGCGTTAACCAGATGCAAGGCAATAAATCCCGCCTCATCCTCGGGCAACCTTACGCCAAGGCGGTGGTTGATAATCTCCAGCGCCTCAAGGCCAACCGCGAACTCATTGGGATAGAGCCGCTTGATTTCCCATTGCAAACCATTGCGCAGATCCACACCCTGCTTGTGCCGTTCAATGGCGAAATGGCAGTGATCGATCAGGGAAATAAACACACTGTTTTGCAACTTTCCGGTTAATCGCAGCTTTGCCAAAGCGATGATACGATCGGCGGTAGTCAGCACCTCAAGGGGAATTTCCGCCAGCAGACTGCCTAAACGCGCGTTCAGTTCGCCACTTTTCAGCGCAAACACCTTCTCAATTAAACTTTCGTCCAGTGCATCACCCGGTTTTTTTTTAAACCCCAGACCGCGTCCCATCACCACCTGTTCGAGACAATCCTTATCCATGACGATAACGACATTATTATTGAGTATTTTGTCAATTTTCATCGCCCAATCCCAAAATGCAAAAAACCAGATATCAGACTCGATGTCAAATATCTGGTTTTGCCTGCTAACGCAGTAACAATCCAACTGGCTATTAAAATAGCACTTAATGGACGCCATTCAATAGCCTTGGGATGAAAACGTGATGTTGATCGCGACCATCAAGGAAAAGCCCAAGATAGGCTTACTGCTCTGGAACCAACAGCACAGTGGCAACCACCACCACCACTAATCCAACCAATACCGGCACCGAGGTGCGTTTCACCACCTCAAACGGTGAGATTTTCGCCATTCCCGCGACCGCCACCACCACCCCCGAGACCGGTGACAGCGTACGACCGAGATTGGATGCTTGCAGCATCGGAATCACCAGATAGGCTGGGTTGATGCCCATCTGGGCGGCAAGTTTGGGGATAAGTTGCACAAACGCGTAAAACGGCGCGTTACCAGAACCGGTGGTCATGGCCGCCAGCATGGTTATCGCCACCAAGACCAGCATCATGATGATGCCACCGGTGCCAAAGGATTGCGCAAGGCTAATCAGACCACTGATAAAACCAATGGTGCTAAGCCCCTGGGCAAACACCCCGGCTGCCACCAATAGCATCACCACTGAGGCAAAAGCATCCGCCATACCGCGATAAGCCACTTCCAGACCAGAAAACACCGTTTGTGCGCTGCGGGTGCGGCAAAACTCAATGAGCGCGGCCAGCAACATGCAGATCACCAGCACGGTAATAATATGCAGTTCCGGCCCCCACTTACCATCGAAGATCAGTACCCCAAAAATGGGCGTAAAGGGTAACAGGGCATAAAAAGCCGGCGCATTGGTTTTGAGCTCGCTAACGTCTAACATCTGATGCGGTTCATCGCTTTTATTATCCAGATACCGCTGCCAGAAATAATGGGCGATGGCCATGCTGGCGATCGCCGCGATGGAGATAGGCAGCGTAATTTTAAAAGCAAAATCCACCAACGGCAATTGTGCTGCCTGAGCCGCCAAGACCACGTCGCCAGAGGTTGGGGCCAGGATAATGGCCGCAGGCGAGGCACAAATCGCCGCCGCCGCGCCTCGACTAATACCGACGTTAACCATCACCGGGAACAGGGTTGCCATCAGCAACACGCCCAAGCCGGTGGCTGAAGACACCGCCAGGGACATTAGGCATGCCACTAGGTAGGCGGCCACCATCAGCAAATAGGGTGAATTAATCATCTGCAACGGGCGCGAGGCGATTTTCACCACCACGTCGTTGGCGCCAATATGGGTCATATAGGCGGCAAACCCACACAGCATCATGATCATCATGCCAAGATCGCCGCCACGGCTCATTAGCAGGATTTTGACATACTCAACAATGTCCGTAGCCCGCCATCCGGTCGTCGTGGCGCTGGCCGGCAAGACAGCCTTGCCCATCAGTGCGCTGAGCGTCAGCAGGAATAAACCGCCAACCAGCAACACGCCAATGGCTGAATATCCCTTGATAATGTACCGGCCCACCACAATGGCGACAACAACGCCAATCATCAAATCAAGCATAATTCCTCTCATCTTAGCCAACGCTCAGGCGTGACTATTTTATTAATTGGTGCCAATAGGGAAACTACTGGTAAGTCAACGCTGCACTTTGCCTATAAGTGCGTGCAGATGTTATGACGCTCATCAAGGAATATCACGGATGTATCCACCAGCAGCAAGGAATAATGAAAAATAAAATATTGCTCACATTATTGCTGCTCATTATCGCGGCGCAGCCGATAAAAAAACATTTCCCTTAAACCTCCTTATTACCTATCTTATGTGCCGGCCACGCCGGCGCGGTTTGCAACAATATCAGCCAGCAGAGCCGACATAACATTACTGACAGGAACTGTTCCATATGGTTGATAACACGAAAGACACCGTTTTCGTCACAGAGAGTCCAGTAAAGCTGCGGCGCAGCTTACATAACCGTCATATCCAGCTAATGGCCATTGGCGGAGCCATTGGTACCGGCCTGTTTATGGGATCGGGCAAAACCATTAGCCTGGCAGGTCCTTCGATCATCTTCGTGTATATGATCATCGGATTTGTGCTGTTTTTCGTGATGCGCGCGATGGGTGAACTGCTGTTATCAAACCTAGAGTACAAATCTTTCAGCGATTTTGCCGCCGATTTGCTGGGGCCGTGGGCGGGCTATTTTACGGGTTGGACCTACTGGTTTTGCTGGGTGGTCACCGGCATTGCCGATATGGTGGCCATCAGCGCCTATTTTCAATTGTGGTTTCCACACTTTTCGATCTGGATGAGCGCCCTGCTTTGTGTTGTGGTGTTTGTGTCCCTGAATATCGCCACGGTAAAATTGTTTGGTGAAATGGAATTTTGGTTTGCGATCGTGAAAATCATCGCGATAATCGCCCTGATCGGTACTGGCATTGTGCTGGCGGCACTGCATTATCCCTCGCCTTCCGGCACCACCGCATCGGTGGCCAATATTTGGCAATATGGGGGTATGTTCCCCAAAGGACTCAGCGGCTTTTTTGCTGGTTTCCAAATCGCGGTGTTCGCATTTGTCGGCATTGAGTTGGTGGGTACTGCCGCCGCCGAAACCCATGATCCGCACAACGTCCTGCCGAGAGCCATTAATGCCATTCCTCTGCGCGTGATTATGTTTTATGTGCTGGCGCTGTTGGCCATTATGGCCGTAACGCCCTGGAGCAGCGTCATCGCCGACCGCAGCCCGTTTGTTGAAATGTTTATGCTAACGGGGCTACCTGCCGCCGCCAGTGTGGTGAATTTTGTGGTGCTGACCTCGGCGGCCTCGTCGGCCAACAGCGGCATTTTTTCCACCAGCCGCATGCTGTTCGGCATGGCAGAACAGGGAGTGGCCCATCGCCGCTTCGCGCAGTTGTCGCGCAGGGCAGTGCCGATCAATGGATTATTGTTCTCCTGCTTCTGCTTACTGGCGGGCGTTGCGCTGATCTATCTGATTCCCAACGTCATGACGGTGTTTACTCTGGTCACTACGGTGTCCGCCATTTTATTTATGTTTGTTTGGACCATTATTCTGTGTTCTTACCTGGCGTATCGCCGAAAATACCCCAAGCGTCATAGCCAATCCAACTTCAAAATGCCGCTGGGTAAACTGATGTGCTGGGTCGGCATGGCGTTTTTTGCCTTTGTCCTGGTGCTGCTGACGTTACAACCTGACACCCGACAAGCGCTGATAGTCACGCCTTTGTGGTTTATTATCCTGGCCATTGGCTGGCAATTGCGCAAGAAAAAAGGGTTGTAGGCAGACTTGCCTGCACGAGGTGACATAGGCGGCGGATGTCGTTGACAGTCACCCTTGACTTAGTCTTGCCGCGATTTCACTGTCGGTGCCCAAGGCTAAAAGTAGTCTTTTAGCACCGCCATCAGGGCGGGAAACTGGTTAAACCCATCCAGTGCGCGAAAATGACCGGCGGCAGGGAAACTGTATAGCTCGGCGGAAAGCGAGCTGCTCAAGGTCTCGGTAAGATAGTTTGGTACCACATCGTCGTTTAAGGATTGCAAGATAATGCGGTGGTGTGTACAGGCTTTCACCTGTTGGAAGTCAATACCGGCCTGGGTAAACTGATTAAGTTCAGGAAGGCCCGGTACCGGATCGGCAAACCCTGCGACTAGCACGATGCCTCCCACCGTGACGTTCTGGCTGGCCAGGTACTGCAGTAGCGTGACACAGCCCAGGCTGTGCGCAATAAACCAGGTATTACGCGAAGGCAGAGGAACGCTGGCTTTAAGATGGGATAACCATTGATCGGGCTTGGGGGCGCGCGGAAAAGGCATTCGCGGCAGGATCACCTCGATACTCTTTTTTTCAATTTGGCTTTTCAGCCAGTGAAACCAGTGATGTCGCGGTGTGGATAAAAATCCGTGGACAATGACCAGTTGATCAGGTTTATTCATTGATTCACCCTCGGTTAACGGTGGTCGGAGACCCAGCCATCGGGGAATTCACGCTGCTTAATAGCCAGAATAAACGCGGTATATGTCATTCAGTTTGCAAAGCTGATTATATTGCCGGTGCTGCATCCTCGGGGTAGCAAATGGCCCCAATTCGGTTGCCGGGCAGCATCGCCAGTCATAGGGATGTTACCATCACCGTCCGGGCATTGCGCGACCGATCTGCCACTATCATAGCCCATCGACATTGAATCCGATGCCGGGGAGACCCGGCATCGTTATGCGGGGGTTATTTCATGCTGTTCACAATCGTGTCCACATTGTGCTTAAACGCCGCTTCATAGGTGGCGGCGGGACCGTCGGCCTTGGACAACGCTTCTGGATAGAGCTCGCCCCCCGGCTGCGCGCCACTGGCGGCAGCGACCTGTTTGACCAACCGGGGATCGGTCTGGTTTTCCATAAAGTAGGTTTTAATATGTTCCCGCTTAATCTGATCGATCAGGGCTGCCACATTACCGGCACCGGCCTCCGATTCGGTGGAGAAACCGACCGGGGCCAGGAAGGTCACACCGTATTCGCGACCAAAGTACCCAAAGGCGTCGTGGCTGGTAATGACCTTGCGTTTTGCCCGTGGAATAGCGGCGAATTGCGTTTTTGCCCACAGGTCCAGTTTATCCAGCTGTTGAATATACGCCTCGCCGCGCCGGCGGATATCCCCCGCGTCGTCAGGATCGGCGGCAACCAGCGCTTCCATAATATTACGGGCATAAATGGCACCATTGGCGGCGCTGTTCCAGGCGTGCGGATCGGTTACCGTTTTGCCCTCGTCCACCATTTTACGGGCGTTCACTCCGTTGGAGGCGGTAATGACCTGACCGCGATAGCCAGAGGCACTGATCAGACGGTTCATCCAGCCTTCCATACCCAGGCCACTGACAAATACCACATCAGCCTGTTTCAACGCCTGGCTGTCCCGTGGTGAAGGTTCAAAACTGTGCGGGTCCCCATTGGGCCCCACCAGGCTTGTGACCTTGACATGTTCACCACCCACTTGCTTGACCATATCGGCCAACACAGAAAAACTGGCCACCGCATCAACGGTTTTTGCCCACACACTCGGGCTTAGGACTATCATCACCATTGCCAATGAGACCGGTAAACGTTTCATTCTTTCTCCTTGCTATTAACGACTCGATGCCGCCGCAGCGCTGCCATAAACCCGCCGCGTGGACCCAATAGAACCGACACAAAAAAACACAGGCTCGCTGTCAGCACAATAGCCGGCCCGGCCGGCAGCGAGGCATAAAATGACCAAAGCAGCCCCATCAAGGAGCTTAATAAACCGATCATCACACCGAGCAATAGCGTGGTGGTGAGATGTCCGGACCAGCAGCGGGCCGCTACCGCCGGTAGCATCATCAGCCCTACTGACATCAATGTGCCGAGAATTTGAAAACCCGCCACCAGATTGAGCACCACCAACGCCAAGAACAGCGCATGGATCACTTTGGGATAACCACGTCGGTTGACACGCAGAAAGGTCACGTCAAAGGACTCGATAATCAGCGCACGATAAAGCAGCGCCAGCGCCAGGACGGTAAAGGTGGTGATAATACCGACAAAGCTAATGGCGTTTATATCTACTGCCAGGATTGAACCGAACAGCAGATGCAGTAGATCTACGCTGGAACCGTGTAAGGACACCAGCGTCACCCCCAGCGCCAGTGATCCAAGATAGAAACCGGCGAAGCTGGCATCCTCTTTTAACGCGGTTTGCGACGTCACCAGGCCGGAGAGAATGGCCACCAACAGACCGGCGATAAAACCACCGATACCCATTGCCATCAGTGACATACCGCAAAGTAAATACCCCACGGCCACGCCGGGCAGGATCGCATGGGACAAGGCATCCCCCACCAGGCTCATACGGCGCAACAGGAGAAATACCCCCAGCGGCGTGGTACTCAGCGATAATGCGCAGCACGCCACCAGCGCACGACGCATAAACCCATAAGAGACAAAAGGGTCAATTAACCAATGGATAATCATTAACTTACCTGGAATAGTGAGGGACGGTCCCGGCGTTCGGCCGTACTGAGAGACAAGACCTCGGCAGAGGCACCCCAATGGACATGTTTTTGGCTCAACATCAGGGTTTGCGGAAAATGGCGAGCGACCAGATCGCTATCATGCAGCACCACCAACAACGTTTGCCCGCGGGTATGCAACTGAGCGATCACCTCCATCAGCAACCGGCAGGTCTGGCTGTCGATACCGGTGAAGGGTTCATCGAGCAAGACTAAAGGGGCGTGTTGGACCAGCAGACGGGCAAACAGCATGCGCTGAAATTGTCCCCCTGACAGCGCTTCGATGGGGCGAGACGACAGCGCAGATAAACCCACCCGCTCCAGGGCCTGCTCAATACGTTTTTTATCAGCGCGACCAATACGTCCGAGCAGCCCGGTAGCCGGCCAGCAGCCCATGGCAACCACATCAACCACATTGATGGGGAATTGATGGTCCATTTCTGACTGTTGCGGCAAATAGGCCATGCGCGGCCGGACAGCAGCATTAAACGTCAGTTGTCCCGATACCGCGGGCAACAGCCCGGCAAGGGTTTTCAGTAAGGTGGATTTACCACTGCCATTAGCCCCCACTAGCGCGGTCATGCTGCCGGTGTGGACACGGCCGCTGATCGGCAGCGAAATCCCCTGGCCTTGGTAACCCAAAACAATATTTTCAAGTGTTATCATGGTAATAAGGTCGCCCAATAAATCGCGCCCCACAGCAGTACCAGCGCACAACAGGCCAACAAAAGGCGAGCCAACCACGACGCAGTCAGCAGATTGAACCTTGCACGCGGATCGGTAATGTTAATCGACTTGGGCATAAAAAAAGAAAGGTTAGTAAGTGTTACTGTATAACATAACACTCATTATCCATTGAAGGCAAGAATTTGTGTTAACGCAGCACCGGCGTTTCCTGCCCGTGCTTGGCTTGACGCTCAGGGGTATAAAGATAAGAATCGCACTGGGCGTTAATCAGTCCTGGTCCGCAGGGTTATGCCCTTCTATAGGCTGCTCAAGTCCGCCATTGGGGTGGGGTGTTTTCTGAACTGCATAAACAACGCCAACAAGGTCAACAAGCCGATAGCGCCAAGGATGAGCCACGGCAACGCCGGGGTGGCGCTATGGGTGCCGATGTCGAACAACCAACCGCCGCCACTGTATCCCAAGGCCCCGCCCACCGCCGCACCCATGCGGCTAAAACCCACATAACTGCCCCGGGCACGGAAATCCGCCAATTCGGCGCTCAGCGTCTCCCGCGCCGGCTCGGCGATAAGTGATCCCAGATAAAAACAGATCACCAGTGTAAACAACACCATCAGTGTATCCACATACCCCACCAGCATCAGACTCAGCGCCATCAACCCCAAGCCAAACATCAGCCGCTGTTCGAGACGGAAATGGCACTCGCTCCAACGCGCCAGAGGATAAAGCAGCACCAGCGCCATCACGGCACCGATCGCGTACATCCAGCCCACCGCTTCCGTCGTGCCGGACATCGCCTTAACGGCAAGAGGCAGCATCAGCATCACCTGTACGTTCAGGGTATAATAGCCGGTCAGTATCATCACGTAACGACGGAACCGTTTATCCTTAAACGCTCGCGCAATACCCGCCGCCACCGGCGCACGCACGCTGGAAAGTTTGTAATCAGGTAATTTCCAAGCATTCCATCCAGCAGACAGAATAAACATCACCATACCGGCAAAACAGACCCGCTGAAAATCGTAGTTCAATAGCAACCACGTGCCCAGCAGGGCTCCCAATACACGAAAGGCACTGTCTTCCACCATCAAAATCGAAAAAAAACGCCCGCGCTCACGCGGTCGCACCAATTTTATCACCAGTGCCGCTCGACAGGGAGAAAACAACATACCGCCAATGGCCGCCAGCGCGCAGGCCAGCATCAGTATCCAGGCCCGATCGGCATAGGCCATCAGACCAAATCCCGCCGCGCGCAGCAGCATGCCGAGCACCAGCATCGGCCTGACCCCAAACCGGTCGGCAATGGCACCACCAAGAATACTGGTGCCCGATTGGATAAACTGCCAGATCGCCAGCGAAATGCCGACGATCACCGCCGGCCAGCCGAGATGCTCGACAAAATGAACCGACATTAAGGGAAAAACCACCGAGAAACCTAATTCCAACAACATATTATCAAGCAGTAAAAAGCGCTTACCTGCACGTCTTGCGCGCACGGTGACTGGAAGCATACAAAGCCCGTTCCTATGATCTGTTGTTATATTAACGGCATCCCATAGTGAGGTCCTTCATATAAACCAATGATAAACGTTTTTACGCTTTCACTCCGTCAGCGGCCCCCATTGGGTTAATAACATTTGTGCAAAAATGGAAAGTTCTTCATAGCTATAATAGCGGGTTAGCCGCACCGGCACCGTTAACTCGCGCGGCGATGGCCTGCCGATCCGCCGCCTCACCCAGGCGTTGTAATAGCCGATGCCCGATATTATTAGTCCAGTTAAAGCTATTTTGCAGCACCACCACCGCGATATGGTGGCGTCGGTCCAATCCTATATAGCTGGAATAGCCGCCGATAAATCCCACCTGGTAGGTAATGCGCTGATCGCCGACACTGTCGACGATCCAGCCCAGCGCCGCCGCTTCCCGGGTGCGTTCGTAGCGCACCGTCAGCGCATCATGCAGCGCTGCGTCCAAGGCAGGATCACCGGTGGTGTTAAAATGCGCCTGGGCATAACTCAGCAGATCGTCGGCGTTGGTGTACAGGCTGGCGGCACCGACCATCAGGGAAGAAAAATGCCAATCCGGCACCACCTGCCCGCGGCGGATAAATTTTGGTTGATCACCGGCATGACCGAGGGCGCGCCGCGCATAACCCGGGAGTCGACAAGCCTCGTAACCGGAATGGGTCAGGCCGAGTGGCCGGGTAATATTGTCTGCCAGTAATTGGGTGACCGTTTTACCGGTACGACGCTGCAAAATATCATCTAATAACGCGTAGCCGAGATTGGAATAACGCGGTTCAAACTTTGCCGGCTTACGGAAAGTTGCCAAATAATTAACGGCATTTTCATTATCCAATGAATGATAGAAGTTTTTACCGGTAAACAGATAATCAATAAACGATGCTAACATTTCACTGGTCATCATCTGCCGCGGCAGTCCCGAGGTGTGCGTGACCAACTGCAGCAGAGTAATCTTGCGGGCGTCGGCACTGAGCACCACATTTGAGGGTAATAACGTGGTTAAGGTCTCATCCCAGTGCAACAGGCCTCGGTGTACCAGGATGGCCGTAATTTCAGCAATAAAACCCTTGCTGACTGACCCCACGGCAAACAGCGTCTCGCCGTTAATGCTGTAACCATCGCGATAGTCAGTAACACCATACCCGAACGTGCTTTTACGGCCGTTCGATTGCAATACGCCAACCACCAACCCCGGGGTTTGCCCGGCGGTTAACAGCGGAATGGACAGGCTGTCGACCTCGGCTCGCAGAGAGCCCCCTGGAGCCAAATTCTGGTCGGCAACGTTGACAGCATCGACAGGCAGGTTAGATAAGGTGCTGCAGGCAGAAAGAAGCAATACGCTTAGTATTAATGTGATACGTTTTATTATTGTTATCATGATAGCCGAAAGTGAAAATTAAAATAGCTGAAAACCCATCCACTGACAGCGTTAAACTATCGGTATGTGCGTTGGCGATCGACAGCTGACTCGCCCGGTCGCGACGCCGAAACCCCGCACATACAGAACACAGAAACCAATCTACGGGCTATGGTAAAGCATTGCCTGCGCCAGAAAAACATAAATCGCCGGTTAGTTACCCTACGTTGATGTCATTACCGTCATACCGCAAAAGCATGTACCAAATGGGCCGCGCTGACACCCTCCCTGCGCGCTAACGCCTCTAGGCCTATCGTCTGGCTGATATCGTCCAGCATTAGCGCTTTTACCCGCCGCGCCCGGTGGCTTTCGCCCCGAGCGTCGCGCGGGCTACATGCCGTGCCGGTAAGGTTTTGCAGGTCAGCGAGCAACATCACTGCGGCTTCTTCCCGCAGGCGGGCATCCTCTTGTGGCTGTAATATCAAGTTTTTCAGCCGCGCCGACAGCTCGGGACTCATCAGGCCGCCCTGATTAAATTGCACGCGCCGATGGAAATAGTGTTCAAAGCCATCCGAACGCAGATACAGCGATACACATTGCCAACTGTCGGCCTGATTCATGCTGGCCTGCACTTGACCAGGATTATACGTGGTGATCATTTGGGTATCGGCCACCAACACGTCGCCGTCCAGCCATACCTGCTCGAGGCCGTTGAGATTGGCGCTAATCACAAACTCGTCGTGGGTATGCCGAGGGAAGCTGCGGCCATTCGTCAGCGCGGCCAACTCAATATGGGTATTTCGAAATACAATCATGGCGTGACTCTGACACAAAGGGATAAATGACCTTAGCATTTTGCCTTTAGGGTAAACACGCCTGCGCCGGCAGGATTTTCGATTGCCAAAAAGCCGATTTCGATGGTAAAAACGTTAGTCTACAGCCTGCCTATTAATGGAAAGACTTCACAAGGAATAACCTAATGCAATCGTCAGCGTCCCCTCGACTGGTGCCCTTTCTTATGGTCTTGGGTTCGATCTTGTCAATGGGTGTCGGCACCTCGCTTGCCAAGGCGTTTTTATTCCCATTAGTCGGTGCCACTGGTACCACAGCGTTGCGCACCGGGTTTTCAGCCTTGGTACTGCTGGCACTGTTTCGCCCATGGCGACGAAATATCACGCTACGCGACCTGAAATTTATCGCGCTGTATGGCGTTACGCTCGGGTCGATGAATTTGTGCTTTTATCTCTCATTACAAACCATCCCATTCGGCTTGGCGGTGGCCATTGAGTTTATCGGCCCGCTGACCGTAACGGTCCTTTATTCGCGTAAACCGGCTGATTTTTTCTGGATTGCCTTGGCCGTCACCGGCATGCTATTAATTCTGCCCTTAGAAGGTAACCATAGCGGACTGGATTTAACCGGCGTGATGTTTGCACTGGCGGCCGCCTGCTGTTGGGGACTGTATATTATTTTTGGTAAAATGGTCAGCCATCTGCCGTCCGGGCATACCGTGGCTATCGGTTTGGTGTTTGCTTCCATGGTAACCCTGCCCGTTGGCCTGTTGGACGCCGGCGCTATTTTAGCCCATCCCTATTTGTTGTTGATAGGCCTGGTGGTGGCGGTAGTCTCAAGTTCATTGCCGATGTCGCTGGAGATGGCGGCGCTAAAACGCTTGCCGCATAAAACCTTCGGTATTCTGGTCAGTATGGAGCCGGCGGTCGCCGCCTTTGTGGCATTTTTTATGCTGTCGGAAAGCCTGACACCCACGCAGGTGCTGGCGATCGTATTTTCCATCACCGCCGGGGTCGGCAGCGCCATGACGTCCCGCCCGCGCGCTACCGTCCTACCGACCTGAAACCGCCGTCGCCGCAGAGGTATCATGCTAGCCGGTGATAAAGGTTACCGGGTTGATGTATTTACCCAGTGCGCCGTCAAACCCCGTCCTTCAGGACGGGTAGGATGTCAATGACGCGATTGTTCCCTGCTTTTCTCGGCGGATACCATTATACTGCCGGGCATCAATAGCAATTGACAGCGAGTAACCTGGCAATGATGAACAATGATGTGCTGCGCAGCGTGCGCTATATGCTGAATCTACATAATGATCAGCTGTTGGCCATTCTGGCGTTAATGGATACCACTCTGAGTGCGCAGGAGATGGCGAGTTTTGTCAAAAAAGACGACGAAGAGGGCTATCAACCCTGCCCCGATATCGTGATGGGCTATTTCCTGCATGGATTAATTATTTCCAAACGGGGTCAGGACGATAACCAACCCGCCCCCAAAATAGAACGTAAAATCACCAATAACATTATCTTAAAAAAGCTGCGCATCGCGTTTTCACTTAAATCGACCGATATTCAGGATATTTTACAGTCCCAGGATTTCCGGCTTTCTCAACCCGAAGTGACTGCGATGCTACGCGCACCGGGCCATAAAAATTATCGTCCCTGCGGCGATCAGGTTTTGCGCTACTTCCTGAAAGGGCTGGCGGCGCGGCAGCGAAAAAGTGGCACGCCTACTGGCACCATAAAACGATAGCACCGATAATTTACCCCATAGGTTTTAGCCCGCAGTTTCCCGCTGGGGAACGGCTAGAGATTGGAGATATGATGACACCAAACACATCCGTCACGTCGCTCACCACTGCCGAAGCGCTTGATAAACTCGAGTCGCTCTACGATGACGCGGTTGCGGCGCTGCGTAACGCCATCAGCGATTATATCGGTCATGGCAGTCTGCCGGACGCGGCGGCCCGGGCAGCCGGGTTATTCTCTTATCCCCAGTTGCGGGTCAGTTGGGATGGGGTTGCACCAGGGCATGCCAAAAACCGGGCGTTTGCCCGTTTTACCCATCCCGGCTGCTATTCCACCACCGTTGCCCGGCCCCAGCTATTCCGCCATTACCTGTCCGAACAGCTGGCGATATTGGAAGCGGAATATGCCGCGATAATCGAAGTCGTGCCCTCTGAGTTGGAAATTCCTTTCCCTTATGTTATCGACGGTTCAAGTTTGGTACTGGATCGGACCATGAGTGCCGGGCTGGCACAGCATTTCCCTACCACCGAGCTGGCGCAGATCGGTGATGAGACTGCCGACGGGCTGTTCCATGCGACCAATACGTTCCCGCTGTCCCATTTCGACGCACTGCGTACCGATTTTTCGCTGGCACGCCTGCGCCATTATACCGGCACCCCGGCGGAACATTTTCAACCCTTTATCCTGTTCACCAACTATACCCGCTACGTGGATGAGTTTGTGCGTTGGGCCTGCGAACAGATTGCCGATCCGTCCTCGCAGTACGAGGCCCTGTCCTGTGCCGGCGGCGCCTATATTACCGACCAAACCAGCCAACCCGAGCTGGCGGTGTCAGATTTGGCCTGGAAAAATAACCAGATGCCGGCATACCACCTGATTTCACGTAACGGCCAAGGCATTACCTTGGTGAATATCGGCGTCGGCCCGTCCAATGCCAAAACCATCTGCGATCATCTGGCGGTGCTGCGCCCTCACGCCTGGTTGATGATCGGCCACTGCGGCGGCTTGCGGGAAAGCCAGTCGATTGGCGATTATGTGCTGGCTCACGCCTATCTGCGCGACGATCACGTGCTTGATGCCGTGCTGCCACCGGATATCCCCATTCCCAGTATCGCCGAAGTACAACGTGCGCTGTATGACGCCACCAAAATGGTCAGCAATATGCCGGGAGAAGAGGTAAAACAGCGTTTACGCACCGGTACTGTGGTCACCACCGACGACCGGAACTGGGAGTTACGGTATTCCGCCTCTGCGCTGCGCTTTAATTTAAGCCGTGCGGTGGCGGTGGATATGGAGAGTGCGACCATCGCCGCGCAGGGCTATCGATTCCGCGTGCCTTACGGCACCCTGTTGTGCGTGTCCGATAAGCCACTGCACGGTGAAATCAAGCTGCCGGGACAGGCGAATCGCTTCTATGAAGGAGCCATTTCGGAACATTTGCAGATCGGGATCCGCGCCATCGATCTGCTACGCGCGGAAGGTGATCGGTTACACTCCCGCAAGCTCCGCACCTTTAATGAGCCACCGTTCCGCTAACCCATACGGGGTTCAGACCATTGCCTCGGCGCAACAGCGGTGGTGATAACCAATACGTTATTGAGCCTATTGCTTTAGCACAATAACGGTGGCGACAACCCACCGCTGCGTTACCCGGTTCGTTAAGTGACATGTTGCACCGCAGTCACGAATCTTGACGCAGTGCCGCAGTGTAAATCCGGTTAATTATACTGCACCGGCGTTACGGCGCTGGGGTCAATGGCGCGTTTTATGCGCTTGATAGCCGGAGCTAAAGGGCACAATACGCCCACCGCGGTCACACGGCAGCCTGGGCGGTTGAATTCGCTTTTCAGCAGCGGCTGTTTGGCATCCAGACGCGTCAGGTTACGAATTTGATCGAGGCTTTGTGCTTGAAAATAGAGGCGCAGAAAGCGCTCACCATCTTGTGTGTCCCGCCAACGCTCAAACACCAAACTACCTGCAGGTGGAATATTGCCACGCGGATAAACACCGAGTTGCCAGGTAAAGTCCAACAACGTTCGCAAATAGGCGATGTTGGTATCGTGGGCGACATAAAGCAGCCATGAGGCGTCAGGCGGCAGACCTTCCAGTGCGACGGCGCTGCGGGAAGAATGACCGCGTGGGGGATCCAGAGCCAATAAAATTTGGTTAAGCAACACCGAACCACCGCGACGTGCGATATAAGGCACATCGTTGGTATAATCGTAGCGCGCAGTCAACAGCGGCATCAACCTGCTTACCTGCAATGCATTGGCCGCATGACCGAAAGCAACCTGTGCCAGCGGCAGGTTTTCGCTGTACTCCAGGCGAATAGTCTCGGCCATATTCGACAAGACACCCAACCCGCTGATGCCTACGCGGCCATCCGGCTGCTGCGTTAGCCGCCATGGCTGAGCAAAGACCGGACATGCTTGCCCTGGTGGACACACCGCCGCCTTTAACCGTTCCACGTCCGCCTGAAACCGGTGCTGAACCTGTACCAGGTCGCCTCCCGTGGCCGCCAGCACACCAGCCCTGGTTTTGAGAGGATTCAACGGTGCCAAGCCCATTTTATCAGTTTGAAACAGCGGATCGAGCCCTCTGGAGATGAAATGTACAACAACACCACAGCCAGGAAACGCACCGTCCAACAACGCCTGCGCGGTGGCGCGAGTGCGCTGCAACGGGCTGGCCCAGACATAGACATCCCCCTTTTTGGGACAACCCGTCGTTAATAAACCCTGCTGGCGATAATAGGCGGCCTCATAGCGCCCCTTGAGCTCAGCGGCAGCATAACCGTGGCCGGTCAGTTCACCATCATGGGTTACCCACAACGGCCATTCCCGACCGGTGGCAACCTGCATCGATTGCCGATTATCTGCGGTTGGCGGCCGCACCCCATGCCGACTGACTTCCACTACTTTTTCTAATACATAACGATCTGCCGCCTGGCTATTGACGGCGAGAGTTATCAGGCCGATGGCAAGCAATAAGCATGGCAAAGACTTTTGTGCTAGCAACATATTACCCCTTTATTAGATTGTAGGTGTTCAATGGCTTCGTTTATAACGTGTGATTTTATTACACTTCCTTAGCGTAAACGTGTTCATAAATGTAATAATGGGTCAGTAAAAATACTTACCCTATTTTTACCGCAAGCCGTCTGGCAACAATAGTGGCAGTAATAAAGGTGAATGCCGCTGATAAAAGCCCAGTCCCTATCCAGAATAAAGAAAGAAAGTGGAAATTATACAGCGCTTTCCCAGCCTCGATAACCGACGTTTTATCAATGATGACCCCAGTAAGAAACTCCCCCAACCCGGCGCCGGCGTAGCTGGCAATACCAATTGTGCCCAACGCTGCCCCAGCGGCTTTTTTAGATGAAATATCCACAGCAATTAGTCCGCCGAGAAAACAGGTTAACGCGCCGATGGTGGCGCCGAAAATAATCATTGAAATAATGTCAGTATAATAATTACGTGGGCACCAAATCATCATGGCAAAGCCAGCGGTATTTAATAGACTGATTATTCCCGCCATTATGCTGCGGTTACGCGGAAAAAACCGGTCCGATAACATACCGGCGACAATGGTGCCGATTATACCGGCAACCGCGTTCACACCGATAATGCTCGACGCCTCAATCGTGGTGTAATGCTTAGCCTGTTGCAAGAAGAAAACGCCCCAGGAATTAATGGCGTACCGATCGATGTACATAAACGCCGAGGCCATGGCCAATGTCCACAATGCCGGATTGTGCAATGACCAAAGTTGGTTTTTCAGTACCGAACCCCGTTCGTGGGATGGGTTATCCGGCTCGTTGCGAATAACACCAATGGACGGGTATCCGGCACTCTGCGGCGAATCGCACATTCCCAGCAAGATCAATACCGTTCCGGCGACACCTAGCGCGGTAGTGGTAAAATACCCAAAGCGCCAGCCAAAACCGGCAATCACCGCAGCGATCACTATGTAGCTTATCGCCTCGCCAATATTGTGTGCGGTAGACCAAATAGAATAGAAGGTGCCCCGCTCCTTATTGCCATACCAACGTGCCAGCGACACCACGCAAGGGCCTACACCCATGGACTGCGCCCAGCCGTTAATGCCCCAGAACAACGCAAGTAATAATGCATTGGTGGTAGAACCCATCATAAAATTCATGCCTGCGCTAAGCAGCAAGCCAAGGCTCATGAAGCGCACCACATTGGCATGATCGGCAATAAAACCATTGACCAATTTACCAATGGCATAGGTAAAAAATAGAGCCGAACCGATCATGCCAAGTTCCGTGGGACTGATACCAAGATCAACCAGCGCGCTTTTCGCGACAGTAAATGATAGGCGACAAACATAAAACATGACGTAAGCCACGGTCATGGAAAGAAAGGTTCGCCAACGCAAGAGATTAAATTTTCGCTCATTAAATTGACTATGGACGAGCGCGGCCGGCGCCGCTTTAAACAACGCGAAGATACCAGACATAAATTTACTCCGTAGGGCAGAGAGGCACTGCGCATGCTGATTATTTTTGCTCCCGTTATTCCCTGGGGGAGCGATTTATCCATAAAAGCCTTTTAAACCCTTCATCTTTCACCTTGGCAGTGCTCACTCACCCAAATTACGCGGTAAGCTCATCGGGATTCTATTATTTGCTGCCTTACTGCGTCGCGAAATCGATTGGGTATAGGTAGTGTAAATAATCAGGTCGCGTTGCCGATCTGGAAAATAGTGTGGGCACGGGCCCAGGGAATATCACGTTTTATTTAAGCGGCTGTGTAACCCATCCCGCGAGTTGCTTAAATACATCAGGATTAGCCATTAACACCACATTACCGTTTAGTAGCCCCTGGTCTGCCAGAAAGTCGTTGGTTACCCCACCCGCTTCCCGCACCAGTACGATACCGGGCAAACTGTCCCACGCGTTCATATGGGGCTCGTAATAACCTAACAGTCGGCCAGCGGCAACCTGGGCGGTCATCAACGCGCCGGAACCGCTGCGGATAAACATCCCCCCCGCATGCAGTAGTTGGCTGAGAAATGGCAAAAAGCCCTCAGGGGTGATGCGGTGCGAGGTACCCACGCCCATCACGCCGTCGCGAACCGTTTTGCCCTGATGTATCCGCATTGGCAGGTCATTGAGAAATGCGCCCTGTCCGCGACAGGCATGAAACATCTCCCGATGGTTAGGATCGCAAACGACGCCGATAGTCGGTTCACCGTTAACGACTACCCCAATCGATACACACCAGGTATGTAACCCATTAAGAAAACAGGCCGTCCCGTCGATGGGGTCGACTACCCAGGTGCAGGTGGCCTGAAATGTACCTCCGCCACTCTCCTCACCGAGGAAATCGTCGTGAGGAAAGCGCTGGGTAATCATATTTCGCGTCAATTGTTCCACTTCGCGGTCGGCCCGGCTGACCACATCCTGCAGGTCGTTGCCCTTATGTTCTACCGCCAGTTGCTGGCGTTGCTGGTAAAAGCCGAAAGCCAAATCAGCCGCCGCTTGCGCTACCTCGCGGGCAAAATGATAGCGATCCGCAATCTCTTGCGCCCTAACGTTATCCATGATTTCTCCTGTGATTATGTTTTTGCACTCGTGTGCAAAATTAAATGCAACCTTGCTCATAAACCTCTCCGCTAACGAATAGTGGGATAAATGAAAATATTATTCCGTGATCGGTTACACATAAAATATATTTTTCACTCATGCTCATTGCCTGACGATCAGCTCCACCGGTACCACCCTCTGCTGCGCGGGGCAGTCAAAACAATCGACACGATTCATTAATAATTCCACCGCCGTTCTTCCCAGGCATTCTGTATCCTGACGCAGCGTGGTGAGTCGGTAGGCAGCAAAATCAGCCTGGGGAATATCGTCAAAACCAACCATAACAACGTGCGATCGCAAGCCATGACATTGTAGATAATCCATCGCCCCCATGGCCAGCATATCAGTGGCGCAAAATAGCCCGTCCAATCGAGGTAAACGTGCCGTGAGTGCCGCCGCCGCCTCCCAACCGGCCTGATAGCCGCCGGTGGCACCAAAATACGCGGCGCATTCCAGGCCACACTGCGCCAGCGCGTGGCTAAAAGCGTCATGGCGCTGCCGGGTGCTGAAATGGGCGGGACTTTCACCGATAAATCCCGGAGTCAACACACCCATTCCGATCAGATGCTTGGCCGCCAGCCGTGCACCCTGAGCATTATCGCTGCAAACTTGATCGGCCCCCGGCAGTTCCGCCTGGCGATTGATCAAGGTCACCGGGATTCTTCGGGCCAAATACTCCTGCGCGAGGGAGAGCGGCGGCGCACCGGATGTCAGGATAACCCCGGCCACATGATAGCTCAGTAATTCGCGCAGCCGCGGTTCAAGCTGCTTGGGATCGTCAGCATTTAATAACAGCGGCATAAAACCACGTAACGCCAGATGATGGACCAAAGGGGTAAGTAATTTGCTTCGAAAAGGATTATCAAACCCAGCGGTAACCAGGCCGATGAAATTGCTGTTGCCGGTGATCATAGAGCGGGCAATCTCATTGACCTGATAGTTCAGTTCCGCCGCTGCCGCCTCGACCCGGCGACGGGTTTTATCCGACACCGAGGCGCCCGGAGTAAAGGTGCGCGAAACCGCTGATCGTGAAACCCCGGCCAAGCGTGCCACGTCGCTGGCGGTAGCCCAGTGATTTTTTGGTTCACTCATCTTACCTGCCCTTGTATTTTTACCGGGGATGGTTCCGGGGAAAGGTCACTTAGCTTGAAACATTGTCAGGCTAAGGCTCGGAGGATTATTGGGCAGTATATAACAATCGGCGCAGTGCCGAATAATCAAATCAATGCCAGCCATCTTGGCCGACACGATGGATAACGCAGTCCGGTCGGTTTAACTCGACCGGACTGCGTTATCCAAGAATGGTACGGCATTATTTGTTTTCCGGCCGGGGTGAACCAGCCGGAAAGGCCGATCAGATCTTGTTGAGAAAATACTCCAGCACCGAGGTATCGTCGGTCAGTTCGGGATGAAAGGAACACACCAGGATATTCCCCTGCTCGGCCATCACGATTCTATTTTCATAGCGCGCCAGCACCGTGACGTGGTCACCTATCGACTCGATAAACGGCGCCCGGATAAACACTGCCGGAACCGACTTGCCCAACGCGGCGATAAACAACGTGGTTTCAAAGCTGTCCACCTGCCGACCAAAGCCATTGCGGGTGACCTTGATATCGATTAATCCCAGCGGAATAACCGGATGCTGTCCGCCCTCAATGCGTGCGCCACACATAATCAGTCCGGCGCAGGTGCCCATCACCGGATGATGGTGGGCAAATTCCCTGATCGGTTCATATAACCCCCCGATTTGCAGCAAATAACTCATGGCGGTGGATTCACCACCAGGGATAATCAACGCCGCCAACGCAGTCAAATCTGCGGGTTTTTTGACCGCCACAGCGTGAAAATGACGTTGTTGCAGCTGTTGTAGATGCTCAGCAACGTCACCTTGTAACGCCAGCACCCCCACGGTTTTCATATTACCATCCCCGTTCCTGCATACGTTCCCCGACAGCCAGAGTGGCGATATCAATCCCTTTCATCGGTGCACCCAACCCTTTGGAGACTTCCACCAATAAGGGATAATCTTCAAAGTGGGTGGTGGCCAGCACAATGGCGCGGGCGAATTTAGCCGGGTCCTCAGATTTAAAAATGCCCGAGCCTACAAACACGCCATCCGCCCCCAGTTGCATCATTAATGCGGCGTCTGCCGGCGTCGCCACCCCACCGGCGGCAAAGTTCACCACGGGTAGTTTTCCGCGTGCCTTAAGCTGCAATAACAACTCATAGGGCGCACCCAGTTCTTTGGCATAACTCATCAGCTCTTCGTCATTTTTACTGATAACGATACGAATCTGTTGATTGACTTTACGCATATGGCGTACCGCTTCGACGATATTGCCCGTACCCGGTTCACCTTTGGTGCGCAACATTGAGGCGCCTTCACCAATACGTCGCAGCGCTTCGCCCAAATCACGGCAGCCGCAGACAAACGGCACTGAAAAATCACGTTTGAGCAGATGAAACTCTTCATCCGCCGGGGTCAGGACTTCGCTTTCATCAATGTAGTCTACCCCCATGGCCTGGAGCATTCTGGCTTCGGTAATGTGGCCGATTCGGGCTTTGGCCATCACCGGAATGCTTACCGCGTTCATCACTTCTTCAATGATCCTGGGATCGGCCATGCGCGCTACACCACCGGCGGCGCGGATATCGGAGGGTACCCGTTCGAGCGCCATCACCGCTACCGCCCCCGCATCCTCGGCAATTTTGGCCTGTTGCGCGTTGACAACATCCATAATCACCCCGCCTTTTTGCATTTGTGCCATGCCGCGTTTTACATTATCCGAACCCGTGGTTGTGCTCATGTTGACTCCAGTATATTGTTGCGTGTTGGATAATGTGGCGCTGAACCAATATGAAAAACACCTCCAATTGGGTGTTATTTTACCATCCAATTTGTTACCCTCCACCCACCCGCGGCGTTGAATTAACATGACGGGGCAACGTAATATCAACGATAAGGAAGGCCGGAATCATGTGGGTTTTGCCGATATCCGCCAGCGAAAAAAAACCACTTTACCGGCAAATTATTCAGCTGATTGAAGAGGGTATTGGCAATGGCATGCTTAATGCCGGTGAGCGACTCCCTTCGGAGCGCCAGCTCAGCGAACTGCTCGGGGTAAACCGATCCACCGTTATCACCGCGCTGGACCATTTGGCCGATCAGGGGGTGCTGCTGCGTAAAACCGGCAGTGGCACCTTTGTTAACCCGGAAAAATGGGGGCTGCAGGCCTATCCAGTGTTGAATTGGTCCCCGCCCGGCAGGGTGCCAGGGCGCAGTGGCCTGGATGACTACGCTATCCGGGCTGAGGCGCTGCGTAAAAAATGTACCCTGCAGCAGTTGCCCCTGCTGGACCTGGGTAGCGGCAATATCACAGCGGATTTGCTACCGGAACAAACCTTTCCGGAGTTGTCTTGGTATACGCTTTGCGCGCAGGAGCAAGACGTGGAAAACGCCTTGCTGGGATTGCACAGCTTCAGGCACGCCGTACAGCGTCACTTAAGAGATACCTTGGCGCTTGAGGTCGATCTTGATCAGATTCTGATCACCTCCGGTGCCCAGCAGGCGTTATTCCTGATTGCCCAAACCCTGCTCAAACCCGGCGATATCATCGGTGTTGAGTCCCCCTCCTATTTTTATCTGTTGCCTATTTTTCAGGCGTCAGGGCTGAGACTGTGCGCCCTGCCGATCGATGAAGAGGGGGTCATACCTGAAAAACTCAGCCAATTGTCGCAGAAGAATCGACTGAGAATGATTTTTATCAATCCGATATTCCAGAATCCTACTGGTTATGTGATGGGCCCCGAGCGAAAAAAAGCATTACTGCAGCTTTGCCGCGCTAAACAGATCCCAATCGTGGAAGATGATGCCTATAGTTTATTATCTTTTGATCCGTACACCGATATTACCCCGTTAAAAAAATACGACCGCCAGCAGCAGGTGATCTATATCGGTTCCCTGTCGAAATATATTGGCAATAATATCCGTGCCGGCTGGTTAGTTGCTCCAAAAGCCATTATTAATAAGTTGGCAAATATCCGCCAAAAGATCGACTCCGGGTTAAGCGCCCTGCCGCAACTGTTGGCGGAGCACTATCTTATCAATCATATGGCACAGCATACGTTGCTGCTACAAACCCAACTTGGCGCACGAGCGGAGCAATTGACCCGCTGGTTGGCGCAGCAATACCCCGGCGAATTTTTGGTCAAAAAACCCCTTGGCGGCTATTTTTTGTATGCCCGGTTTACTACGGCTACCACCGGCTCAAGCCTTAATGAGATTTTATTCGATTTGCTGGAAAAACATATCATTGTCGCCCGTGGGGATGATTTTGGTGATAAAAAACCGGCATTACGCTTAAATTACGCGCATTTCACGACCGCACCGTCGCGATGATAGTCCGTGACGTCTGTCGACCCGGTGCCATGTTGTCCCTACCGAACACATTTTCATGGGGTGCTGCCAAATAGCGGGTAATTTTGTTATAACCACTACTATGCAAACAACGCTAGATGAACTGCGGGTGTTTATCGCAGTAGTAGACAGCGGCTCGATTACCGGCGCCGCCGAACGGCTCGCAATGACGAACTCCGCCACGAGCCGGACGTTGGCGCGGCTGGAAGATAAGCTGGACACCACGCTGATACGCCGGACCACCCGTCGACAGGAACTCACCGAGGAGGGTCGGCTTTTTTTGGACCAGGCGCGGCGGATCCTGACGGCGATGCAAGAGGCACAAGAGATGCTGACCCGACGGCGCCATGCCCCCGCCGGGTTGCTGCGGGTTGATGCCGCCGCCCCCTTTATGCTGCACGTTATCGTACCGATGGTGCGTGCCTATCACCAACGTTATCCGCAGGTACAACTTGAGCTCAACAGCAATGATGCGGTGATTGATTTATTGCAAAAACGCACCGACGTGGCTATTCGCATCGGTCCGCTTAAAGACTCAACACTGCATGCCACCCCCATCGGCAGCAGCCGGCTGCGTATTCTCGCCAGTCCCGGTTATCTGGCTGAACATGGCACCCCGCACAGCGTCACGGCACTGTTAAACCATGCCCTGTTGGGTTTCAACCAGCCCGACTCGCTTAATGACTGGCCGCTGCAGGATGAACAGGGTCAACCCGTGCATATCCAACCCGTGCTGTGCGCGTCCAGTGGTGAAACCCTGCGGCAATTGGCGCTAAATGGTGCCGGTATCGTATGCCTGTCGGATTTTATGACTGGCCGGGATCGACAACGCGGCGAGTTGCAGGCGGTGCTGCAGCCCTTAACCTTGACTATCCGACAGCCGATCAATGCCGTCTATTACCGCAATAGCGCGTTATCGTCGCGCATTTCATCCTTTATTGATGAACTCCGGCGCTGCCTCGACGGTAATGACATCGACAGCTAACCCCGCCAACCGGCCCCCGCGAACACAGCCGTGCAACCCTAAACAGCGGCTACGCTGGGTGATCTCTCGGGGGCGAGCGCATCCTATTAATTCTTATTAATTATAAGAAAAAACATAATCCAACTGTTAATATATAAGCATACAATTTAACATGTTAGCATTATCTGAAAATCTGCTGGAGAATCACCCATGAACTTACCGCTGGTGGCCAATGTATTGGTCTTTATCGCGTTGTTATTGGCCGTGGCGCGCATACCACGGCCACACTGGAGCCTGGCGAAAAAAGTCTTGCTCGGCCTGGTGCTAGGCGTGGCGTTCGGGCTAGCATTACAAGCCGTCTACGGCGCTGACAATCCGGTTTTGAAGCACTCCATCCAATGGTTTAACATCGTCGGCAACGGTTATGTCCAACTGTTGCAGATGATTATTATGCCACTGGTGTTCGCGTCGATCCTCAGTGCGGTGGCCAAACTGCATGATGCATCGTCATTAGGTAAAATCAGTCTTCTTACCCTGGGTAGCTTACTGTTTACCACGATGATCGCCGCGTTAGTGGGCGTACTGGTTACCCATCTGTTTGGACTGACGGCCGAAGGGCTGGTGCAGGGCACCCAAGAAAATGCCCGGTTGGCGGCGTTGCAAAGCGGTTATGTGGGCAAAGTGGCCGATTTAAGCGTACCGCAGTTGCTGCTGTCATTTATTCCTAAAAACCCGTTTGCCGA
This sequence comes from Acerihabitans sp. TG2, assembly GCF_035013185.1. Taxonomy (NCBI): domain Bacteria; kingdom Pseudomonadati; phylum Pseudomonadota; class Gammaproteobacteria; order Enterobacterales; family Pectobacteriaceae; genus Acerihabitans; species Acerihabitans sp. TG2. The sequence continues at coordinate 41,527 of NZ_JAYGJO010000017.1, forward strand.
TTTGACCGGCGCCAATCCCACATCCATCATCAGCGTGGTCATTTTTTCCGCGTTCCTGGGCGTCGCGGCGATACAGTTGGTCAAAGACGATGGCGTAAAAGGACAGCGGGTGCTGAACGCCATCGATACGTTACAATCCTGGGTAATGAAACTGGTGCGCCTGGTGATGAAACTGACCCCTTATGGCGTACTGGCGTTAATGACCAAAGTGGTGGCGGGGTCGAATATCCAGGACATTATCAAATTAGGCAGTTTTGTGGTGGCCTCTTATTTGGGGCTGGCGATCATGTTTGCGGTACACGCCGTCCTGCTGGCGCTGGTGGGTATCAATCCAGCGAAATTTTTCCGTAAAGCCTGGCCGGTGTTGACCTTTGCTTTTACCAGCCGTTCCAGCGCCGCCAGCATTCCACTGAGCGTAGAAACCCAGACCCGGCGCATCGGTATTCCCTCTTCCATTGCCGGTTTCGCCGCCTCATTTGGCGCGACTATCGGTCAAAATGGCTGTGCCGGTCTCTATCCTGCCATGTTGGCCGTTATGGTGGCCCCAACCGTTGGCATTAATCCTTTTGACCCCCTGTGGATTGCCACGCTGGTCGGGATAGTCACGCTGAGCTCTGCCGGTGTGGCCGGTGTCGGCGGCGGTGCCACCTTTGCTGCGCTGATCGTGCTGCCCGCCATGGGTTTGCCCGTCACCTTGGTGGCCTTGTTGATCTCCGTGGAACCGCTGATTGATATGGGCCGCACCGCCCTCAACGTGAGCGGTTCGATGACCGCCGGTACTCTCACCAGTCAACTGATGGGACAGACTGATAAGCGGATATTCGATGCCGACAATGAGGTCGAACTGAGCCAAGGCTAACACCGGCGGACTTAGCCACTGACGACCTGTGCCAAGAACCTTTGGCACAGGTCCAGCTGTGTCTCATCAACATATTCATCCGCTTTATGGGCCTGGGTAATTGAGCCTGGGCCGCATACCACGGTGGGAATTCCCACGCCTTGGAACAACCCCGCTTCGGTACCAAACGCCAGGGAGTCGAATCCCTTTTGGCCGAGGACATGGGCGCATCGATGTTTAAGTGGGTCCAACGTGCCGTCATCGCATAAGCCAGGGTAGTCCGCCAATGATCGCAGTAAAATATCTGCTCCGGCGGCCACTTGGTGCATTTCGGGCAGCATAGCACGGCCAAAACGTGCCAGTTCATTTGCCAGCAGATGATGCGCGCTGTGCGGCAGTGGACGGATTTCAAAATCAAACTCACAGTGGTCGGGCACCACGTTTACGGCGCTACCGCCGTGGATCGTGCCAACCTGTACCGTCGACCAGGGTGGATCGTAGCGGCGATCCAGCTCACCGCTGCGCCACTCCCGTCCCCGCCGGAGTAGAAACAGCACCAGCTCAGCTGCATAATCGATGGCGTTAACACCAAGATGATTCTGGGAAGAGTGCGCCGCCTGCCCTTGTACCGAGCAACGCCAGGCGCTTTTACCCTTATGCGCGGTGGCTACCCTCATCAGAGTCGGCTCGCCGATAATGCAGGCGGTGGGGCGGGCGTCATCGTTCGCCAACTCCGCCAATAAGCCTCGCACACCAACGCAGCCAATCTCCTCATCATAACTGATGGCAATATGTACCGGCGTCGCGTCCTTCCCCCGAGTGGCCTTGATAAAGTGCGGTACCATGGCCAGGACGCAGGCCAGGTATCCCTTCATATCGGCACTGCCTCGACCGTAAAGTCGTCCATCTCGCCGGGTCAGGATAAAAGGGTCGCTACACCAGGGTTGCCCCGCTACCGGCACCACATCAGAATGCCCAGAAAAACAGATACCTCCGCGGTCCGCAGGTCCGATAGTGGCATAGAGATTAGCGCGGCCGCCATCGGCGCTATAGACCCGCCGAGCGTTAATCGTATAATCCGCCAGATAGGATTCGACAAAATCGATGAGCGGTAGATTGGAATCGAGGCTCAGCGTGGGGAAAGCCACTAGCGTCGACAGCAGTTCGATAGCGGTAGGCATTATCAATTCATCCTTATGATTTTACCGCGATAACATCAATTTCAACCCACCACTCCGGCCGAGCCAGGTGGCTGATCATCAGACCGGTGGACACCGGAAATACCCCTTTTAACCATCGACCCATGATGGTGTAGACCGTCTCGCGGTAGCGCACGTCGGTTAGGTATACCGTGATTTTACAGATATCCTCAAGCTTGCTGCCCGCCTCTTCCAGCAGCATGTTAATGTTGTACATGGCCTGTTCGGTTTGTGCGGCCACATCGCCCGTACCCACCGACTCGCGGGTGTCTAAATCCTGGCCAATCTGGCCACGCAGAAACACCATATTGCCGGCCACTACGGCCTGGCATAAATCATTATCCAAATGCTGCTCGGGATAGGTATCTTTGGTATTAAAAGGACGTATACGGGTATGGTTCATGCCATTTTCTCCAACGTTTGACGGGTTAATACCCTGCATGTTTCGTGCGCCACTCTGTTGGCGGTGCCCGTTGATCCACATCATCTGATAAGCACCGGATTCACCGCTTTGTTGCAACACGACATCGTTTGGGTATAGCGTTTGTCATGACCGGGGCATTTGCCACCGGTCAGATACGACAACAGCGCAGCCTCGATTCAGGCCAGGAACTGTTTTAATTCTTCGGTCTGCGGATGCGTAAAAATCGCCTCTGGTGTGCCCATTTCATGCACCCGTCCCTGGTGCATAAACACGATACGGTCGCTCACCTTGCGGGCAAAGTTCATCTCATGGGTCACCATAATAATGGTCATACCTTCGGCGGCCAGGGACTCGATCACCTGTAACACTTCGCCCACCAGTTCGGGATCCAGCGCCGAGGTGATTTCGTCGCACAGCAGCACTTCCGGATTCATGGCCAACGAGCGGGCAATGGCAACCCGCTGTTGCTGTCCGCCCGAAAGATTAGCTGGCCAGGCCGCAAATTTTTCTTCCAGCCCGACCCGCATCAACAACTGGCGGGCCATGCGTTCAGCCTGTTCGCGCGATTGTTTTTTTACCAGGGTAGGCGCCAACATGATGTTTTTACCCACGGACAAATGGGGGAATAAATTAAAACTCTGGAAAATCATGCCGACGTTTTGACGCAGTTCGCGCATAGCGGCCGGATCATGTTGTCGAATGGCCTGCCCGTCCACCGTCAGGCTCCCTTCCTCAAATGTCTCCAGCCCGTTAATGCATCTGAGCAGTGTACTTTTACCGGAACCACTTTTACCCAGAATGCACACCACCTCCTGGCGTTTAATTTGTAAATCAATGCCCTTTAGCACCTCGTTATCACCAAAACGCTTATGCAGCCCACGAATATCCACCACCGCGAAAGAGGGGTTGTCACTATCATGATCAGTCATGCCGGTCGGCTCCCTGGGTCAATTGCTGTTCCAAATGCCGGCTCCACCAGGACAGTGGAAAGCACAATATGAAATAGAGCACCGCGACGCTGCCATAAACCAAAAACGGAGAGAACGTCGCATTTGCGATAATTTGTCCGGAGCGGGTCAGTTCCACAAAACCGATTACCGATGCCAAGGCCGTGGCTTTGATGGCTTGCACCATGAATCCCACTGTGGGTGCCAGCGCTACCCGCAGCGATTGGGGCAGGATGACGTAGCGCAGTTGTTCACTGAACGATAGCGCCAGACTGGCCGAGGCCTCCCATTGCTGACGCGGAATGCTTTCGACACTACCGCGCCAGATCTCGGTAAGATAGGCACTAGCGTAGAGGGTCAAGCAGACACTGGCGGCCACCAGCGGCGTGGTATTGAGGCCAAACAGCGCCAGACCGAAATAGGTTAGGAACAGTTGCATTAGCAGCGGCGTCCCTTGAAACAAATTCACGTAGAGGCTCACAAGCAGCCGCAACCAACGTCGTGGTGACAAGCGCAACACCAGCAGGAAACCGCCAACAATGCCGCCGCCGACGAACGCAATCAATGACAGTCCTACCGTCCAGCGCAACGCCAACAGGAGATTACGGAAAATGTCCCATAAAGAAAAATCGCTCATGATTTTTTTCCTAATGCCGGACCAAAAATAAACCGCGGGCCAAACCAACCAAGGAACTGGCGCACCAGTACCGCGAGCATCAGGTAAATCGCGGCAACAATAATAAACGCCTCAAAATTGCGAAAGGAGCGGCTGGAAATCAGGTTGGCGCTGTACGAAAGCTCTTCCGTAGAGATCTGGCTGCATACCGCCGAGCCCAGCATGATGATAATCACTTGGCTTATCAGCGATGGCCAAACCCGGGCCAGCGCCGGTGGCAATACCACCCGGGAAAATATCTGCCAGCGGTCCAATGCCAGGCTTTGGGCCGCTTCTATCTGGCTACGCTCGGTGGTGACAATGCCGGCGCGGGTGATTTCCCCGGCATAGGCCCCAAGGTTCAGGATCAACGAGAGAATACTGGCGGTAAGCGCCGACATTTGCAGTCCCAAGGATGGCAAACCAAAAAAAATAAAAAACAGCTGTACAATATAGGGCGTATTGCGCACCAGCTCGACATAACACCCCACCAGTAGCCGCAACCAACGGGCACCGTTAGCCCGTGCCCAGCCGCAGGCGATACCCAGCCCCAGTCCCAGCAGTGTGGAAACCAACGTCATTAGCAGGGTAATCAGCGTACCGGTCAGCAAGAGTGGCCATTGTTGCAAAACCGAGGAAAAATCAAATACCATTACCCACACTCCTTCAGCGATTGCGCCGCTAGAGCCGCCGGAATAATCACTGCTGAGCCGTGTACAAAGCCGGCATTGCAGTTATCATCAAAATCAAGTGCGTGGGCCGCCACGCCGTTGGCAAACGCAGCGGCCGATGCGGTCAGACGCCGAGGACTTCCCACCACGGCAACATCGCCAGGAGCGGCGATGTCCAACACCACCTGCCGGGCCGATGTCGCGCTTCGGGTCGTTGCACCCGCCAGCATGATGCCGAGCGTATCCACTAGGCAGCGCACTCCCACCCGCAGTACTGGGGCGGGTATGGCCGCTGGCGTCAGGATGACCAGCCAGCGGGCCAGCCGCTGGGTACCGCTTATCGTCATCGTCATCCTATCCCCCCTCATGTACCGTTATTTTCGGTTATTCCGGTAATTCACCCGCCGGTGCACCCAGCCAACGCCGCGAAATAGTGTCTAGCGTACCGTCGGCTTTGGCGGTGCGCAGGATCTCGTTGACCTTACTAAGGAGCTCAGGCTGACCTTTAGGCAGCCCGACATAACAAGGCGAATTGGACAGGATCACCTTCAGTTGCAAGTCCAGTTGTGGATGCTTTTGTTTCATCGCACTGGCAACGGTGGTTCCGATAGCCACCAGTTGGGTCTGCCCAGAAAGAAAAGCGGAAATAGTGCTGTTATTATCTTCAAAACGTTTGACTTCCGCGCCCGGAGCCAGACGGGTCAGCTCTTCATCCTGCATTGAACCACGGGTCACCGATACCGTTTTGCCGGCCAGTTCACCAAAGTTCGTTGCCTGAGTTTTCGCCGCGCCAAACACCGCATCAAAGAACGGGGCGTAGGCGATACTGTAATCAATAACCTTGGCCCGCTCGGCGGTTTTACCCAGAGACGAGATGGTCAGATCGGCCTTACCGGTTTGCAGGTAGGGCACCCGGTTGGGTCCGGTAACCGGCACGAGAACAACCTTGACGCCCAGTTTTTTCCCAAGCAGATTGGCCACATCAATATCCAGCCCTTGGGGAACCATGTCCCCGCCCACATAACCATAGGGGGGATAGTCCACCGGGACCGCCACGCGCAGCGTTTTCTGGCTTATGATCGTCTCAAGAAGATGGGTCGCCGCGTTGGCGCTCATTACCGAGAACGCGGCCAATACGCCGACCACGGCAGAAATCAGATAATTTTTTTTCATTTAGGTCATCCTGTAGCATCAGAAGAAGTCAATATCGCCGTGCCGGACAGTCGTCACGGTTTTCGGCTATGATGTGTGGATCATTTATTGAAATAACCTGCCCGCACTGCCATGCCGATCAAATTGACAAAGAACCGGCAGGCGGTGATGGCGGTAATACCGTTAAGGTCTTTTTTTGGCGTAATCTCGACAATATCCATCCCCACCACTCGGCCTTTTTTGACCAAACCATGGATGATTTTACGGGTTTGTGAGTAGGTCACCCCACCCAGCGCCGGACCGTTGACTGCCGGCATAATGGTAGGATCGATGCCGTCGGCATCCAGGGTAATATAATAATGTCCACCTGCCGGGATGCGACTGAGGATCGCGTCCACCCCTTCATCGTGTAACTCATGGGCCGTGATGAGGTGTGCGCCGTAAGCCAGCGCGGCGTCCACTTCCTCCTGGCGGGCGGAGCCATTGGCGCGCAACCCAATCTGGAAAATATCGCCGATATGCGCCATTTCTGACGCGCGTCGGATGGGGCTGGAATACCCATCGGTTACACCATTCACTTCCTGGCGCCAGTCCAAATGAGAGTCGATATGGATAAGCGTAATGGGGCCGAGGCTATCAAGTGCGCGCAGCACCGGGATCGGTACACCATGGTCACCACCGATCACTAACGGCATGCCGCCCAAGGCGATGATTTTTCTGACTACGGCCTCGGCAGCGTCATAATGGCCGCCCAATTGACGGGGATCGGCGGCAATATCACCGCAATCAACCATGCGAATAGGCTGATTGTCCATCAGCGGGCCGCCGATATCGAAATCGTAACGCTCGATACTGCGTACCGCACGATCGGTTGCCTGGCGCACAGCGGTAGGCGCGTTGGTTTGATCGTTGGTGACCTCATCGATGGAATACGGCGAACCATAGGGAATACCCAATACAGCAATGTCCACCGAATTGAGCTGGTTCAAGTCGTTGACCACCTCGGCGTAGAGGAGGCTTTTGTGGCCGTGTTTTGGCGCGGTGGTCAATTCAGGTGCATAAAAAGTCATGATCGTTTCCTGTACTATTGGCATACTTTTACGCAATGGGCGGGGAATTAATCCACACTCCACCATTCGCCCATCGCCCATAATTTTTCTTCGGTTTGACTGACCAGGGTGCGAACATCCCCTTTGGCGATAGCAGCCAACAGGGCAACCAGCAGTTCGCTGACCAGAAATGCCGGCGTCAGGGTGTCAAAAAATGCGGTAGTCTTTTTTTTGACCAGGATCGTCTCACCTGCCAGCCGACCCACCGGCGAACTCGCGTTATCGGTGATGGCGACGATCTTCACTTTTTGTTGAGACAGATAGCGGGTCAGGGCCACTGACCGGCGCGAATAGGGCGACAGGCTACAGACCAGCAGCGCATCTTTTTGCCCCATGGAGCTCATCAACGACATGATGCCACTCTCCCCTGCCCCCTCGACCAAATGGACGTTGTTTTTGAAATACGATGCAATATGAGAAAAATGAAATGCCACTGGAAAGGAAGACCGCAGCCCCAGGCAATAAATGTCCCGCGCGTTTGCGAGGGTATGCGCGGCACGGACAATTGACGCCAGGTTGTCCCCTTGACACATCGCCTGGATATGGGACGTGGTGGTATCTGCCAGCGCAGTAAGTAACGAGATTTCACCGACCTTCATTTTCATCGCCATCAACGCCGGCACCCGTGAACCATATTCAGATCCCCTGGCGCGAACGGTGTTGACAAAAGCGGCGCGGAGCGCGTCATAACCCGAGAGGCCAAGGCGCTTCGCCAAACGTGTCATGGTGGAAGGCGGTACACCGGCCAAACGCGCCTGTTCACGCATGGACATCATCGCGACCTCTTGCGGGTGATCCAGCACAAAACTTGCCGCCTGACGTACCTGCTTGGGTAAGGATTCGTACTGCGCTTTTATGGCCTGACACAGCTCAAGCTGTTCCATAGGAGAGTCCGTGTTGGGATCGACCCAATCATAATTGCAACGCTTATGCCAAAATTGATTGGGAATGATTCACTTGATTCACTATTGAGAACGATGTCAACACAGGTATCAGCTTGGGAAGAAGGAAGGGTAGGAAAAAATCGCACCAAAAGATCGATATAATGATTGGTTTGATTCATTTTTGCGGTGGATTAATTTTCTGCAAACAATCACTGCGGGCACGGACAACACTTTCGTTATGTCAGTACGCGCCCATCGGCGATATAATGCACTTTTATGGGACGTACGTGCCCCATAAGCGGGCGTACGTCACAATGCTATCTTAACCGTAAACTGCGCCTGGAACGGTTCGCCTATCTGATTGCCCAGGTTATTGGTGCCAATGGATGAGGTGTAGTAGGTTTTATCAAACAGATTCTTCAAATTGAGCTGTAACGTTACCGGATGCGTTGCCTTAATATGGTAGGCGGCAAATGCATCCGCCACGATATAAGACGGCAGGTAATAATCGGCGCCGCTGGTGGCCAGCCATGGCCGCATCCGTGCCGATGGCACGCGTTACCTGCGTTCCGGTGCCTTGCTTACCGGCGGGGATTTCAATAATTCCTCTATTGCGTTTATTGGCGCGATGGATATCGATATCGAAGCCATTGTTGCCGCCAAACCCGATCTCATCATCACAGAGCCCAGTCGTAATGTGCCCATTGAACGGTTACAGCAGATTGCACCGACCGTAAGTATCAACCATCTTTTGGGTGGGGCACCGCGTATTTACGCCAAACTGGCCGAACTGACGGGCACCCAGGACCGTCTGGCAATACTGGAAAACCGCTATCAACAACAGCTCAACCAACTCCGGCAACGGGTGGATAGTCAGCATATTACCGTGTCGGTAATACAGGCCAACGGCGGCAAAATCACCGTTCACCATACCTATCAGGCGTTGGGGCGGGTATTGCGCGACGCCGGATTCCATTTTCCACCGCTGGTGGAGCGAATTGGCGAAGGGGATCGGGTGGACATCAGCGCCGAACGCCTGCCCGAACTGGATGCGGATTTTATCTTTGATACCTATCGTGCCGATACCGGTGGGGGCCCCCAGGACGAAATTGACGCCATGAACCAGGTCATGCCCGGTTACTGCACCGTATTACGCGCCTGCCGCGAAGGGCGCTATATCCTGCTGTCGCGCGAGGAGGTCATTTCGAACTCCTATGCCGCATTGAGCCTGATGGTGTCGCACATTCAATCGCATCTGTCCGGCCGCCCCTTGCCCGGGTCGATACACTGATCACCCGGTTCTGCCCTGCCCCTAACCCGAGACGCAATCATGGTAACCGTGGCTAACGTTAAAAAAAGACCCACCGATGTGTATGGCGAACGCTTTCGCTGCCGCCGCCATGTGCTGTCACCGCGTTTGCTTGCTGTAGCGGATTATACTAATCAAAACCGTCATGTGATCATGGAACATACCGCGTTGCAAATAGCCGCCGCCACCCAGACGTCCGACGCGACGGTGGTGCGAGCCATTCAGGCGTTAGGTTTTACCGGACTGCGCGATTTAAAACGAACGCTGGAAAACCAGTACGGTCCCACCTTGTCCGCCACGGATAAGATGAGCTCGACAGTCTTGGCGTTGTCGCAAGGCCTTGATGCCAGTATCGACTTTGTATTGCAAGGACATCAACGCGGTTGTCTGGCTTTGTCCGAACCGCATAATCGCCAAGCCATGGCTCGCGCATTGCAACGGCTGCAAGGGGCCCAGAACGTTGGCATTTTTGGCATAGGTGCATCCAGCATTCTGGCTGATTACGCCGCGCGGCTGTTCAGTCGTATCGGCACCCCCGCCTACCCCTTGAACCGGACCGGGGTGGCGCTGGCCGAGCAACTGATTGGCATGCGCCAAGGGGATGTATTGATCATGATGGCCCAGCGCAAGGCCCATCGCGAAGGGCTGGCGACCCTACGCGAAGCCAAACGCCTTGGGGTGCCGACGATTTTGTTGACCTGGGCCGGCGGATCGCCATTTTGCCAGCAGGCCCATACGGTTATCCTGATACCCCGGGGTGGTGAAGGTCGCAGCATGCCGCTGCACGGCCCGGTATTAGTCTGCCTGGAGATGATGATACTGGCTCTGGCGTCGACCACCCCACGGGTGTCCATTGCCGCCATGGAACGTTTGCATGATATCTACCATGTCATCGGTCGACCGGGGCACGGCTGAGCGTAGTCCGCTCGGCGGTTCACACCATCACGATATCGCCATCAGGGTAACAACTGCAGGCCAGCACATAACCGTCGGCGATCTCATTTTCATTTAGGGTTTGCGTGCTGGTGCTGTGGTAAGGCCCTGCGGTAATGCGGGTTTTACAGCACCCACAGACGCCGGCACGACAGGCAGCGGTAATCGGCCATTGCCCGGCCTCCAGGGCAGCCAACAGCGAGACCCCCACCGGCGCGTCAAGGGTAGCCAACGGGCGGGTACGCGTAAGGGTAAACCGACCGTTGGACAGCACCGGAGCCGGGGTATGAAAGCGTTCCAGCAACACCTTCACGGCACCGAGCGCCTGCACGTCAGCCTGCTGCTGTGCCATCCAGGGTGCCGGACCGCATATCATGACGGTTCTGGCGGCAATATCGGGCACCTCGGCGCGCAGGGCGGCCAAGTGCAGGCGGCCAGGCTGATGCGTCGCCCCGCCGCCCCGTTCGGTATAAACCGTTAACCGCAACCGGTTGTCCAGTGATCGCCAGGTGTCGGCAAAAATAATGTCCTCTGGGGTGCGTACGCAATATATCACCTGCACATCTGCCTCGGGACGCTCAGCGACTAACCAGCGGCACATGGACATGATCGGCGTCACACCACAGCCGGCCGCCAGAAACAGATAACGGTCGGCCTGTTCCTGTTGACAACTAAATTCGCCTTGGGCCGATGATAACCAGAGATAATCGCCGGGTTTCACCTGATCGGTCAACCAATGGGAACCCTGACCGCCCACTACGCGCCGGACGGTCAGACTAATAAACTGGCTGTGTCCCGGTGAAGAAGACAGCGTATAGGCCCGCAGCCGATCGCTGTTGGCGATACTGACCAGCGCGAACTGTCCCGGTTGATAAGGATAGACATCATGGTTGATCAACGACAGCGTCCAGACATCCGGCGTTTCCTGATGTATATGGTGTACCTGCATGCGATATTGGCACAGAGGTGAAGGTGAGTTCATAACCAGACTCCTCAGGCCGGGACGGCCAAAATCGTATCCATATCCTGCGTCACCGTGGTGATGGAACGCATACCGAACTGTTGGTGCAACACAGCCATCAGATTTTCCGTTAAGAAACCCGGTGCCGTCGGACCGGTATAAATATTCTTGACCCCGAGAGACAGCAAACTGAGCAAAATCACGATGGCTTTTTGTTCAAACCAGGACAACACCATGCTTAGCGGCAGATCGTTAACCCCGCAGCCCAGCTTGTCCGCCAGTTTTACCGCCAGCGTGATAGCCGCATAAGCATCGTTGCATTGACCGACGTCGAGCAGCCGTGGCAGACCCTCAATCATGCCGAAATCCAATTTGTTGAAACGGTATTTTCCGCAGGCCAGCGTCATTATCAGGCAATCCTCTGGCACTGCACGGGCAAAATCGGTGTAATAGCTGCGCTCTTCGCGACTGCCGTCGCAGCCGCCCACCAGGAACACATGGCGTAATTTTTTGCGCGTGACCAGATCGATGACGGTATCCGCCGCGTCCAGCAGCGTCTGGCGGCCAAAACCGACGGTGATCAGGTGTTCAATTTCACTGTAAGGGAAACCGTCCATGCTCAGGGCCTGGTCGATTATTGGCGAAAAATCCTCACCGTCCAGATGTTTGACGCCTGGCCAACCGACAATGCTGCGCGTCCAGATCCGATCGTTATATTGGCCCACTGCCGGGTCGATAATACAGTTGGACGTCATGATGACCGGGCCAGGAAAACGCGCAAATTCTGCTTGCTGATTTTGCCAACCGCTGCCGTAGTTGCCGACCAGATGGGCATATTTTTTTAATTCCGGATAGCCATGGGCGGGTAACATTTCTCCATGGGTATAGACATTAATACCTTTACCCGCCGTTTGTTCCAGCAGCAGGCGCAGGTCTTTTAAATCATGACCGGAGATCAAAATAGCCTTACCGGCTACCGGGCGGACATTCACCCGCGTGGGCACCGGATGTCCATAGGCCTCGGTTTCACCACGATCCAGGATCGCCATCACGGAAAAATTCATCTTACCGATATTCATCGCCTGGGCGAGCAATGTCGCCATATCCGCAGGACGCGTACCCAGCCAAGCCATGATCTCGTGATATTGGCGATAAATATCCTCGTCGAACTGCCCCAGCACATGCGCGTGTTCCATATAGGCCGCGGCCCCTTTCAACCCATACAGGCAGAGCATACGCAGCCCATGGATATCCTCACCCACGGCGGTTTTATCCAGATCCAGAGCATAGTGCCCGGCTTGCTCTTGCAATCCGGCCAAACTGGTCGCTTCCACCTGCAGATAGGCCAGCGGATGATCCAATTGACATTCGGGCTGTTCGGCGAGGCAACGCGCAGTGAGAGCATCACGTAGCACCAGGGCCTGGTGTATATAAGCAACGATACGCTGCGAATCAAAATTGACATTGGTCAGGGTGGAAAAAAAAGCACGGGGGGCAAAACTGTCCACATCGTGGTCGACGACACCCTGCGCGCGCGCGCAGACCGCCCAAGCCGACAGGCTATGCAGCACAGCTACCAGCAAATCTTGCAGGTCGGAGGTTTCTGCGGTTTTACCACACATGCCCTGGGTATAGGCACATCCATTAGCGGATGGAGTACGGATGGTTTGTTCACATTGCACACAAAACATGATGGCCTCTTTATAAGATTCATTTTAAATGCATCTTTAAGGTTATGGTTAGCGGCCACTAAAGAACAGCATTTCCCTGCTTATCGAGGTATTGTTTGATTTAGCGCAAGTTTTGGCACAGTGGCAAGGCGGGTTTATTACCTTATATCCTTGCCCGCATTGGGCGAGGGTTTACGGCGGATCTCGCTAAAAACAACCACAGTTTCAGACGTCAAGTAAGCTAACAATTTGCTGGATCTGGCTGCGGTCGGTCAATAAATCGGCCAACGTATAATTATCAAGCACGTCAAAAAAGGCATCGGTCGCTTTGGCCAATACGCCGGGTAATTTACAGGCTGGGGCAATAACGCAATGTTCACAGTCAACCATGGCGCACCCCTTTTCTGTATGGCGGATCAGGGTGCCAATATTAATTTCACTCGGGGGGCGAGCGAGACGAATTCCGCCGTTGCGTCCACGCAGCGTGTCGATATAACCAAGCCGGGCCAAATCCTGCACCACTTTCATCAGGTTATTATGGGAAATGGCGTATTGGCGCGAAATATCGGCGATAGAGCACAACCCCTCCCCGTGGGCACCCAGGAAAATAACCACCCGCACGGCATAATCGGTATAACGCGACAGTTTCATGACGGTACCTCAACACTAAAGGCCATTAGGGTAGCATAAGAATCTTCACCCTGGGGGGGCAACCTCCGGTTCGCACAAGATTAAAACATGCCGATAACCAGTACCACCAGCAAACTCAGTGGCCAGGTGTAGGCGATCAGAACGGCGCAAAGTAACCGTATGGTTACTGAGGGGTCACTCGTTAGCCGAAAGGTTATGCTACCCGCAACCACAGCACCGCAGACGTAAGCGATTTTTACAAAATCCCAGCCGGTAAGTTCGTCCATAACATGATTGGCTTCTAGTTACATGGTTGTTGCGTGTTCGGATGACGACTGCGATCAGGGCGCCATCGATCATCATCACATCTGTTGTGTGATATCCTGACACCCTTGTATGCGGCCCATTGTGACCTGGGGTTTATTTTCAATTAATACAATGGGTGCACGGGATAAATCCCGGAAATATCTTCCCGAAAGAACGGCAACGTCGTGTGTCGGAAAATGCCATGAAACGCTGAAACGATGATCATTGACAGCACCGGTGGTCAACGCGATAGGCCTATTATACCCAGCCGCCCCACCCTTAGACTAACGCCGCGAAACCGGCGCGGATCTCCTGCTCCGGCAAATCGATGCCGATAAACACCATTACGCTGGTCCGAGGTTCATCCTCCGCCCATTCACGATCCCAGTCAGCACTGTATAAGCGTTGTACCCCCTGGAATAACAAGCGGCGTGGTTCATCTTTGATCGCCAAAATGCCCTTGTAGCGCAGGAGATTATCCGCATAGGTGGCCAAGAGGTTCTCCATCATGTCCGATACGGTTGCCAGCGCCAACGGCGTGTCCAGGTTCACGACCAGAGATTTAATTCTGGTTTGCGGTGCCAATAATGGCCGGAAACGCGGTTTGGCCAACTCCAGTCGGTCATTGAGAATAAAACCATCGAGGTTGAACAACTGCGCCAACCTGATCTGGCCATTTAATACCGTATAGACCGGAGCCCGGGCATTAATGGCGTGTAACCTTGCCAACAGTGCGTCGTTGTCAGTGGCGATATCGGTCTTGGTCAACAAAATCCGATCGGCAAAACCCACCTGAGCCTGCGCCACAGTAAAATCAGTAAGTTGCCGATCGGCATGCACTGCGTCCACCAGGGTTATCACCCCATCAAGCAAAAAGCGCTCGCTTAACACCGGGTGGGAAAAAAAGGTTTGAATCACCGGGCCAGGGTCGGCCATGCCGGTACATTCAATCACCAGTCGGGTAAACGCCAGTTTGCCTTCGTCAATACCGGTTAATAAATCCAGCAGTGCGTTTTGCAGCTCATTGGCGCTGCTACAGCAGATACAACCGTTACTTAAGGTGGTTATCTGGGTATTACCTTCTCCCAGAATCCGGTTATCAATCGGACTTTCACCAAATTCATTTTCGATCACGGCAATTTTTTCGCCATGATTATCATGCAGGATATGACGTAGCAGCGTGGTTTTGCCGGCGCCAAAAAAGCCGGACAGGATAGTGGCCGGCAGCGGCTTAAGCATGGGGAGTTCCCTCTAACGTTGGTGCGGTAATGAGCGGGGGTCAATGCACAGGATCACCCCCCTCTTTTAAAGGTGGGTTTTCCAGCGGCCTTCAGCAACAGCGGAAACCGCCTTTGCCATTGCCTCCGTAACGTGCTTCCTGACGTTCGCGGAAAAACTCCTCATAGGTCATCGCCGTCTGATCGGGATGATTAAGTGCCATATGCTGAACGTAATTATCGTAATCCGGAATACCTACCAACATCCTGGCAGCCTGTCCCAAATATTTTCCCGCCTGTCCCAAATTGCCAAACATAGGGTTTCTCCAGGTAAATGCCCGCATAATCGAAACATTATGCTGGGCCAATGGGATAGCGCTTAATGGCTGGACGAGGTGATCACCCCTTCTGCCGGTGTCGCGACATACGACGATTCTTTATCGCTACGCGTGGTGTTGCCGAACGCCTTGATGGCGGTCTTAATACCATAGAATAATATACTGTATACAACAATCAGAAACAGGACACTCAGCACAGCGTTAGTGTAGTTATTGATCACTATGTGATGCATGTTGGTAATTTGTTGCGCAGTCACCTGCGCACCGGCTTCAGCGATCCGGCGGTTATATTCATGCGCCAGGTACAAGAAACCTTCCAATTGCGGATTCTGGCTAAACAATTTCAGACCCAGCGCCCAGGTGGTACAAATCAACAACCACACGGCCGGCGTCACCGTAACCCAGATATACTTGGCCCGTTTCATTTTGATCAACACCACCGTGCCGAGGATCAGTGCTACCGCTGCCAGCATCTGATTGGAAATACCAAACAACGGCCATAAACTTTTCACGCCGCCCAAGGGGTCTACCACGCCCTGGTAAAGTAAATACCCCCACAAACCAACACAACCTGCGGTCCCGGCAATACCGGCGGGTAACGAATTAGTCTGTTTAAGGAAAGGCACAAAGTTTCCCAACAAATCCTGCAGCATAAAACGACCGGAGCGGGTACCGGCATCCAGCGCGGTCAAAATAAACAACGCTTCAAACAGGATACCGAAGTGGTACCAGAAGCCCATATTCGCGCCGGGTATGATCTTATGGAATACATGGGCAATACCCACCGCCAGCGTCGGAGCGCCACCGGCACGGTTAAGCACCGACGGTTCGCCGATGTCCTTGGCGGTTTGCAAAATCTGATCCGGAGAGATAACAAAACCCCAGGAGCTCACTGTCGCCGCCGCATGGACAGTGACATCTTTTAACGAGGCCATGATCATAGGCGCGTCAGCCGTGCCGAGATGGTGCAGGTCCGGCATGGTGATCCCCAACGCCGCTGGCGGGGTATTCATGGCGAAATAAAGGCCAGGTTCGATAATAGACGCCGCGACCAGGGCCATAATCGCCACAAAGGATTCCATCAACATCGCGCCATAACCGATAAAACGCGCGTCTTTCTCATTGGCCAACAGTTTAGGCGTGGTGCCTGAAGCAATCAGCGCGTGGAAACCGGATACCGCACCGCAAGCGATGGTGATAAACAAAAAGGGGAATAATGCACCTTTCCATACCGGACCGGTACCGTCGATAAATTGGGTCATCGCCGGCATTTTTAAATCGGGATTAATGATCACGATACCTACCGCCAGACCGACGATCACCCCTATTTTCAAGAAGGTGGCCAAATAGTCGCGCGGTGCCAAAATTAACCATACCGGCAGCAATGCCGACACGAAGGCGTAGCCGATCAGCGTATAAGTGATGGTGGTATCTTTAAACGTCAGCGCAGGTCCCCAATAGGGATCATGGGCAATCACGCCGCCAAACCAGATGGCCAGCAACAGTAAGAGCACCCCGATCACCGACACCTCGCCCACCCGTCCCGGACGCAGGAAGCGCATATAAATCCCCATAAACAGGGCAATAGGCACGGTAGCACAAACGGTAAAGACACCCCACGGGCTTTCCGCCAGCGCTTTAACCACGATCAGGGCCAGCACTGCCAGAATAATGATCATAATCAGGAAACAACCAAAGAGCGCGATGGTGCCGGGTACCGGCCCCATCTCCTCTTTGATCATTTCACCGAGGGAAACCCCATTGCGCCGGGTAGACATAAACAGCACGATAAAATCCTGTACCGCACCGGCGACCACCACACCCGCCAATATCCACATTGTGCCCGGCAGATAACCCATCTGCGCCGCCAGCACCGGGCCTACCAATGGGCCAGCCCCGGCAATCGCCGCAAAATGATGGCCAAACAGCACATTTTTATTGGTGGGAACATAGTTCAGACCGTCGTTATTCACTACCGCCGGCGTGGCGCGAGAGCCATCCAGACCCATGACGCGAGTGGCGATATACAAACTGTAGTAACGATAGGCCACCAGATAAACCGCGATTGCGGATACCACAATCCACATGGCACTGACGTGTTCACCACGACGCAGCGCCACCACGCCAAGACAACACGCGCCGATCAGGCCGATAATGAGCCAGGGTATATGCTTAAGGAGATTATTTTTCATTATGTTTAGGTCCGTAGGGATACATAGAGTCGTACTCTATGCTGACCAACAGGTAAACCCAGAGGATTTTACCTTAGCGGTCATATATACGGATAAGTGGTTAAATAGCCGCACCAGCGGTTTTTATTGCAGCGCTATAGAATCAAGCTTGTGGCCGTTGTTTGACCCGGGGGGATAAATTATGGTGAACCTGAGGTGCACATTCCAACGCCGCCTGCACAATAGGTCGCGCCCAGTCGGGTATGGTCATCAGTGCCGACACATCGTCCGCAGGGGGGAAGACTACCTTGCCATGCGCCATCTCCAGCAGCAACCTCGGATCCGGGATATTGTCCCCGGCAACCGCGTCAGTACTGTTATCAAACACCTGTAAATGCGTCAGCGTCGGCAGCAATTTGATAAGGTTGGCACGCGAACTGTCCCAGCGTGTGCGGATTTTGTGCTCCGGTATGTCATGACCGCCATGGGCCACACGCAGTTTTACCCGCTGCAGATGCTGTTCCGGTGTTTGCAAACCGCAAAACAGCATGACGACATCATGTGTCTGTTTTGCCAGCGCCAATAGCCTGTGGATAGTGTTGCCACCGAGTGTGGTTTCAAAAGCAAAGTTAGTGCGGGCATCCAGCGCGGCTTGTAGCTGTGCGACCCCATGTGCCCAAGCGCGCCCATTGGCCTCACTGAGTTCAAGCCCGAGTTGGTTAACCAATTCACGGGCATAAGCATCCGGATTAAACCATGACAGTCCATGTTGGGTTACAATGGCACCACCCACGGAGCTTTTACCGCCGCCGTTGACGCCGGCCAATACAAAAATAAACGGCTTCCGTTCCGTTGCTGGCATCAGTACGATTCTCCCGCCTTGGGCCGCCTCTTAAGCTGGCCTTTTGCTGCGAATAATGCATCCACTCGCTCGGCAGCACCGGTCTCATTGAGGACCGCCAACCGCGCATTGAAACGTTCTGCCAGCTCGTCTACTACCGTTTTTTCCTGGGCATTGACCCGATCTAAGGCCGCCGCCAACCTACGATAGGTCTCGATATCCAGCATGACCATTTCCACCACCGAGTGATTGGTAATGGCCACCGAGCCGGCTTGATGGACCAACCGCACCACATCGCCCCATTTGTTCTTAACCTGCGTCGCATTTTGGCGCGGTAAATCATCAACGTTAAGCAACCCGGCGTTCATGGTACATCCCCATTAATGGCTAATATAGCTATTATGGCAAAAATAACGCGACTTGGCGAGCGACTTAGGATTGCGCGGTTGGACGGCAAACAGGGTATAGGACGCAACAAACCGGCCGACCATCACCGGTCTGTTGGTCGATTATTTTATCACCGCGCAGGCGATGCGATCCCCCGCGCCGCCGATAGGTTGGCTTTGATAATCGTCTGGGTTGGCATGAATAATCACCGAGGCACCATCACCGTCGAGCAATGCCGGACGTTCGCGACCAGGATAAACCGAGACCAACGTTGAATAAATTTCCGCATTGATTTTGCCATCGGCTCCGGCGTAAACATTGGTCAAGTCGCCGTCATCGTTCGCGTTAGCGTTTAACAGCCCATGCACTACCGACGTCATGGCATGGACATGACCGCCGGCATCTTTAAATTTATTGTTAGCGTCACATACGCCCTTTTCATGAAAATGAATCCCATGCCAGCCCTGAGGAAAACCATTGGCCTCGAGGCGCAAAATCACCCCTTTAGCGGCCTCAGTCAGGGTGATTTTGCCCACATTCTTACCATTGAGTCCCACCAGATCAAGGGTACGTACCACCGGCTGAGCTTGTGCCCAAGCCATATTGGCGCTTAATATCGCCGCTACACAAAATAACGTTCGCCGCATGAATAACTCCTGTCAATCTAGGCCAAAAGAAATACCGCCCTGTTGCTGCCCCCGTCGCATACCACAAAGCTCACAGGACACTGGAGTAATAAAGGGACCCTATTACCACGTCATGAAAATGATAGCCGGTTAGAGTGGATTGGTTCCAACTTATATCGTCGGTTTGGTACCTAGTCGGGGGGTATTTACCAATACCCCCTTGACGTCCTGCAGCGCATCCAGCGCAGATTTTACGGGTAACATTGGTCACAACGATTGCATGTTATCGTCGAGGACCAAACTTATCGCAGCGTCAGATACGACCCAATAGCACCAAAATGAGTAAAATAACCACCACGATGCCCAGGGTACCACTCGGATAATAGCCCCAGTTGCGGCTATGAGGCCAGCTTGGAAATGCACCAATTAATAAAAGAATTAATATAATCAGAATAATTGTGCCGATACCCATGGGAAAACCTCTATGTTTATTAACCTTCACACCCGCAACTAAACATGCAGGATATAAGCAAAATCTAAGTGAAAATACCCGTTCGGTATTTTTGATATAAATTAAGTATAGTTAGTAAATGCAGGCTTTCCGGATTATTTTTAAAACGGAGATCCACCACAAATCTTACGCTAAAGAGCAGATGCATGGCTGGCCGGATTAATCTGGTCCGCATGGGTCTCTCGCTCAGGTTGCCAACTGGGACGACTGGATGGCGGTAAGCGCAATGGTATAGACGATGTCATCCACCAACGCGCCGCGTGACAGGTCGTTTACCGGTTTGCTCAGTCCTTGCAGCATCGGTCCAATGGACACCAGCGCGGCGGAACGCTGTACCGCCTTGTAGGTCGTATTGCCCGTATTCAGATCGGGGAAAATAAACACCGTAGCCCGCCCAGCCACTGGCGAATCCGGGGCCTTGGTTTTTGCAACGTCAGCCATAATGGCGGCGTCATACTGTAGCGGACCGTCAATCATCAAATCTGGCCGCCTGGCCTGAGCCAACCGGGTGGCTTCACGCACCTTCTCCACGTCGCTGCCGGAACCAGAGGTCCCGGTGGAATAGGAGATCATCGCCACCCGAGGTTCAATGCCAAAGGCGATGGCCGATTCCGCAGACTGAATGGCAATTTCAGCCAGTTGTTGCGGATTGGGGTCCGCATTGATAGCACAGTCGCCATACACCAGCACCTGATCCGGTAGCAGCATAAAAAACACCGATGAGATCAGCGAATTGCCGGCGGCAGGCTTAATTAACTGCAGCGCCGGCCCGATAGTATTGGTGGTGGTATGCTGCGCACCGGACACCAGACCGTCCACCTCACCGAGCTCAAGCATCAAGGTGCCTAGCAGTACATTATCCTCCAACTGCTGGCGGGCAATCAGTTCGGTCATGCCTTTGCTGCGTTGCAGTTCAACCAATCGGGCGCTATATCGTGCCTGGATGAGTGACGGATCGACAATCTCTATCCCCTTCCCCAAGATCACGCCCTGGGCTGTCGCCACGCGACGAATCTCATCCGGACAGCCCAACAAGACGCAGCGTGCGATGCCGCGCTCAGCACAGATTGACGCCGCGCGGATAGTGCGGGGTTCCTCCCCTTCGGGCAACACAATGCGCTTGCCTGCGCGCCGGGCCATTTCGGTCAGTTGATAACGAAACGCTGGTGGCGACAGCAAACGCGGGCCCTCGGCGGCGGCGCTAAGGGAGTGGATCCACTGCGGGTCAATAAAGTTGGCCATATAATCGTGCAGTTTTTCCACCCGCTGACGATCATCCGCCGGCACCGCCAGATTGAAATTCTGCAGGTTAAGCGAGGTTTGCCAGGTATTGGTCGTCACCATCAGCACCGGTAACCCGGCCTGAAATGCCCGCTGGCACAGCCTGGCGATGGAGGGGGCAATGTCATAGCCGCCGGTCAGTAGTATGGCACCGATATCCACCCCATTCATGACCGCCAAGCTGGCGGCCACCAGCACTTCAGGCCGATCGGCACAGGTGACCAGCAGTGAGCCGGGGCGAAAATGATCGACCATACCGGTCAAGCCCCGCGCGCAGAAAATGACGGAGGTGACCCGCCGGGTCTCGAGATCGCCGGCATTCACGATGCGGGCGTTAAGGTGCCTGGCCATATCGATAACGCGGGTGGCGATAAGATCAGAACACCAAGGAATGCAGCCAAGAACCGGCAATGGGCTTTGGTCAAAGGAGGGCAACGATTCAGTCGGCTCAGCGTCGCCATCGCCATCCTGATCAAAAATATCCGAAAGATCGGGCCGGGGCCGGCCCTGATCGTCGAGCGGGGCATTGAGTTTATTGACGATCACCCCGGTAATGGCCCGGTTACGGCGCCCACCAAAATTGGCCCGCGCCAGTTCCAGCCGCTCGGCAAACTGCGCCGGTGTGTGGGTGCCCAGCGTGGTAACAAAAACAATTTCTGCCTGCAAGGTTTTGGCAATATCGTAGTTCAGCGCATTGGCGAACTGATGGCGCCGGGTCAGCATCAATCCTTCAATCAGCACCACCTGCGCGCCGCGTAGGTTGGCGTGATAACGCGCGACGATCTCCTCCATTAACAGGGCCTGCTGGTTAGAACCCAGCAGTGTTTCCACATAACTCATATCCAGCGGTTGCGCAACGGGGATGCTGGAATTGGCGCTGACAATAGCTGTGGTTTGATCCGGATGCGCGCAGCCGTCACGCTGCTGAGCGATAGGTTTATATACGCTTAAGCGTACCCCTTCCCGTTCCATGGCCCTGATGACGCCCAGGCTGACGCTGGAAAGGCCGACGCTGACGTCGGTGGGAATCAACATAATCGTCCGTGCCACGGTATAACCCTCATGCCATAATGAAAAACGCGAAGCCAGGTTCCACCATGGCACATGCGCGCTTCGCGCCACAGCAGAATATCATCTAGCGACTAAAACGTTATTCTGCCAGAGAAGCACTACACGCACTGGGATATACCGCGTAAAAATGATGATAGGATTCAACTGTCTTGATCAGTTCAGCGCAGCGTCAAGGGCCACGATCAGGCGCGGATCGTCGGCGGTAACGTCCGGTGCGAAGCGCGCAATCACTTTACCGTGCCGGTTGATGAGAAATTTTTCAAAGTTCCACAGTACATCCTGGCGGTTGGTAGGATCAACACCGTAGCCTTTCAGGCGCTCACGAAACGGGCCTTCGCCGATGGCCACCGGTTGTGCGGCGGTGAGCTGCGCATAAAGTGGATGCTGATCGTCGCCCAATACCGAAATTTTGGAAAACATAGGGAAATGGACATCAAAGTTGACCGAACAGAACTCACTGATTTCAGTATCGGTGCCAGGTTCTTGACCTTTAAAGTTATTGGCGGGAAATCCCAGCACCTCCAGCCCGCTAGCGTGCCGATCCTGATATAACTTTTCCAGATCGTTATACTGCGGCGTGAGACCGCATTTCGAGGCCACGTTGACAACCAGCAATACTTTACCGCGATACGCAGCCAGGCTGCCGAGGGTGCCGTCGATTTTTGTCAGGGGAATATCATAAATGGACTCAGACATGAATTATCCTTTGATCAACGTAAGTGGGATACCGGCAACGTAACGTGCAGTATGGTGGGTATCGTACAATAACCCGCCTGGCCGGCGATGCCGGACCACTACGACAATAGCGCGCCCGCTGCCCCGGCGCAACATGGCCGCGGCGGGCGCTAGCGCAACAAGGCCCGGCCTAAGGGGCCAATCGACCATCTTGCAAGCATAAGGTGTCAAACGGAAAAACCACGTTAGGATCGGCCGGTGCCAAGCTTTTATCTTGGTCCTTGTAGGGCAAACGATCGAGCAAATCGCGCAGGATATTTAATCGCGCCTGATGCTTGTTGTCGGTATGCACAATAACCCAGGGTGTGGCGGCGGTATGGGTACGGGTCAGCATTTGGTCACGCGCGGCGCTGTAATGCTTCCACATTTTCGTGGCCTGTTCATCAATGGGGCTGATTTTCCATTGTTTAAGCGGGTCAGTCTCGCGGGATTCCAGTCGCTGCTTCTGCTCTTTTTTGGTGATATCCAGATAGTACTTGATGACCTTGACGCCGGAACTCACCAGCAGTTGTTCAAAGTCAGTCACCGTATCCATAAATTGGTGATACTGCGCGTCGGTGCAAAACCCCATGACCCGCTCTACGCCGGCGCGGTTGTACCAACTGCGGTTGAACAACACCATTTCCTGCTCCGCCGGCAGGTGTTCTACATAGCGCTGAAAATACCATTCGGCACGGTCGCGCTCTGACGGTTTACCCAGGGCGACGATACGAATTTCCCGCGGGCTAAGATGTTCGGACAGAGTTTTGATAATACCGTCTTTACCCGCTGCATCCCGACCTTCGAAAATCACCACGATTTTATCGTTGGCGGCGATGATTTCCCGCTGTAGTTTAACCAGTTCGACCTGCAGTTTATGCAGCGCGTGGTGATACTCCTTACCGGTTAATTCCTCAACAGCCAATGCGGCGTCTAATTTCTCAACAGCCGATACGGCGTCCTTATGTGATTTTTTCTTACTCATTGTCGCTCCCGATATGTAGCCAATGGACAGCAAATGACAAGCCAGCGGCAAGCAAAAAATCCCGATAAGCTTCTCGAATGATTCGAATGTATGCCCATCGCCGGCACTTTTGCGACTAGAAACATGAAAGATATAGGCTTATTTATTAAGTATGGCATAGTAAAAAAATACCACGCGCACTCTTTCATTATGGTGTTGCCGGGGAGGAAAAGTTTGGGTCTATCTCGCCCCGCGCGGTCGGTGATCCGCGCCAATCGGCAAGAATGTGCTGTGTGGTCTTAAGGGTAATGGCATTACCCGGGATCGACAGACCAGCCCATACCTCGTTATGTTGGGCGATCAGTTGCTGCGCCGAAACATGGGTACGATCGGCGGTGGTATGGGCATCGGCGGCAACGGTCAGGGCATAACCTTTGCTGGCGGCCACTTTTATCGTGGTGTCGACACAATAGTCGGTGGCGCAACCACAAACCGTCAGCGCGTGGACCCCCAATTCGCTGAGCGTGTGTTCCAGTTTGGTACGGTAAAATGCATCACAGGCGGTTTTTTTCACCGTCAGGTACCGCGTCGGCAGGTGCAGTTCAGGCAATAAACGCCAAGATTCACTGCCCTCGGTCATTTCCCCTTCCTCGTGCTGGATAAAAATCGTCACATCCGCACCGGCGCTCAGCTGATTAATGCGCCCGACACACTCCGCCCGATTCAGGCGTGGCGTGGCGAATACGCCATTTTGCATATCGATCACCAGCAGGACCCGCTCATTAGGCATAAGGTGTCTCCACTCTGGACGCCCCGAGATGAGCATCAACACCTCATCATAAAGGGCGATAACCTCATCGGCAATAAGCGATTTATCGCACGGGGCCACGCAGTTGGCGAGCAAATTCCTCGACACGTTCCAGTCCATGTGGCCAAGCACCGAATCCCGCTTGCGCATTGATATGGCCCGCGTCGCCAACGTCCACCAGCTCGGCACCCCACGCCTGAGCCCAGTGGCGCGCACGATTGATCGTCAGTAGGGGATCGTTATGGCTGGCGAACATCAAACTTGGCACCGGCAGCGGCGCGGCCGTGATGCGGTCTTCAATTTCAAAACGCACCGGTTCAGCCGGTGCCACCAGCACCACGCCGGCAACCTGTCCGGGGAAACGGCTGGCGTAATACCACGATGATAGCGCACCGAAACTGTGGCCGATTAACAGCACCGGTGCCTGAGTATTTCCTATCGCGCGCCGGATAGCGGAAAGCCACCCATCCAGATCCGGCTGCAGCCAATCACGCTGAGCAATGCGCCGCCACTGGGGATGGCTCTGCCCCCAAAGGCTTTGCCAATGCTCTGGCCCACTGTCGTTGATGCCTGGCACCAGGACCGTGCAAAGCGCGTCATCATTTATGGCACCCACCGGACCGTTTGGCGGCGGCCGCGTCCGGTCCAGCGGCGGTGAATAACGGTTCATTGCGGAAATTGCGCCAGCACGCAGGCCACCGCCAGCAGATCAGCGCTACCGCCGGGGCTTAAGTTGCGCGCCACCAGTAACCGGTCCATCTGCCGGAGTTGAGCGTCATTCCAGCCGTCCGACAGCAAACGACGGGCATAGGTTTGCACATAGACTAATCCGTCCATGCCACCACGCGCCACCAGGTTGGTATCGGGATTATGGGCCATTAATATCAACAAACCGTGTAACAGCCGGGCCTGGCGATCGTCCCCCCGCGGCGTCAGTCGATCCCATACCGGCAACACATGGCGTCGTACCGTGGCAAAACCGCCGGCCGCTTCACCGCGGGCACCGGTCATGCCATAACGTAAATAGAGCTGTTCGCCTACCGTGGACGCCCGTCGACAGCCGGCCAGTTCGGTACGGATAAGCGCAGCACAAAATGCCGCCACCGTGTCGCACAGCGTCTGCCGGGTTAAGGTGATACCGCGGCCGGACAGGTAGCCGGCCGCGGTACATAATAACCCCATGGAAAAAATACCGCCCTTATGGGTGTTCACGCCGCCGGTGGCGGTGAACATGGCCTGCTCACAAGCCAACCCGGCGGGACGGATTTCCATCAGCACTCGTGTAGGTGCCAGCCTGGCGCATTGATGGCCGAGTGACACAAACCGGCCGAACCAAGGCGCGATAGCGTCGATACTGCACATAAACAACGGCAAATCCATATCCCGATGCGCGCCGGTATTTTCACTGTCCACCAATCCCGGTTTGGGGGTCAACAGCACCTCTTCACGCAATGCGCTAGCCGCCAGCAATTCAATCGCTGGCGGTTGATCCACTGCGGCGATACAAAACCGCTCGAGGTTATTTTGCGCAGAAATAGGCATCCAACATATCCTCGATTTTTTCCACCACCTGTTCCAGTGGATGGCGGCGGGAACGGGAGCAGGCGTGAGCCGGTTGGTCGCACAGTAGGCAATGCCGCCCCGCGCGGCCAAGTGAATCACGGCCGATAATACCGTCGCCGGGCGAGATAACATCAATGTCCCATAACCGGCCAATCCGGTGTGACTGTTCGAGCGCCACGGTGGCCGCCTTAAGCTCTGCACCGGCGTGATCAACCGACCATAGCGCTTCCGGGCCGGTATCAAACCAAAACACCTGGTGCGCCAAGGTATTCCAACCGTGCGTACTCAACAAACCATTGCAGGCTTCCACCGCGGCGCGCATTGAGCGCCGGTATAGGGCAGAGTCTTTTACCGGCCCTGGGGTCACCAGGGTCAGAGAGATCAGTGGCTGCTGATAAGACTGCAGCCACGTATTCTGGCGTGCAGCTCGGCGGTCTTTGGCCTGCAACAATTCATCAAGAGTGACAGTGGAATGCAGTTGTTCCGCAATCGTCATCTATTCCTCCTCTTTTACCTGGCGGACCACATCAATAACACTGCCGTCGCGATAACGAATGATTCCGACAATCCTTGATGTGAACTCAATGGCTTTTGGCTCGCCGGTCAAGGCCACCGCCCGGTGATACAGCTGTTCAATATCCATCACCGCCAGACCAGCGTCTTCCAGACGCTGACGCACGTCAGGCCGGGCTGGATTGACGGCAATACCTTGATCGGTCACCAGAACGTCAATGCTCTCCCCTGGGGTCACAAGCGTAGTGACCTGACGTACCACGGTGGGAATGCGGCTACGTGTCAGTGGTGCCACCACAATGGTTAAATTGGCGGCGGCAGCAACATCGCAATGGCCGCCGGAAGCGCCGCGCATCACCCCATCTGACCCGGTGATCACGTTGACATTAAACGCCAAATCAATTTCCAGGGCGCTGAGAATGACAATATCCAACTGGTCACAGCAGGCGGCCTTGGCTATCGGATTGGCATACACGCTGGTGGAGATTTCGATATGATTGGCATTGTGCTCAAGCGATGCCGCCGCCTGTCCGTCAAAGGATTGGGTATCCAATATTTTGCCGATAAGCCCCTGCTCATGCAAATCCACAATACCCCCGGTAATGCCGCCCAAGGCGAACCGCGCCTTGATACCGTTACGCAGCATCTTGCGTGCCAGAAAACGCGTGCAGGCCGTCGATGAAGCGCCGGAGCCGGTTTGTAATGAAAAACCATCGGTAAAATACCCGGAATATTCTATAACCTCGGCAGCGGCGCGGGCGATCAGCAGCTCACGCGGATTACTGGTGACCCGCGCTGCGCCGACGCTGATTTTCGCCGGATCGCCCACCTGGTCCACGGTAACGATATAATCCACTTGGTCCTGGGCCAGACTGGCGGGCATATTGGGAAACGGCACCAATTGCTCGGTCAACAACACCACCTTGTGGGCAAATTCCGCGTCCACCATGGCATATCCCAGGGAACCACAGCAGGATTTGCCATGGCTGCCGTTGGCGTTGCCAAATTCATCACTGCAAGGGACGCCCAAAAACGCCACATCAATGTTCAATTCGCCGTCTTGCAGCAACTTCACCCGCCCACCGTGGGAGTGGATTTGCACCGGTTCTTCCATTAAGCCGTGGGAGATGGCATCCGCCAGTTTGCCCCGCATGCCGGAAGTATAAATTTTGGTAATGACCCCGGCACGGATTGGTTCAATCAGCACATCGTTGCAGGTCATCAGGGAGCTGGAGGCCAACGTCAGGTTTTTGAATCCCATACGGGCCAGGGTTAATACGACCCGGTTGATGACCATATCCCCTTCACGAAACGCATGGTGAAACGAAATGGTCATGCCATCGCGCAAACCGCTGCGTTCTATGGCCTGCTCCAGGCTGTCACACAGTTTACGGTGGTGTTTGGTGGCGTTGTCAGCGAGCCAAGGCGTGCCGCTATTGGCATGGCTAAACGGCACCAGGGTTTGTAAATGATGAAATTGTGCATGTAAATCTGCTGTTACGTTACTCATTGCCTATTCCTGTCTTTCCGTTAACGTGGGACACCTTACCGGCGCACACCCGAAGCTCGGGCGCGTTCCAGTACCACCTGTGCGTGATTAATAATCGGTCCGTCAATCATCTTGCCGTTAAGTGAAATCACACCAAGGCCATTGCGCTCACCTTCCTGCGCGGCCACGATGACCCGTTCGGCATAGTCCACCGCTTCCTGGGTCGGGGCGTAGGCGTTATGCAGCAGTTCAATCTGGCGGGGATTAATCAGCGATTTGCCGTTAAAGCCCATTTTGCGCACCAGATCCACTTCTTTTAGGAATCCCTCGTCATCGTTAATGTCGGAATAGACCACGTCAAAAGCATCAATACCGGCGGCACGGGCGGCATGCAACACCGCGCAACGCGCATAAAACAGCTCGGTGCCGTCGCCGCGTTCGGTTTGCATATCCATGACATAATCGAACGCTGCCAGCGCAATACCGATCAACCGCGGCGAACAGCGGGCAATCGCCACCGCATTAATGACGCCGGTAGCGGATTCAATGGCCGCCATGGTGCGGGTCGAGCCGACCTCGCGCCCACAGGCACGTTCGATCCGTTCAATATGGGATTCAAGCTCGAACATATCTTCCGGCGTGTCGGTTTTCGGCAACCGCACTACATCCACCCCGGCACGCACTACCGCCTCCAAATCCTGCAAACCAAATGGCGTATTCAGCGGATTAATCCGCACCACGGTCTCAATATCCTGATACATAGGCTGTTGCAAAGCATGGAACACCAGAATGCGTGCGCTGTCTTTTTCGCGTAGCGACACGGCATCCTCTAAATCGAACATAATGGAATCGGGGCGGTAGATAAACGCGGTGGATAACATGGCGGCATTGGCGCCGGGAATAAACAGCATACTGCGACGTAGCTTTTTCATGACAATTGTTCCCAATGAATATCCGCAGCGCCAGCGGCGCGTAACACTGCGGTTTGTACCCGAGCGCGAATCACACAATCCAACGCGCCTTTATCGTCGATAATCACCAGTCCTTCGTCAACGTCCATGGCGGATAACGTCTGCGCGACCACCAGACGAATCTGTTCGCCAAATTGTTTAATCACCTCACTGTTGACCACCACCGTGAGATCACCATGGGCCGGGGCAATTTTGACCAGCAAATCGCTGGATTCAAAGGTGCCCGCCAAGGCCTCCTTAATAATTTTCATGATACATGTCCTGATAATAAATTGATTTTCATATACCCGTCATACGTCACGTTGCAGCTGCGTTGCCGCCTTCCTGCAACCCGAATTATTTAGGGTATAGCGTGATTCATATTCCTAGCACATAGCTGCCGACGGGTTCCGACAACGTGGGTTGTTTGAGATAAGCAAAGGTACTGGCTGGCACGATACTGCGAATACGCGCCAACTCCCCCCGATTGAGCAACTTGCGGACTTCCGAAGCGGATATCGCCCGGCCTGAGGCTTGGCATTTGCGCTCTATTTCCACCACCCGCACCGGCGGTTTTGGCGATCGGGCCGGGTTTTCCAGCCAGTCATACATATCTTGGTTGTATTGATGGGTCATTGGGCAAAATGGTTCGGTACCGACAAAACGATGGGTGATGCCCAATGGCACCGCGATATGATTGCGAAAAATCAACAAATCGATAGCGCTAAAGGTTTGGCTGATCAACTGTGCATCGCGCAGAAAATAGCCGGGGAAGGTCGCACGTGAAATCAAATAATCCGAGCCGGCGTGCACCGTCACATTACCCAGATGTGCCACGCCCTGCTTCACCATTTCCAGCCGTTCGGCATAAGGAAACAGCGAAACATCCTCGCCGACCACAAAAATATGTAACCAATCGCTGGCGGCTGAAGCCTGTTCCGCCAGGTAGCGGTGACCAAGGGTAAAAGGATTGGCGTTCATCACTACCGAACCGATGGCCTTACCCGGGTGATAATATTGCGCCAACGATCTGGCATAGAGGTGAATACCGACCGGGGTATTTTCCATCAGCACCGCCACGTTATCCCATTGCGCCAGCGGATAAAAACCACAACGGCGAAATACGTCAAGATTGGCCGGACGGGTATAAAGAAACAGGTGAGAATGGCCTTGTCGTACGGCCATAATCTCCACTTCGGCCAGCAGCCGGGCACTCAGATTATCGCCACGATAATCCACCGCCACGGCAACGCATTTGATCACGTTGCCGGCAATTCCCGCGCACCCCACCATACGTTTACCGCTGCGGGCCACGACGAACTGGCGGATATCCGCATCCATGCCCAGGCCACCGTCCCCTAACAGCGCGCGCACGTCGTCCAGTGCGGCCTCGGTGGCGTTAACGCTCAGCATGGAAAAATCCAGCGGTTCCCGATCGTACATACTGCTTTCCTCTTCTGCGAGGTGGAAAAATGAGGCCGGTGCGGACTTAAGACAGCGCATTGGCATAATAGGCGTTAGCGGTCGGCGCTATGTCGGCATCGATCACCTGATTGCTCAACCGGCCGATACGGTCTATTTCGACCTCAATATGATCGCCGGCCTGCATAAACAGCGGCGGCGTACGTTTTTTACCCACTCCACCCGGTGAACCGGTAATAATAACGTCGCCTGCATGCAGTCGGGTAAAGGTACTGATGTATTCAATCAACTCGGCAACCCGGTGGATCATGCTGCCGGTATTGTCGTCTTGTACTTTTTGCCCGTTTAACCAGGTGCGTATGCCCAAGACATGAGGATCGGGGATCTCGTCAGTGGTGGTCATGCTGGGGCCAAAGGCACCGGTTTGCCGCCAGTTTTTACCGGCGGTGAACCAGGTATGCTGCCAATCGCGGGCGGAACCATCCATGTAGCAGCTATAACCCGCCACATGGCTTAATGCCTGGGTGGCAGGTATATCCTCACCGTCGCGACCAATGATCACCGCCAGCTCGCCCTCATAATCAAACTCGACGGAACGGCTGGGCTTAAGGATCGGCGCACCATGACCGGTTTGTGAATCGGCGAAACGAACAAACAACGTCGGCGCCGGGTTGCTTTGATTAAACTCGAGGCGCTTTTGCGCATAGTTCATGCCGACACAGAGGATTTTCCCCGGTTGTTCGATAACCGGTAAAAACGTCACGCCTGAAATTGCCAGATCCACGGCGGCATCCACGTGTTCACGGGCTAAGGGCAACGCATCGCCGCTCAGTAGCGCTTTAAGATCCGCGAAGCGATGGCCAAGACGTCGACCTAAATCGATAATGCCGTTCGGGGTCACAATGCCATAGCTCCTGACGCCCTGATGAAGATAACTTGCGAGTTTCATGTCATGTCCTGAATCAACGGTGTGTTTTGCCAACGTAATGTCAGATAAGAAAATTGCTCAATATCAGTAAGGAAACCGACACATTTATCGCGCCACCTATACGGGTCGCAATTTGTGCAAACGGCATAAGCTCCATACGATTGCCCGCAGTGAGGATCGCCACATCGCCGGTACCGCCCTGGCCACTTTGACAGCAGGAGACGATGGCCACATCAATGGGGTGCATACCGATTTTTTTACCGACGAAAAATCCGGTGGCGACCAGCGTGCCAACGGTGCTGACGATAACCAACAGGTTAGATATCGTGAACGCGTTTACCAGCTCCTGCCACGGCGTGATCGCAACCCCAACCGCAAACAGAATCGGGTAGGTTACCGAGGTCTGGAAAAATTTATACACGACCTGGGAGCCTTCCAGCATACGTGGCGAGACACCATGAGCCAGCTTGATCAATACCGCGATAAACAGCATGCCAACCGGCGCAGGTAAACCAATCAGCTTTTGGCCGAGCATGCCAACCATGTACAGCAATACCGCCAGCAATGCGCCCGCCGCGATGGTGGTCACATCGACTTTTCCGCCCGCTCCCTGTGGCGTCTGGGTCAACTCCTCGGTGGTTTCCTGGGTTTCTCCGGGTTTCATCGGCATTAAATTGCCTTCGCCGGTAAGATGTGGGTATCGTTTGCCCAGACGGTTAAGGCAGCCGGCAATAATGATGGCGGTCAAACCACCCAACATCACTATGGGTAAAATTCGGCCCAACGCCACACCTTGTTGCATATGTAACAGCGCGGCATATCCGATGGACAATGGAATGGCCCCTTCACCAACGCCACCCGCCATAATCGGCAGAATCAGGAAAAAGAAAATTTGAAACGGCGGCAAACCCAGCATCATGCCAACGCCCATACCCACAATCATGCCAGCCACTTCACCGCACAACATGGGGAAAAAGATACGCAGGAAGCCTTGAATCAGCGCGCGCCGATTCATGCTCATAATGCTGCCGACAATAATGCAGCAGATATAGAGATAGAGAATATTGGTGCTTTTAAAAAACGTGGTGGTGGACGCAATCACCACCTGGGGTAACAGGCCATAATGCACCAGGGCTGATGGAATAAAGGTGGCGCAAATCGCTGCCGCACCCATCTTACCGATAATAGGCAGCCGCTTGCCAAATTCCCCGCAGGCAAAACCAAAAAAGGCCAGGGTTGCCACCATAACCACAATATCGCTGGGCAATTTGCCGCTGAGGCAATCAATACCAATCAGAACACCGGCCAGCACAAACATAGGCAATGGAATAATACCGATCTTCCAATTATCCAGGATATGCCACCATTTTTCTTTTAATGGGATTTTTTTTACGTTTACTGTATCAGTTACCACAATATAGCTGTCATCGGTTGTGCTCATCATCAGCCCCCTTATTAATTAGTGCAAAAATGATAGGGGTCGGTGAGAATATTTTATGTGATTGCATTCAAATTAAACACGCTTTTTTAAAGGCACTTAAGGTGTTAATGGTTTTTATTATTTCATATCTACTCACCCCAATCAATTTCGCCAACTGGAATTTTATTGACTTTTATGGCGTTAATGGATTTTATGGTTTTAATGGTTTTTATTAAAACCTATTTTGTGTTAATAACTCGTAATAAAAATGTTTTTTACCCATAACGCCCTTTATCATTGCGACTGGAACCCTCAGTCCGTACATCAGGCTGTGTTTGCGATCACACTTTATGCTGCCGTCGGCTTACAACTATTTTCAATCATGCTAACCTTGAAAATCAATGATTTCTGTCCAACAGGCATTAGATTATTATGCACGCGAGAATTTCATTTCATATAAAGCTTTTTTTGAGCCTTATTATATTCTTCTCGCTTCTGCTAATGCTGATTGGTATTTATTATTATTACGATCAAGATAAACAGCTTTACGCTGAACTTGGCGCACGGGCTCAGGTTCAGGCCAGGGAAATTGCCATATTCCCTTCGCTTATTGATGCGGTTCACCGGCATAATATAAACGACATTAAACATTTGATGGATAAATTGGCCCGCCGCAGCGACGCCAGTTATATTGTGATAGGCGATCGCAATGGCATACATCTTTATCATTCCCGTTACCCGGAGCAGGTTGGAAAATCCATGGTGGGTGGCGATAATAGCGAAGTCCTGGCGGGAAAAACAATAATTTCAATTCGCAGGGGAGGATTGGGTATATCGTTGCGTAGCAAAGCGCCAATCATTGATGCTGAGAACAATATTATTGGCATCGTTTCGATCGGTTATTTAAAAAGCCATATTGATCATCTCAGTGCAGGAATACTACTCAATATTATTGCGATGGCCTTGCTGCTATTATTGGCGTTATTCATCTTTTCCTGGTGGTTTTCTAACACCATGAAAAAGCAGATGTTTTCCCTTGAACCACGGGAAATTGGCTTGTTGGTACGAAAACAAAAAGCCCTGCTGGAGGCTATTTTTGAAGGCGTGATAGCCATTGATAAAGACTATTGTATTGCCGAAGTCAATCATGCAGCCAAGTCGCTATTATCCCTGAAAGAGACATCCCGTCAATTACGTGGCCGCCTGCTGGCCGAGGTCATTAAGCCGATCCCGTTCCTGGAACAGCAGACCATGTTGGCTCGCGATACCCATGACGAAATGTGCGTATTTAACCACGTGACGGTGATTGCCAGCCGGGTACGGATCATGCTGGAGGATACGCTGCAGGGTTGGGTGATCAGTTTTCGCGATCAGCGCGATATCGACAGCTTGAATAACCAATTAAGCCAGGTCAAACGCTATGCGGATAACCTGCGGATCCTACGCCATGAACAGCTCAACTGGACCGCTACGCTGGCGGGCCTGCTACACATGAAACGCTACCCCGAGGCAATCCAGTATATAGAGGCCCAGTCAGAAAGTGCCCAGGAGATTCTTGATTTTGTTTCGGCGCGATTTTGTTCGCCAACCCTGTGTGGTCTGCTATTGGGAAAATATTCCAGCGCGCGCGAAAAAGGGGTAGAAATCCTGTTCGATCCGGCCTGTCAGTTAACCCAGATTCCTTCTCGTTTACGCAAGACTGAACTTATGTCGATCATCGGAAACCTGCTTGATAACGCTATCGAGGCGACGTTGCAGCGGGATGGAGAGCGCTATCCGATCGAAGTGTATATTGTTGGTGGCCGCGGCGATCTGGTGATTGAAATCACCGATCAGGGCATTGGTGTGGCAGACGGCGACTATGAACGGCTCTTTACTCAGGGAGTCACCACTAAAACCCATGGCGATCATGGGCTGGGGCTGCATTTGGTCGCCAGCTACGTTGATCATGCTGGCGGCGCTGTCGAGGTTTCCGCCAACCAACCTTACGGAACGGTATTTTCCGTATTTATTCCAATGAGCGACCCATTGTCTCCGGGTTCCTCTACTGCAGATGGACCCACTTATGCAAGCTGAAATTTATGACGTGCTGATTGTTGAAGATGAACGTTCACTGGCGCGCCTGCACGCCGATTTGATCGATAATCATGAGAAACTCCGTCTCGTCGGCATTGTCGGCACACTGCATGAGGCGCGCGAGCAACTGCAGCTAAAACGGCCGCGGCTGGTATTATTGGATAATTATTTGCCGGATGGACAAGGCATTACATTGATGGAGAGTGATATTCTGCGGGGCCTCGATTGCTCGGTAATATTTATTACCGCCGCCAGCGATATGGATACCTGCAGTCAGGCGATCCGCTGCGGTGCTTTCGACTATATTCTTAAACCCATATCATGGAAGCGCCTGCGCCACTCATTAGAGCGTTTTATCCAGTTTGCCACCACTCAGCGCGCATTTAAGATAGTGGATCAGCAGAATGTCGACAATCTCTATCAATTACAATCCAAGAGCTTTAACCAGGAAGCTGGCTGCAAAGGCATTGAAGAGAATACCCTAGGTCTGATACGTCAGATTTTCATCCACGGTGACAGCGACCTTCATTCTGTCGATGATATCGTCAGTCAGACCGGATTAAGCAAGACCACCGCGCGCCGCTATTTAGAATATTGCGTTGAAACCGCTTTTCTTTGTGTCGAAATGCGCTACGGCAATATCGGTCATCCCCGACGCCTGTATCGCCGCACCCCTCAATCCCAGACTAAATAACCCCCTGAATAACTATCCCTGCGAACGGCGCATTGACCGCCGTCGCGGTGGAATAGTAATCAATAAAAGTGCATAATTAATAACAACCTAGCACACACCCCTTCATTAATCCATTGTAATAACTGAGTTTTTATATTAACCGTTAAATCCATCTCAATTTTGGCTGACGTTTAAACCCGTATTTATCCGCATAACATTCCATGCATAATATTTCTTCACATGATAATTAATCCTGTTATTCGCATAACCGGAAAATAAATCAACCTTGAAAATTATAATGCCTACGAAATCATGAAATTAAGAAACGCCACTTTTAATAGCCAATTAAGAAAAAAAGCTGTCCGCTGGAAGATAAAGCACGACATCTACATAAATATTCATCGTCCTCCCTGAACTATTCAATCAAATAATGACGATTATCAAATAACATCTTCAGCTTGGTCAAAAACCCTATAAGTGTGATGTAGATCACTAATGAAACCCATCCAATTATTATTATCTCGCCATCGATTAATAACGGACTTCATTATTGATTCATTACTTACAATTATTTTAACGGAAATTACATCACTTCATTAAATGTTATCACTCACAGAGAGGCATTAACTATGTCAACGCATTACGTCGGTTCTGAAATAGGGCGGCTGAGGCGCGTCATGCTGCATCGCCCAAATTTAAGTTTGCAGCATTTAACCCCATCTAATTGTCAGGATCTGTTGTTTGATGATGTGTTATCGGTAGAACGAGCAGGTAAGGAACATGATGTATTTGCTGAAACACTGCGACAACAAGATGTAGAAGTCTTATTACTGTCCAAGTTGTTGGCCGAGACGTTAGCCATCAACGAGGCCAAGGAATGGTTATTGACCACACAAGTGTCAGATTTCCGTCTCGGGCCCTCTTACGCGGCTGAAATTCAAGGCTGGCTGCGTGCCCTGCCTGATTCACAACTGGCCAGGATACTGACCGGAGGCCTGACCTATGGCGAGGTGCCAGCGGGTATGGTCAACATGGTGGTCAATACACATAATGACGCCGATTTTATTATCAACCCCTTGCCCAATCATTTATTCACCCGTGATACGTCATGCTGGATTTATCATGGAGTTTCCATTAATCCAATGGCAAAAGTGCCACGACGAAGGGAAAGCGATAATTTACGCGCGATTTATCGCTGGCATCCTTTATTCGCTCAACATCCCTTTATTAGCTATTTTGATGAGCAAAAGATTACTGATGAAAACGCCACCATTGAGGGCGGTGATATATTGGTTATCGGCCGAGGCATTGTATTAATCGGCATATCGGAACGAACCACGCCTCAGGGTATTGAGTTACTGGCGCGATCTTTATTTAAACATCATCAAGCTAAAAGAGTCATCGCGCTGCAATTACCCAAACATCGCTCTTGCATGCATTTGGATACGGTATTTACCCAATTGGATATTAATAAATTTTCAGTCTACCCGGCGGTAATACAAGCAGATAGCCATTATTGGAACCTGACGCCCGACGAACATGGCGGACTGTGCATGATCGAGGAGCCGCATTTTCTTAACGCACTTGGACAGGCGTTAGAGGTGGATCACATAGAACTTATCGCCACCGGTGGCGATAAGTTCGAAGCGGAGCGCGAGCAGTGGAACGATGCCAACAATGTTTTGGCGGTTCGTCCTGGGGTGGTGATCGGTTATGAGCGCAATACCTTTACCAACGAAAAATATGACCAAGCCGGTATCACCGTCTTGAGTATTCCCGGTGATGAGCTGGGTCGCGGTCGCGGAGGCGCCCGCTGCATGAGCTGCCCACTTCAACGTGACGATGTGTAATCCGCTATTCATCAACAGGACCCCTATGAACAGACACCAACCCACTTTGGTCGTCGCCCTCGGCGGCAACGCCCTGCTACGGCGCGGGCAACCCTTAGATGCGGAGATCCAGCGCAGTAATATCGCCATGGCCGCCGCGACCCTGGCCACCTTAAGCCAGGAATGGCGGCTGGTGCTGGTCCACGGTAACGGCCCGCAGGTAGGGCTGCTGGCGCTACAAAACAGCGCCTGCCATGACGTGCCACCTTATCCTCTGGACATTCTCGGCGCCGAATCGCAGGGCATGATTGGTTATATGCTGATCCAGGCATTGAAAAACCGCCTGCCGGACACTGAGGTTACCGCTGTGCTAACCCAGGTGGAAATCGATCCGAACGACCCGGCGTTCCAGGCACCCACTAAGTTTATCGGCCCGGTATATACCGCGCCGCAGGTAGCTGCGCTACCCGTCGGCAACGGCTGGGTAATGAAAGCTGACGGACAATACCTGCGCCGTGTGGTGCCATCCCCTCGCCCGCAACGAATTATTGAGGCGCAGGCGATCACCACCCTGACCGCCCATGACCATCTGGTGATCTGCAGCGGCGGCGGCGGTATTCCGGTCGCCGCGATCCACGGTGAAATGCGGGGTATCGAAGCGGTAATCGATAAGGACCTGTCGGCGTCGCTGCTGGCGCGTCAAATCAACGCCGATGCGTTGCTGATCCTGACCGATGCCGATGCCGTGTATGCCGACTGGGGTAAACCCACGCAGGAGGCCTTGCGGCAGACAACGCCCCGGGGATTGGCGTCAATGCATTTTGACTCCGGCTCGATGGGGCCAAAAATCCAGGCCGCTTGTGAATTTGTCAATACCACCGGCGGAATGGTCGGCATCGGGGCGCTAGCAGATGGCGTCGCTATTTTGCATGGGACCAAGGGCACCCGTATCACTCGTGATTAACGAGTGCGGAGAGACTCGACAACGTCTATCTATTATCAAGAGAAAAAATAATGAGTTACAACTTGCATCACCGTCATTTCCTTAAATTGCTCGACTATACCCCGGCCGAAATTCAGTTCCTGCTGTCCTTGGCGGTGGACCTGAAAAAAGCCAAAAACGCCGGTTATGAGCAGCAGCACCTGTGTGGGAAAAATATTGCCCTGATTTTTGAAAAAACCTCCACCCGTACCCGTTGCGCCTTTGAAGTGGCGGCCTTCGACCAGGGTGCAAAGGTCACTTATCTCGGGCCATCAGGCTCACAAATCGGTCATAAGGAGTCGATGAAAGATACCGCTCGGGTACTCGGCCGGATGTATGACGCCATCGAATACCGGGGTTTCGGCCAGCAGATCGTTGAAGAGCTGGCCCACTACGCCGGTGTACCGGTATGGAATGGCCTGACCGATGAATTCCATCCGACTCAAATCCTGGCCGATCTCATGAGCATGCGAGAATATGCCGGCGGCAAACCACTGAATCAAATCGCTTTCGCTTACCTAGGGGATGCCCGCAACAATATGGGTAACTCACTGATGGTCGGCGCCGCGAAAATGGGCATGGATATTCGACTGATCTCGCCCGCCAGTTACCGGCCACAAGACGACCTGGTAGCACAATGCCGGGCCATCGCCGCACAAACCGGGGCAAAAATCACGCTGACGGAATATGTCGATGAGGGTGTGGCTGGCGTGGACTTTCTGTATACCGACGTCTGGGTTTCCATGGGCGAAGCCAAAAGCGCATGGGCTGAGCGAGTGGCGTTGATGAAACCCTATCAGGTCAATATGGCGGTTGTGAAAGCCACCGGTAATCCAGAGGTTAAATTCATGCATTGTCTGCCGGCATTTCATAATGAACAGACCACGCTAGGCAAAGAAATCGAGCAAACCTATGGCCTGAAAGGGCTGGAAGTCACCGAAGACGTGTTTGAATCGCCCTATTCCATCGTGTTTGACCAAGCGGAGAATCGTATGCACACCATCAAGGCCGTTATGGTGGCCACGCTCGGCGATTAACATTATGCGGCGGCCCGGTCTGGGTTGCCGTATTTCCCTATGACACTGTTTAACCCACGGCGCCGTGGCGCCGTAGGAGGGACTGACTATGTCTGGCAAAAAATTAGGTCTAAGCGCGCTGATCGCGCTGGTCATCGGTTCAATGATTGGCGGTGGCGTATTTAGCCTACCGCAGAATTTAGCCTACTCCGCGTCGTCTGGCGCGTTACTCATCGGTTGGGGCATTACGGCGGTGGGCATGATTTGCCTGGCGCTGATATTCCAAATGCTCAATAAACGACGTCCCGAATTGGAGGGGGGTATTTATAGTTATGCGCGGGCCGGCTTTGGTGATTTTATCGGTTTCCAGGCAGCCTGGGGGTATTGGTTTTCCGCCTGGTTGGGCAATGTTTCTTATGCCGTGCTGTTGTTTAGTGCGTTAAGCTTTTTTTTCCCGGTATTTGGCCTGGGCAATAACTGGCAGTCGATTCTTGGTGCGTCCCTCGTGCTGTGGTCGGTACATCTGTTGGTATTGATCGGCGTGCAAGAAGCCGCGCTGATCAATACTATCCTGACGGTAGTCAAGGTATTGGTGTTACTGGTGTTTATCACCGCCGCCGTGGTGGCGTTTCGCTTGGACATCTTTAGCGCCGATTTTTGGGGCCGAATGATCGTGGTTGACCATGCTCATCCAGCACTGTTTGCGCAGGTGAAAAGTACCATGCTGGTCACAACCTGGGTATTTATTGGCATTGAGGGCGCCACGGTAGTATCAACCCGGGCGGCTAAACGGGCTGATATCGGCAAGGCCACGGTACTTGGGTTAGTAGGCTGCCTGGCTATCTATCTGCTGGTGAGTCTGCTATCGATGGGCGTATTGGATCAGGCCGCATTGGGCGGCCTAAAAAACCCCTCTATGGCCGGGGTCTTGGAACATATCGTCGGTGCATGGGGCGCCAAATTTGTCGCTGCCGGGGTGATATTATCCGTGGCCGGCGCCCTATTGGCCTGGACGTTATTTGCCGCCGAACTGCCGTTCGTGGCAGCTAAAGACGGCATGTTCCCTGTGATATTCGCGAAAAAGAATGCCAGTAACTCACCGATGGTGGCGCTATGGATCACCAATAGTCTGATCCAGCTATTTTTATTATTGACGTTGTTTTACAGCGCAGGATACCAGGCACTGTTTTCCATCGCTACTGCCGCCATTCTTCCCCCCTATCTACTCAGCGCCGCCTACGGGCTAAAACTGGCCTGGCAAGGTACCGGTTATCGGCCGGATGAACACCGTGGCGCCGATATCCTCTTAGGCCTGGTAGGTACGTTATACGGCTTATGGCTCTGTTACGCCGCAGGTGGGCAAATGCTGTTGTCCTCGCTGCTGTTTGTGCCGGGCATTGTCGTCTATGCATGGCATAAAAAAAGCCAAGGGGCAACGCGCGTATTTCTACGATGTGAAACCACCCTCGCAGCACTACTGGTACTGGTGGCAGTACTGACACTGGGGCTGATCTTCACGGGAAAGCTGAGTTTACTCAATTAAAAGGCGCGTGGGATCATCGACTGGCCACACCGCCCGGTACCCCAGGTTGTCTGTCTGGTCGATTGATTCAACAATGGTTCCCCAATTACCTACCTGATCCAGGTTGACTTGTTATGATGACTAAATCACCCGTCCAGCGAGAGGATGAACAACAAAAACTGGCCTTGTGTCACAAACTTATCAGCAGTAACAGCTATATATCCCAAGATGAAATCCGCCGGGAGATGATCCGCGCCGGTTATCCCCGAATTGGTCAATCCAGCGTATCGCGCTTGTTAAAAACCCTGGGCGTCACCAAAGTGCGCAACGCCAAAGGCATCCGGGTTTATACTCTGGACCAGAGTCACCAGACCAGGCCGGCGATTGAAAACCCGCTATCCGCCATGGTGCTGAGTGTGGAGCACAATGCCCATTTTGTGCTGATACTGACCATTAGTGGTTATGCCCGGGCTATTGCCAGAGTATTGGATATGCTGAACGTACCGGGAATTTTGGGCATTGTGGCGGCGAATAGTTCGGTTTGGGTTACCCCCAGAAAGGATTATTCCGTTTTTCATTTGTACAAATACATTGCGCGTTCATTGACGCGTGAGCCGGATATTGAGGAGTAATTTTGCATGAACCGGCGCCTGAGCGCCGGTGAGTTCGTGACCATTATTCGCCAAACAGGTGCGGTTTATAGCGGTTCGGTCTGGGCCTCCACCACCGCCAAGGCCACCATGTTGAGGATCCGCCGCACTGACGCGACCGGGGTCAGGATATGTACCGGCTTGGCCACGCCCATCAATACCGGTCCGAC
Source organism: Acerihabitans sp. TG2 (assembly GCF_035013185.1). Classification (NCBI taxonomy): domain Bacteria; kingdom Pseudomonadati; phylum Pseudomonadota; class Gammaproteobacteria; order Enterobacterales; family Pectobacteriaceae; genus Acerihabitans; species Acerihabitans sp. TG2. The sequence continues at coordinate 83,347 of NZ_JAYGJO010000017.1, forward strand.
GGTGACGCCTTCTGAAGAGGAGACCCGCAGCAAATTGTAGCTGATGCGCGCGGCTTCCATATTCGGCATAATCAGGATATTGGCGGCGCCTTTCAGCGGGCTGTCCGGCATCAAATCGTGCCGGATACTTTCCACCAATGCCGCATCGCCGTGCATTTCCCCGTCAATTTCCAGTTCCGGGGCCCGTTGGTTCACCAATTCGAGAGTCCGACGCATTTTGCGCGATGCCGGACAATCAGCACTGCCGAAGCTGGAGTGGGATAACAAGGCCACTTTAGGTTCAATACCAAACCGCCGCACCGTTTGCGCTGCCATGATGGTAATTTCCGCTAACTGTTCCGCCGTTGGATCGTCATTGACATAGGTGTCGGCAATAAAGGTATTGCCGCTGGGCAGTAGCAGCGCGTTCATCGCGCCGGCAACATGACAGCCTTCACGATAGCCGAAGACCGATTCAACAATCGAAAAGTGTTCTTGGTAACTGCCAACGGTACCGCAGATCATGGCATCGGCTTCGCCACGCCGCACCATAATGGCCGCAATCAGTGAGGGCGTACCGATTAGCCGCTGCTGGGCCTGTTCTTGGGAAACACCCTGTCGTTTCATGATCTGATAGTATTCGCCCCAATACGCCTTGAAGCGCGGGTCAGATTCGTTATTGACCACCTCAAAATCTTTACCGGCCACGATGCGTAAACCCAACTTCTGCAAGCGCATGTCGATCACGCTGGGTCGGCCAATCAAAATCGGCCGGGCCAGCTTCATGCTAACGATCTCCTGGGTCGCGCGCAGGACGCGTTCGTCCTCCCCTTCCGCCAACACCACTCGCTTAAGTTGCTTACGCGCCTGGGTAAATATCGGCCGCATAAAGATATTGGTTTTATAAACAAATTCCGTCAGTTTTTCCGTATAAGCGTCAAAGTCCTCTATCGGCCGCGTGGCGACGCCGGACTCCATGGCTGCCCGCGCTACGGCCGGCGCAATCTTAACGATCAGTCGAGGGTCAAAGGGGCTCGGGATCAGATAATCAGGCCCAAACGACAGATCCTGCTCACCATAAGCGGAGGCCACCAGGTCGCTTTGCTCTTCCAATGCCAGATCGGCGATGGCTCGCACGCAGGCCAGTTTCATCTCTTCGTTAATGGTGGTGGCACCCACATCCAGTGCGCCACGGAAAATAAACGGAAAGCACAGTACGTTATTCACCTGGTTTGGGTAATCGGAACGGCCAGTACAGATGATCGCATCGGGACGAACCGCCCTGGCCAGCGGCGGCAGGATTTCCGGCTCAGGATTGGCCAGCGCCAGAATCAGCGGTTTGGGGCCCATGACTTTTACCATCGCCTGGGTTAACACCCCGGGACCAGAGCACCCCAGGAAGATATCTGCGCCCAGAATGGCGTCAGCGAGACTGCGCATGCCATTATCCTCAATGGCATAGGCGGCCTTGGTCACCGCCATATTCTCTTCCCGCCCCTTGAAGATCACCCCGCGCGAGTCACAGACGATAATATTGTGTTGCTGTAGGCCTAGCGCCACCAGCAGATTTAGGCAGGCAATAGCGGCGGCACCCGCACCGGAAACCACCAGCCTGACATCGCTCATATTCTTTTCTACCACCCGCAGCCCATTTAACACTGCAGCGGTACAAATAATGGCGGTGCCATGCTGATCGTCATGAAATACCGGGATCTTCATGCGTTCACGCAGTTTTTTCTCGATGTAAAAGCATTCAGGGGCTTTAATATCTTCCAGATTGATACCGCCAAACGTGGGTTCAAGCGCGGCGATCACCTCGATGAGCTTGTCAGGATCCATTTCATCAACTTCGATATCAAACACATCGATTCCCGAGAACTTCTTAAACAGTACGCCCTTGCCTTCCATGACCGGTTTGCCCGCCAGCGCGCCAATATTGCCTAAACCCAGCACAGCCGTACCGTTGGAAATCACGGCAACCAGATTGCCACGCGAGGTATACTTATAGGCAGCCAGCGGATCCTTGGCTATTTCAAGGCATGGCGCCGCTACCCCTGGTGAATAGGCCAAGGCCAGATCGTGCTGCGTGGCCAGCGGTTTAGTGGGGGATACCTGGATCTTTCCGGGTTGCGGAAATTGATGAAAATCCAGAGCGCTCTGTTTTAGCTGTTCGTCCATTGTAGGATTCCTTGTGGCTTATTATGAGGACTTGGTAAAGGAATATATCGACGTTTACCTCACCGGCATTATATAGAGATAGCGCACAAGCAAACTATGAAGCAGGGCATAGTCCTTACAACTTTATGCGATTGATATCACTATTGGGGCCACACCGTGGCGATGTGGACCCGGTAGGATTCACCGATCGCGTGGACATGAACCAGGGGAATGGATGAACCTCATCCCTGAGGTTCATCCTGCAGGAGGCCAGCACAAACGCGATGCAAATCTGTTCCAGACAGCGTTGTTGCGGTATTGCCGCCTGCAGGTTACGCGACGTATTGAAGGTCGGTTATTGCCAACGTTTCAATAAAATACTGGCATTAACACCACCAAAACCAAAACCGTTTGAAATAGCGTAGGTCATACTGACCGGTTCCGGCGCGCCGCGCACGATATGCAGCCCCGCGGCGGCGGAATCAACATTATCCAGGTTAAGTGTCGCTGGAACAATCTGATCGCGCAGGGCCAACGCGGTAAAGATTGCCTCAATACCGCCAGCCGCCCCCAAAAGATGACCGGTGGCCGATTTGGTTGAGGTAATAGCCAGCGAGGTGTGCTCGCCAAACAGATGTTTTATGGCATTGATTTCGCCAAGATCGCCCACCGAGGTTGAGGTGGCGTGCGCATTTAAATGACTCACCTGCTCTGGTGTAATGTGGCCCTGACGCAGTGCAATTTTCATGGCGCGATAGGCCCCATCACCATCTTCGGCTCCCGAGGTCATATGGTAAGCATCAGCACTGGTGCCGTAACCAATGATCTCTGCCAATGGCGTAGCGCCGCGGGCTAAGGCATGCTCCAGTTCCTCAATCACCAGTAGCCCGGCCCCTTCGCCCATCACGAACCCATCACGGTCTTGATCAAATGGACGCGAAGCCGTAGACGGCTCGGCGTTAAAATGGGTGGAAATCGCCTTGGCGGCGGCAAACCCGCCCAAACTTACGGTATCAATGGCCCCTTCCGTACCGCCGCAAATGGCGATGTCCGCTTCATCGTTGTGAATCAAACGCACGGCATCACCAATGGCCTGCACCCCGGCCGCACACGCGGTCACTGGTGCCCCAATCGGTCCTTTAAACTGGTGTTTGATCGAAATATGGCCGGCGGCCAGATTGGCCAGGAATGAAGGAATGGTAAACGGCGATAACCGTCCCGGACCACGATTATCTGAAATACGAACCGCATTGGCGATAGCGGGAAACCCACCGATACCGGTGGCGATAATCGTGGCGGTACGCTCTTGCTGCTCCTGACTTACCGCTGACCAACCGGCTTGACGCAGTGCCTCATCGGCTGCGGCCATCGCAAACAGAATAAACCGGTCCATCTTTTTCTGATCTTTTGGCTGGACGAAGCGATCCGGGTACAGGCCGCCCTCAGGGTCAGCCAGAGGTTCAGGCACCTGTCCGCCGATTTTTACCGGTAATTTTTCCACCATGGCTTCCGGCAGTGGCCGAATGCCAGATTGCCCCGCCAACAGACGTTGCCAAACGGTTTCTACACCGCAACCCAAGGGCGAAACCAGGCCCATTCCGGTAATGACTACTCGGCGGTTACTCATAATGATTCCTTGTTCGGATGTGTTTCATAATGATTTTTCGTTCCTTGTAACGGGTCCTGCCGATGTATTGCGTTGGCACCGACAGCAATTGCCACGTTAAGATGGGTGAGCGCCTCATGGGTACTATCATCGACCAGTACCGGCGTTACCGGCATTCCGTGCTGGCGACTGATCGGCTCTACCGTGACGTCACCGGCGGCCAGAGATTGGTTGCCCCATTGCAGCAAAGTGAGCATCACTGGGAAAAAAGCCTCTCCGCGTTCGGTCAGCAAATATTCAAAGCGAAGTGGGCGGGTACTGTAGGCGTGTTTATACAAGATGCCGTGTGTTACCAGAGATTTTAGCCGACGGGTCAGTATGGTGGGTGACACACCTAGGCTACGCTGGAATTCATCAAATTTCCCCAGGCCACGGAACGCGTCACGTAAAATCAGAATGCTCCACCATTCACCCACCAGTTCCAGGGATTGCGCGATGGGACAGGGCATATCGCCTAAATGCTTTCGCTGCATGCTTTCCCTAATGTCGGTACGGGTGTATCTGCTTGAATGATATCAACCTGAACCGCTTGGTCCGGGTTAACCGCGTCTCAATCAATTCACTACTTTATCAACTCACTACTTTATCGGTTCACTGCTTTATCGATTCACTGCTTTATCGATTCACTACTATGATTGTAGTAACCACTGGTCATCACTTTAGCTTACAAGTGTACGCTGAACAAGTCCGATGAGTACCAGTGTATTGACTTAACCGGCTTGGTCCCGGTAAAAATAGCTTTTTATGCTCGGCTAAATTCATTTTTTGGTTTTTACATCTGTTTCTGATTTTTTCCAGCCACGATGGCGCTTTTGCCCTCGCTGGCTGGGTATACTCCCGAGAGAATGACCTTATTATTACAAGATAATATTCTGGATACTCAAGATTTATTTCACGGTTATATTCCGTGTAGATACCTTATATTTTTCGAAGCACAAGCAGGGCAAGGAAGAGAATCCGATGCGCTTGCTCAAAAAGATAGTCGAGTGAGTGCGCGCAGCCAACGCCGCTGCCGCTGTAGGAATAATGGGTGTATTGGTATGTTGATGAAGCCAGTATGGAGAAACCGATGGTGTATTTAATTAATCATCTCGTCATGTTCAACACAGTCGAATATCAATTAACTTTATTGAACGACGAGAGCCAGGTGATTAAACTGTCCAATACCGCCGGCCGGGTACTCGAAGAACTGATCAGGGTTCACGGCGGCGGCGAGACCGTGCCGCGGGCAACGCTGTTTGAAAAAGTATGGGAAAGCCAGGGACTGCACCCGTCGAACGGAAATTTGAATCAACAGATAAGTTTAATCAGAAAGGCGCTGATATCCTTGGGCCTGGAATCTACCGCCATAATAACGTTGCCAAAACGGGGGCTGAAATTAAACGATCATTTGATTATTTCACCGTATGACGCACAAGAAATCGCCCCCCTACCGACGGTAGCATTAATACCTGCGGCTGGCATAAACGAGACAACATCCAGGCCGTTGGCGACCTTTTTTTCCGTCCCAACGTTATTCATAAACAGTCTAGTGGTTATTGCCATGATTATCACTGTGCTGATGATTTATTTTTACTTTACAATTAATAATAAACAACCGTTGTTTTTTTTCCGCAAAATAGACAGCTGTAATATTTATACGCTGCGGCCAATAACTCAATCGGAACAGGCGGATTTTACGTTGCGCGTACAACATGCCATGACCGGCAATATCGATCACTGCGATGACCAGAATATTGTGCTGTTTTCGCGCACCACCGTAGCTAACCCCAGAGTTAAGGAACACATTAACCGCCGAACTTTTCTGGCAAAATGCGACAGAGACTCTCGAGGCACTTTATCAGGGTGCCAGAATTTTTATTTTTACAATTGGGGCGACCAATGAAAAAAAGCATCGTCATTGTGTCCCTCTGCCTGGTATCTCTTTGGCTATTCTATATTACCTATTATGGCCAGTCCTTTTCAGGTTTCCAGTGCTCGGGAGTCATGGTCCATCGCGGCACAACCCCTGCAGGCAGCTTCGCCTACACGGTGCAGGCCAAGATGTTTTTTACCAACCGTCACGAGGGATTTTACGCACTGAACGGTTCATTTGACCAAGACGGCCAACGGTATAACCTGCATCGCACCCGTTTTTTTACTTACCGCCAAAAAAACACCCCAGACTTATATGAGATCACCATTACGCGCGAGAATATATCCGTACTGGACGATTTACCCGCCACGCTAAACACCCCGATTCTCTTGCCGGTGGGTGATTCCATTTTATCCAGTTTTCGGCCAATCGATAAGGGTTCCATTTTAGTAAGCCTGTTCTATTCACCTTTTTTCGTCTGTGCAAAAGATTGAAATAATGTCGTTATGAAACTATTTTTTCACGATAAAAAGAAAAGAACAACCCTTAACGTTGCCGGGAATTGACCTAGGCGACGCGGGTAAACCATGACATGATAGTGACCGGGTCTTTTTGACTGACGAACGTAAAGAGTCAATACTTTACATATTCGCCTTGCGGCATATCATCGTGGGTGGGCCGTTCAGCCATGATGTTATTTTCATCTTTCACGCTGCTGAGGTGTTGGCAAGGATCGTTGACCCGAATTTTTTGACCACGTAAGTGTGTTGGGATAGTTTCACCTGCCTGCAATGTGAAATCTATGGGGTGTATTGCCAAGAGATGCTGTCGAATAACCCTTATGAGAAATAGTAGCCTTATCGGCCTTAATCGGCAAAATGCTCGGGACGCCACGGCGCTCAAACGTCGTCGTTTTTCGTTAACGGTAAAACTGGTTGCGTCCAGTACCCTCCTGATCGTAATCATGCTGGTCCTCAACGGGTGGCATATCTGGAAGACTTATCACCAGGCCCTGGCGCGCTCGCAGGTCAGCACACTTAACCTTACCCAGGCGTTGTCCCAGCATGCCAACGATACCTTTATGCAGGCGTCAACCACACTCGCAGACCTGGCGGGATACATCAATCGTTTTGGAATGGGCCCGGAACAACTGCTTGGTTTGCACCAGTCCTTGCAAGAAAAAACCCGTAGCTTGCCGCAAATCAACGCGATTTCTCTCTACGACGCTCAGGGCAACATTCTGGCGGCCGCAACCGATCGACTGCCTAAAAATAAGAGTTTCGCCGATAGCGCGTTTTTCCTCTACCATCGGGATCATCCGCAGTTGACCGCCCACATTGGCAGCGTGATCAAAAGCCGCTTAACCGGGAAAAGGGTGCTGCCTATTTCCCGCCGCCTAAATGACCCCGATGGTCGTTTTGCCGGGGTAGTGATGGAAAGTGTGACCCTCGATCACTTTCGCCATTTCTACACCAAATTCATCATAAGCGATAACTCAACATTCATGCTGTTGCTCAGTAATGGCACCCTACTTTATCGCCATCCTTATGATGAAAAAATCATCGGCACATCCATTGCCGATACCGCGTTGTTCAAACAAGAAATCAGTCGAAACGTCTCTGGGCTGGTAACCCGCGCCACTGACAACGATCAAGAATGGAATGTTTATAGCTACCAGCATCTCAAGGACTTCCCGGTGATTATTATCAGCGCGACCTCCCTTGATCGGTCATTGGTAGACTGGCGCAAAGATGCTATCAGCCATCTGATTATGACGATGATCTTTGTGGTTACGATTGTTCTGATCAGTTTATTGTTGATGCGCCAGATGCGCGCCAGAATGCAGGCCGAGATCGAACTGATTCATGCCCAGCAGGAACTGTGTAAGCTCAACCGTTCGTTAGAGCGACTCGCCGACTCGGACGGGCTCACCAACCTTTACAACCGTCGACATTTTGATTTAACCCTGGCAAACGAATTGACCCACGCACTACAGCACCAACAGACACTGGGGATTATTCTGCTGGATATTGATTATTTTAAGCAATTCAATGAAATATATGGCCATGTTGCCGGCGACGATTGTTTGAAACTGGTTGGGAAAACGCTCAACGAGCTGCCGTTGCGTCAGCGTGATCTGGTGGCGCGCTATGGCAGCGAAGAATTTATCGTTTTGTTGTCCGAGACAGATGAGGCGAGTACCCGCGCGATCGCCGCACGGATATACCAGGAAATACAAGGGTTGCAGATTTTGCACCAGGGCAGCCCCACCGGTTTCCTCACTCTGAGTCTTGGGGCGTTTGTCGGACAACCGGTGGCCAGTCAGGACACCCCGTCAACATTGATAGCCAAAGCGGATGCCGCGCTTTATCAAGCCAAGCGTCAAGGACGCGACCAAATTTGTGGGCCATAAGGTGCCGGGTTAAAGACCGCTGAACCAATTATACCCCTGATCTTCCCAATATCCCCCCGGATAGGTGTTGCTGACCGAGATGGCGACAATATGCTTGGCATTTTTAAAACCCAGCTTGGTGGGCAGGCGCAAACGCAGTGGAAAACCGTAAGGATCCGGCAAGGTTTTACCGCTAAAGTCCAACGCCAGCGTGGTTTGCGGATGCAACGCGGTGGCCATATCAATGCTCGAATAGTAGCGATCGGCACAGCGAAAACCGACAAAGGCAGCGTGAAGGTCTGCGCCTATGTGCTGTAAAAAGATCCTGAGCGGTACCCCACTCCACTGACCAATGGCGCTCCAGCCTTCAATGCAAATCAGTCGGGTAATTTGACTTTGTTGTGGCAGTGCCCGCAGTTTCTCCAGAGTCCAGGGCTGTTTGTCGGCAACCCGGCCAGAGACGTCCAGGCGGTAGCTCGACAAATCAATCTCCGGCACATTATCTTCTGGGTAAAAGGCATTGAATGGAAACGGATGGGTTATCTGATCGGCCGCGTAGGTCTGCGCCAACCGTTGCCCCCCGAACAACCACCCCTGAACCCGATCATTCCAACGGGACATGGCCCAAAGCACTTTGTCCACCTGGTCGCCGTCTTGCATATTGCAACCACTCAGCAGGGTCAAGGCACCGAGCGTCAGGCCGGAGCGCAACAGTAAACGGCGTTGCAATCGATGCAACTGCTTTTGCTGTGCAGGTTCCAGTTGAAGTTGGGCTCGTCCTGACGTCGGGTGATCTCCGTTGGGATTCTTGTTAAACTCAGTCATGATTGATTTCCTGCCGTCCACGCGTCGCATTCGGCTTCACGGATCCAGTGATCATGGGCAGCAAGGTCGAGGGAACCATGATCACCATCGCCACATGCACGATGACAAACAGTCCTATGCCGGACATGGCGAAAAAATGGACATACCGTGCCCGATCAAATCCGCCAAATACCCTCACCAAATAGGATAGCTGCACCGGTTTCCAGATTGACAAACCGGACAGAACCAGCACCAGGCCACACAGTAACACCGACAGATAAAGCGCCTTTTGCACCGCGTTATACTGCCCAAGCCGGTGTGTTAAACGCAGCGTCAAAGCAAGTTTGGTATCCACCAGCAGCGAACGTGGCGTCACAGGTAAAAAATCGTGGCGAAAATGGCCGCTGCACAGTCCCCACAACAGATAAAGCAGACCATTGGCCGCCAAGGCCCACATTACCGCCAAATGCCAGGCAATCGCCCCACCTAACCAGCCTCCGAGCGTCAGTGCAGGCGGGAAAGTGAAGCCAAACAGTGGCGACGCATTATAAATTCCCCACCCGCTCATCAACATCGCACCGATAATGGGCACGTTTAACCAGTGCATAATCCGCACCGGCGCGCGATGAATTCGGATGTTAGGCAACCCGGCGGACTTTCCCACAAGACCTCCATAAACTCGACCTTCGTGAACGACACCTACGTGAACAACCGCTATCTGAACAACATCTTCGTGAACCCTACCTGCATAAACTACGCCTTGGCATACCACGCCTCGGTGAACCGACCAAAGATCCCGTGGGTATCCTCGGCCGGGATGGCAATATCACCTCAAGCCGGATGGGCTTACATTGGCGGTATGGTACCGTTGACGCCGACAATCATCCGCCCCGCAACGACAGGCTTAGTGGTGCCGGCGTCCGGGAATATAATGACATGGGCACCCGTTTTAAGCAGCGATTTGTCTCCAGGTGACAACGTCACAATTGGCACATCATCCGGCACGACCACTTTTTTCTCACCATTTTGATACTTAACAGTCATCGTCCTGCCATTCGCATTCACCAACTGCCCCACCGTACCGTTGGTCATGGTGCCAACCTTGCCATCGGCACCTTGCCAGGGTCTGAATCCTTCACCCGAGCCACGCAGCGCCGGGTCAAACACATGAACCTCCAGCGCCTTTAGCGTGCCATCCGGCTGAGGCGCCGCCGCAGTACCAATAAAACTGTCGGGTTTGATATCGCTTATTTTACCCTGCGCCACAGCGACAAAGCCGGTTTTGCTGGTCACTGTCACCTCATGTTTCGCCCCTTTTCGATCGGTTACCTGTAGCTGATCGCCACTCATCTCGGTTAAGGTGCCACGCAAGATGCCCATTGGTTTGACCGGTGCCTCTGCCGCCATCACCGCAAAACTACCCAACGTTAGGGCTCCCAATAAGATACCTGTTAACATCTTTTGTCTGGTCATTTTCGCTCCTGTTATCAGTCTGGCCGAACGCCTTGGCGCCGGATACAACACCTATACAATGTCGCGCTACCCTTAATCGTGGTTAACATCATTAGCTTGGCAAACCTACCCGCTCCCCTAGATGACCATTTGATGACAATATTGTCATCAAATAACTGAAGACGAACTGCTACACTGGCCGCTTGGCTGACATGGGCTAATGATAAACGGCCTGGATTGCCAAGTGTGGAACGACGAGGACCCCGTGGATGCGTATATTGATAGTAGAAGATGATCACAGTACCGGAGAATATTTGCGCAAAGGACTGGGTGAAGCGGGCTATGGCGTGGATTTGGCTCGCAGCGGTACCGACGGGCTGTTTATGGCGCTGGAACATTCCTATGCTCTGATCGTACTGGATGTCATGCTGCCGGGGCTGGACGGCTGGCAGCTTATGGAAATTATTCGTAAAAAAAGCGATGTGCCCGTATTATTTCTAACCGCGCGCGACGGGGTGCAGGATCGGATCCATGGCCTCGAATTAGGCGCGGATGACTATCTGATAAAACCCTTTTCATTTACCGAGTTGGTATTGCGTATTCGCACCCTGCTCCGGCGCGGCGTCACCCGCGAAGAAAATGATTATTGGCTGGCAGATCTGCATATTGATGTATTACGACGCAAAGTGACCCGGCGAGATCTGGCTATTGTACTCACCAACAAAGAGTTTGCCCTGCTCGCGCTGTTTGTTCAGCGCCAAGGGGAGGTGTTATCCCGTACCCAGATCGCATCCCAAGTGTGGGATATGAATTTTGATAGTGATACCAACGTGGTTGATGTCGCGGTTAAACGCCTGCGCGCCAAGGTAGACCGTCCATTTGAGTTAAAATTGATCCATACGGTACGCGGTATCGGTTATGTCTGCGAGCCCCGGCAATGAAAGCGCCGCACATGCCATTGCTTTCACTGACACTCCGTTCAGCGCTGCTGTTCGCCGCCGTTGCGGCACTCGTGGTCAGCATCGTGGGGTTTTACCTGTACGGTGACATCGCCCATTCCATGCGGCGTGAGGCCGGCATACACACCTCCGGTCGGGTAGAGTATTTCCGCAATTTGCTCACTAATCAGTTTCCCTTATCCAGACTCAGTGAAAACCCACACTTATTTGAAAATATGCTGGGCAACGAGTGGGACATTCTGATTTTCCAGCGGCCCGGGCAACCCCCTTTAATTAACGTCAATCCACGCGGTTATGTCTTGCCCACCGTCACGCCGGTGGCGGTGGGTCAGCCCCTAAACCTGTCAACCGTCCACCTGGCGATGACCCCCGACGGCATACCGATCCGTTTTGTCAGCGCATTGGTGGATAATGATGACCGGGAAACAATACAAATTACCGCCGGTCACCTGATGCTCAACGAGACCCGGATGTTGGAACAATACCGTTATCGCATTATCGAGGCGACGATTGGCGCGTTTATACTCATAGCCGTAATGGGATATTTGGTGTTGCGTCAAGGTCTCAAGCCCTTGCGTCGCATGGCGGCCCAAGCCCGTGGCATTCATCCCGATACGCTTGACACCCGGCTATCGGAACAGGGCGCGCCCCCCGAACTGCACCAGCTTATCGGCTCATTTAACCAGATGCTCGATCGGCTGGCTGACGGTTATCAGCGTTTAAGTCAATTCTCGGCCGATTTAGCCCATGAAATACGTACGCCGATCAATGCGCTGATGGGGCATTGCCAAGTGGCGCTGTATCAACAGCGTCCAGCGCGGGAGTACAAGAGCGTACTGGTGCGCAACAGCGAAGAGCTGGAGCGCATATCACGCCTGGTGGAAAATATCCTGTTTCTGGCACGGGCCGGGGAAGCACACTCGGCGATTACACCGACGTTGTTATCACTTAACGCCGAGCTCACAAAGGTAGCGGACTATTTTGAAGGTTTGGCCGAAGAGCGCGAACTGTTATTGGATTGCCAAGGCCACGGTCAAGTATGGGCAGATGCCATACTATTACGCAGAGCACTCAGCAATTTAGTGGATAACGCCATCCGATATGCCAATCAACATAGCCAGATTATCCTGCGCGGCCGTCGTACCGCCGGCGGTTGGCTTATCGAGGTGACGAACCAGGGACCGGTCATTCCGCCACCAAGTATGGCCAGATTATTCGACCGTTTTTACCGGGCCGATAATGCTCGCACCCGTAGCGGTAATTCCACCGGTTTAGGTTTGTCTATTGTCCAGGCGATTATGACGCTGCATCAAGGCCATGCAACGGCCCGTTGCGATGCCGACGGCACCTTGTGTTTCAGCCTTTATTTTCCCGATTGTCCCTCGCAAACGTGCCCCGCGGCGTAGCACTATATTAATGGCCGTGTGGGCCACTACTCCTCCCCCCTCGAGACATCAACGGTATTTTATCCCATCAACCTAAGACAATAAGGTTCGGGTATAGCGAAATAATCATTAGTAAAATCCATACACATTTCCACATGTTCCCGGTACCGTCATTTTGCTGCCATGTCACTGTAATGAAAGCTGCTTATGTTCAGGTTAACGTGAATAGAGGAGACCTCTTATGTTTGACATGGATGCGGTGCTTACCAGTCTTAACCCCCAGCATAAAACGACACATTGGCAGTTAAGCATGTTAAAAATGTTGTTCCATGAGCAGGAGTTTCAGCAGTTAGCACAAGAGAATCGCCACATGAAGGGACTCGACATGGTGGAACGGGTTCTCGATCACTTCAACCTCCAATGCGAACTTACCGAACGCGATTTAGAGCAAATTCCGAGTTATGGTCCGGTGGTGGTCATTGCCAACCACCCTATTGGTACCTTAGACGGGCTGGCACTGTTACACGCAGTCTCGCTGGTACGTTCTGATGTCAAAGTGATGGCGAACCGCCTACTGTCGAACGTGGCATCATTGAGTAGTTTGATGATCCCGGTGGATAATATGGGCAATCGCACCCGACGTTCTCAGATCACCACGATGCAGGATCACCTCGAAAATCAAGGTGTATTGATTGTATTCCCTGCCGGTGAGGTATCCAGGCTGAGTACCAAAGGTATTCGCGACGGACATTGGCATACTGGATTTATCCGCATGGCGGCCAAATTTCGCGCTCCTATTTTGCCGGTTCATATCAGCGGCAACAACAGCATGCTGTTCTACTTATGCTCCATGCTTTACCGCCCGCTGTCCTCGTTATTATTAGTTCGTGAAATGTTCCACCAGCGAGGCAACCGCCTCAAATTACATATCGGCGCCCGTATTCCTTACGCCAATTGGCACGACGGGCACACCAGCGTCAACGAGTTAGCCGAACGATTTCGTCGTCATGTCTACCGTATCGGGCTGCAGAAAAAAGGATTATTTCAAACCGAATCGTCCATTGCCCGAGCCGAAGACCGAGCCGTACTCAAGCGGGCGCTATCCGCCAGTGAAATACTGGGCCAGACGCCGGATGGCAAAATTATCTATTTGTACCAACGCCACGGCGAAGATTATGTCCCGATATTACGTGAGTTGGGACGGCTGCGGGAAATTGCTTTTCGTGCCGTCGGTGAAGGTAGTGGCCGACGCCGTGATCTCGATAGCTTCGACGATGATTATTATCATCTGGTCCTGTGGGACCCTAATGAACTGCAAATCATCGGGGCATACCGTTTTATTCCCACCGCCGCGCGCATTAAACAAAAAGGCATGGAAGGTATTTACAGCCATAGTCTGTTTCATTATGGACATGATATGGATGATATTCTCAACGAGGGCATCGAGTTGGGACGGAGTTTTATTCAGCCGGCATACTGGGGAAAACGTGGGTTGGATTATCTGTGGTTAGGCATTGGCGCCTATTTGGCAAAATATCCGCAATACCGTTACCTCTTTGGACCCGTGTCGATTTCCGGCGGCTTACCCCTTGCTGTACGAGATTTATTGGTCGCCTTTTATCGGTTGTATTTTGCACCCTCATCGCCACTCGCCACATCACGACGGCCTTATCCGGCATCGTTACCGGATGTACTCGCGCAATTTACCGGCAATAACTACGCAGAGGATCTGCTTAAACTCAAGCGCCTATTAAGCAATTTAGGTTTTAGCATCCCCCCTCTGTATAAGCAATATTCTGAACTGTGCGAAAACGGTGGGGTGCAATTTATTGACTTCGGTAGTGACCCCGAATTCAACAACTGTATTGACGGTCTGGTCCTGGTTGATCTCAACCAACTCAAACCTGCCCGCTATCAACGGTATATCGGCGTGCATAAAAACACGCAGTGCGCGGCAGGGGAAACCGCCCCCGCCGCGACCGTTTTACCGATTAACGTCGACGATGATACGACCGCGCACCTTGCCGTCCATTAAACGGGCAGCGGTAGCGATAACCTCATCTAGGCCGATTTCCCGGCTGATACTGGACAGTAACTCGTCGTCTACCAACGCCGCAACGCGCCGCCAAGCCTCAATGCGATCACGCGGTGGCCGCATCACACTATCCACCCCGGCAAGGGTAATGCCACGCAGGATAAATGGCGCGACGCTGGCCGGCAGATCCATGCCTTGCGCCAGGCCACAGGCCGCGACGGTGCCCTGATATTGCAACCCGGCGCATACATTGGCCAACGTGTGGCTGCCGACGCAATCAATCGCCGCCGCCCACTGCTCTTTGGCTAACGGGCGTCCCGGCGCATCAAGCAGGCCACGGTCGATAATCGATGTAGCGCCCAGTTGGCGCAAATGTTCGGCCTCTTCCTGACGACCGGTGGACGCTTCTACCTGGAAACCTAAACGCGTCAGGAAAGCCACCGCGAAGTTGCCGACACCGCCATTAGCCCCGGTCACCAACACCTTGCCGTGCGCCGGCGTCACGCCATTTTTTTCTAGCGCGATAACAGCCAGCATCGCGGTATAACCGGCAGTGCCAATTGCCATGGATTGCCGGTGGGTCAGCCCCTCAGGTAGCGGAATCAGCCAGTCGCCATTAAGTCGGGCCTTCTGCGCCAACCCCCCCCAGTGCTTTTCGCCCACGCCCCAGCCATTGAGCAACACACTGTCACCCGGTTTAATCGCCGGATAGTCGCTTTGTTCCACTATCCCGGCCAGATCGATTCCCGGCACCATGGGAAACGACCGCACCACCGGGCCTTTACCGGTGATGGCCAAGCCATCTTTATAGTTCAGCGTGGAATAGGCGACGCGCACCAGCACGTTGCCCGCCGGTAACTGTGCCTCGTCCAAGGACTGGCAACCGGCGCGATAGCCGCGTTCATCTTTCTCAATCAAAATTCCGTTAAACATGCCGACACCTCAACGTGATCGCTGCCAAAAATCGATCTGATATCCTGCGCCAACGGTTCAAACATCACCCGGCAGCTAGGGCGGTGTTTCGTGGTCGCCCGAAAACGCTGCTGCCAATCAAACACAATAGCACTAAATCAGACGAGCGCACGCTTGCGGCGCATAAACCAGGCCGGGATAATAGCCAGAAAAAAAAACACCGCCACCACATAAAAACCATCCTGATAAGCGAACAACTGCGCTTTGGGTACCAACATCGATTCCAAATAGGCCATCGACCCGGGATTAACCCCTTGCGGTAGTCGGTTGCCGAACGGATTGCCCCAATGGGAATAAAGCAGTGCCAGGCGGGAAATGGATTGTGCCGCAATGGCGTTCGACGCCGTCAACGCCTGGGCCAAGGCATCACCATGAAAAATGGTCCGCCTGTCGATAACCACCGACAGCAAATTCACGCCAAAGGCGCCGCCCAGTTGCCGGACAAAATTCAAACTGCCCGACCCTTGCGCCAACGTTGAAGCCGGCAGCGCACGCAAAGCACCGGCATTGAGTGCCGGTAGCATCACCCCCAGACCGATACGCCCCAACACCACCCACAGCGCCATGGTCCAGAACGGCGTATCCACATCCGCCCCACCGGTTAACCAGCTCGATAAGGCAAAAATGACCAAGCCGGCGATAACCGGTATATGGGGCGGCAGCCGATCGCTTAGCAGTCCGGCAAAAGGAAATATCAGCCCCAGCGCCAGGCCTGATGGCATCAATAATAAGCCGGATCGGGTCGGCGTGTAACCCTGCACGGTCTGGACAAATAACGGAATAATATAGGTCGAGCCGTAAATACCGGCGCCCAGCGCAAACGCCACCACACAACCTGCGGAAAAGCGGGCATTGGTAAACACCCGTAGGCTAAGTAAAGGTTGTGGTGCGATCAGTTCCCACGCAATAAATCCGGCGCTGGTCAACGCGGCGGTGGTAAACATGCCGATGATAAAAAAGGAGTTCCAGCCTTCGCGCTGGCCGTTGGATAGCCCAGTGAGCAAGCTGGTCAGCGCGCAGATCAATAACAGGAACCCCAAGGCATCAAATCTGCGGCGCGGTGCGGGAGCCTGTTTATCCAGGTCAGGCAGAATAATCATCGCCGCCGCCATGCCGGCGATGCAAAATGGCACGACCACCAGGAAAACGTAACGCCAATCGTACTGATCGACCATCAAGCCGCCCACGGTGGGGCCGAGTGCTGGTGCCAGCACCACCCCTACCCCATAAATGCCCATGGCTTTACCGCGCTGGGAAGGTGGGAATACCTGCGACAACACCACCATCGCCAACGGCTGAATAATGCCGGAAGCACTGCCTTGCAGCACCCGGGCCAAAATCACCTCGGGGCCGCTGGTGCTGACAAAACCCAGCAAACATCCGGCGATAAAAATCAACAGCGCGCCAACAAAGGCGCGCCGGTAACCAAATCGTTCCAATGCCCAGGCGGTGATAAGCATCGTGGCGGTCATTGAGGCCAGAAAAGCGGTAGAAAGCCATTGCACCTGATCCTGGCCCAGACCAAACGCCCCCATAATATCGCGCATGGCGACGTTAACAATGGTGGCGGTGGCCGTCGTCGCGATAGTCCCCAACATCACCGTTCCGGTAGCCAGCCAGCGATAGGCTGGCCCAAAACGCTCCGCCTGTGATTCAATCGGCGACATCAATGGCTACCTCAACCATCAGGCCAGGTTTACGCCACTGATCGACGTTGTCCGCCTTGCCATCAAAGGCGATACGTACCGGAACCCGCTGGGTGATTTTGGTGAAATTGCCGGAGGGGTTGGGGCTGGGCAACAGGGCAAACTGATTGGTCGCGGTATTGCCCACCCGAATAATGTGCCCACGTTGCACCATGCCGGGATAAGCATCCACGCTGATGTCCACCGGCTGGCCAACCGCCAGGTCACTCAATGCGGTTTCCTTGACGTTGGCTTCGACCCAGACATTCTTCGGATCGTGTACCATCATGACCCACTGACCGGCCTGTATATAGTCCCCCACATTACCTAATGTGCGATCCACCACACCCTCCACCGGTGAGCGTAGCGTTCGGTCGGCGATTTCCTGGGTAATTTGATCCACCTGCGCCTGCAATGCCACTGCCTGTTGGCGCTGCATATCTATCTGACGGTCCAGCACCTGCAGTTGACCACGCTGCGCGCGCGCATCAGCCAACGCCGCCCGCTGGGCCAGTAACTGCGCCCCGGCCTCGCGCTGCTGATCCTGACGTTGCAGCAGCGTGGTATGGCTCTCATCCCAGGTTTTTCTTGGGGTCAGACCACTTTTAACCAAACTGTCGTCACGTTGAAAATTGGCCTGTGCCAACGTCAATTGATGCCCAGCGTCAGAGAGTGTGGACTCGGCCACCGTCAACTGCGCTTGTGCCTGATCAAACTCGGCCTCGGTAGTCAAGTCTGCGGTTTGGCGTTGCGCTTGGGTATATGCAATTTGCGCCTTGGCCGCCGCAAGATCGCCCTGTATCGCCGCCAAGCGCAACCGCGCATCGCGAGTGTCAATTTGCGCCAGAATCTGGCCTTTTTTTACCCGATCGCCGTCCATTACCGGCCGAGCCACCAACCAACCATCGACCCGGCTCGATAACGTAATCACTTCCCCAGTGATATGGGCATCATTTTCCGTTACGTGGTTCAACCGCCAGTGGACCCATGAGGCAAACCACAGTAGCAACACCACCAACAGCACCAAACTAACGAAAACCCAACGCTTGCGACGCGGTGTAAGACGTCTAAATCCTCTGAGCGACGGTCGGCGACGAGACACTGTCCCACTCATGCCGGATCTTTCTCCACCAACGCTAAACTTGCCAGCACCTGCGTGAGCAAGCCGTTCATCTGCTCAATATCGTGATCGTCCACGCCAGACAGTACCTGGTTACGCACGGCCAGTGCTATGCCTTCTACCTGCTGCACCCGCTGCTGGCCGTGATCGGTGAGACGGATCTCCTTGGCCCGGCGATCGCTGCCTTCGTGGCGCTCAATAAGTCCCTGCGCCTGCAGATTATCCAACAGCCGCACCACTGAAGAGGCATCCAGGGTAATGGCCTCCGCCAGATCTTTTTGTAGCATGGGTTTTTCAGCGCGAGATAAATACAGCAGGGGAACCCACGTTGCTTCGGTCAGGCCATAAGGCTGGAGTTTACGATCGATGACCCGGCGCCATTGACGGGCGGTTTGGGCGATCAGATTGGCAAATTGGCGTTGCGGCGAGACGGGCGATAATGATGAGGACGGCAATGATGACATAAATAAACAGCTTCCAACCAATTAGTTGACATGTCATTAATTAACTACCTTACGTATATTTTTGTCAAGTGATGCCGCATGCCCCGAATGGATGATTAAAGCGAGAACAATAGGCTTTTTTGTGTTTACCACCCCATTCACTGCGCGCCAGCTCTGACAAAATAGCGATAAATAACGCAATGATTCTCCAGGGATAAGGTCATGAGTGATATTGCACTAACGGTCAGTATGTTGGCACTGGTGGCAGTGATAGGACTGTGGATCGGTAACTGGCGCATCTATGGCGTGGGTCTGGGTATTGGTGGCGTGCTGTTCGGCGGCATTATTGTCGGACATTTTGCTAAAACGGCAGGTTTAAGCCTTAACGGCGATATGCTGCATTTTATCCAGGAATTCGGGTTGATCCTGTTTGTTTATACTATCGGCATCCAGGTGGGCCCGGGCTTTTTCTCGTCATTACGTGTATCCGGTCTGCGACTTAACCTGTTTGCCATACTGATAGTGGTACTGGGTATGCTGCTAACAGCACTTATCCATAAAGTGTTTAATGTGCCACTGCCGGTGGTACTGGGCATATTTTCCGGCGCGATCACCAATACCCCCGCCCTGGGAGCCGGACAGCAGATCCTGACTGATTTGGGCACCAACCCCAGCCAGATCAGCCAAATGGGCATGGGTTACGCCATGGCTTATCCCTTTGGCATCTTCGGCATCCTCTTGAGCATGTGGCTGATTCGTTTTGTTTTAGGCATTAATGTAGAACGCGAAGCAAAACAATACGACATTGACAGTGGTGCCAACCGCAGCCAGTTGCAAACCATGAATATCCGGGTCACCAACGCCAATCTGCAAGGACTGGCGATGCAGGATGTGCCCGTGCTAAATAGCACCGAGATCGTCTGCTCGCGCTTGAAACGCGGCGACATGTTGATGGTTCCGCTGCCCACCACCGTGATTCAGACCGACGATCTGCTGCATTTGGTGGGTTTACCCCGGGATCTGGAAAAAACCCGCCTGGTGATTGGCCAGCAGGTTGACACCTCGCTTTCCATGCAGGGTACCGATCTACGGATGGAACGGGTGGTGGTCACCAATGAAAAAGTGCTGGGCAAAAAAATTCACGATCTGCATTTTAAACAACAATATGATGTCGTGGTTTCCCGCCTGAACCGCGCCGGCGTGGAACTGATTGCCAGCAGTAATGCCAGTCTGCAGTTCGGCGATATCCTCAATTTAGTCGGCCGTCCGGAGTCCATTCATGCTGTCGCCGCCGTGGTCGGCAACGCGCAGCAAAAACTTCAGCAAGTGCATATGCTGCCGGTGTTTATCGGCATTGGTTTGGGTGTAGTGCTGGGATCGTTGCCCCTGTATGTTCCAGGTTTGCCCGCCGCACTGCGCCTGGGATTGGCGGGCGGACCGCTGGTGGTGGCGATTATCCTTGGGCGCATCGGCAGTATCGGCAAGCTGTACTGGTTTATGCCGCCCAGCGCCAACCTGGCGTTGCGTGAGCTGGGCATTGTGTTATTTCTGGCGGTAGTGGGCCTCAAGTCCGGAGGGGATTTTGTGCATACCCTGGTTTATGGCGACGGCCTGTCATGGTTGGGTTATGGCGCCTTGATCACCGCTATCCCACTGATTAGCGTCGGCCTGCTGGCGCGGGTGGTGTTCAAGATGAATTATCTCAGTCTGTGCGGCGTATTGGCCGGATCGATGACCGATCCACCGGCGCTGGCTTTTGCCAACGCTTTGCACGGCACCAGCGGCGCGGCCGCGCTCTCTTATGCCACGGTGTATCCGCTGGTCATGTTCCTGCGCATTCTGTCGCCACAATTGCTGGCGCTGATTTTTTGGGTATCGATGTGATACGTCTGCAGGTGATGGCGGTTGCCTTACGCCATCACCTGTGCCAGCCAGTCTTCCCTCATTTCCGGTACCGCATCGATTAAACATTGAGTATAACCATCCAGCGGCGGGCGCAGCGCGTCATCGACGCTGCCCTGGCGGATAATACGCCCCGCACGCAACACCGCCACATCATGGGCAATTTCTTTTACCACCTGCAGATCGTGGGTGATAAACAGCAACGAGACGCCGGTATCTTGTTGCAACTGGCGCAGCAATTGCAATACCTCGCGGGCAACCAGCGGATCGAGCGCCGACGTGGGTTCATCACACACGATCAGGCTCGGCTGCGCCGCCAGGGCACGGGCAATGCATACCCGCTGTTTCTGTCCCCCGGACAGCGTCGGCGGGTAACGTTTTGCCAGGCTTACCTCCAAACCCACCTGCCCCAACAGTTCGCGAACCCGCTGTTCGCGCTGAGCCCGATCAAGCCCGGTGAATTGTTGCAAGGCACGGTTCAACTGGTCGCCAATCAACAGCTTGGGATTGAGCGCCGTGTCAGGTATTTGATGAATCATCTGGATCCGCTGCAAATGCTGACGGCTGCGCTGGCGTAACGTCGGCGGCAACGGCAGTCCGTTAAGGGTGACGGACCCTTCCTCGGCGGCCAGCAGACCGCAAATCACTTTACCAAGCGTCGATTTACCGGAACCGGATTCGCCAATCACCGCCAGGGTACGGCCCTTAGACAGATTCAGACAAACCCCGTCCAACACCCGCTGATGAGAATAACGCACACTAAGTGAGCGGATTGCCAACAGCGTCGTGGCCTCTCCCGGCACAATTCCGGGGCGACAGTCACTGCGCCCGGCATTCAGCAGATCGCGGGTATACTGCTCGGCGGGAAAATGCAGAATCTGACGAGTGGTATTGTGCTCAACCTGACGGCCATGGCGCAGCACCATTATGTGGTCGGCCAACTGAGCCACCACCGCCAGATCATGACTGATATAGATAGCCGCCACGCCGTCGTGACGAATCACCTCGGCGATAGCCTGCAGGATCTCCAATTGGGTGATCACATCCAGCGCCGTGGTCGGCTCATCGAAGATGATCAGCTCGGGTCGGCTGCACAAAGCCATGGCAATCATTGCGCGCTGCAATTGCCCCCCGGAGACCTGATGGGGATAACGCTGATAAAACTGTTCCGGCTGCGGTAAAGAGAAGCGTTGAAACAGTTCCAACGCCCGGGCCCGGGCTGCCTGCGCGTCCAGTACCCCATGCAGGCGGGCCGCTTCCACCACCTGAGCACCAATGGTTAGCGCCGGATTAAAAGCAGCACCGGCGGACTGCGCCACATAAGCAATACGTTTGCCACGAATGTGACGCAGTTGACGCTCTGGCAGACGCGCCAAATCCTGATCATGGAACATAATACGCCCGCCGGTCAGTGTCATACCGTCACGGCAATGGCCAAGGATGGCCTGACCAATCGTCGATTTCCCCGCACCGGACTCACCGATCAAGCCCAGCACCTCGCCCGTGTTAAGCGTGAAGGAAATATCATCCACCAGCAACCGCGCCGGTTTGCCGTTGGCACTAACGTGCAAATGTTCAACACTCAGCAGACATTGAGATGTGGCAAGGTGACCGTTAGTCATGGCTGCGACCTCCCCAGGCGCGGGCATTATTACCCACCAGCCAGTCCGCCAGCATATTGATGCACAAAGCCAGCAGGGCAATAGCCGCCCCCGGGATCAGGGCAGCCCAGATGCCAAACAGGATCCCGTCTTTATTATCCCTGGCCAGCCCGCCCCAGTCGGCAGTGGGTGGTTGAACCCCCAGCCCCAGGAAGGATAAGGCCGAAAGAAACAGCAAAATAAAAATAAAACGCAGCGCAAATTCGGCAATCAATATCGGTAACGCATTGGGCAAAATCTCCCGCATCAGGATCCAGCCCAAACGTTCCCCACGCATGCGGGCCACGTCAATAAACTCCATGGCGGCAATATTGACCGCCAACGCACGGGCAACGCGCAGAATACGGGTCGCTTCCAGCAGTCCGAGCACCATGATAATGACCCCCAGGGTTTTCGGCAGCATCGCCAGAATAATCAACGCCAGGATCAGGGTGGGTATCGCCATGATGATATCGTTAATGCGCGAAATAAGTTGATCGATCCAACCACCGCATACCCCGGCGATAAATCCCAGTGTCGTGCCAATCACAAACGCCACCAGCGCCGCCAAGCCGGTCACCGCCAGGGACGTACGTGTTCCCCAGATAAGACGGGACAACAGGTCGCGGCCAAGGTTATCTGTGCCTAAACGGGCCAGCGCCGAGGGGGTGTCCCACGCCATGCCGACTACCTGGTCGGGTGCATGGGGAGAAAGCCAAGGGGCGAACAGCGCCACCCCGACAAACAGAAACAGCCCGGCAATACCGGGTAACAAAGAAAGTTTTATCGCAGGCATCGCATTATTTTCCGTGGCGCAAGCGGGGATTTGCCAGCATGGCCACCACATCAGCAAACAGATTGAGCAGAATATACATTGCCGCCAACACCAAGGCACAGCTCTGCACGACCGGAACATCGCGTTTGGTAATGCTGTCCACCATATACTGGCCCAGGCCGGGATAGACAAACACATTTTCAACGATCACCACGCCCACCATCAGATAAGCCAGATTCAGTACAATAACGTTAATGATTGGCGCCCAGGCATTCGGCAAAACATGCCGCCAAAGAATCCCCATGGGTGATAATCCCTTGAGGATGGCCGTATCCACATAACTACTGCGCTGAGCACTCAACAATGCCGCGCGCGTCATGTTGCTCATATGCCCCAGCACCGCCAGCACCAGCGTCGCACAGGGTAGTGCAATGGCCTGCAACCGGCTTAGCAACGGCATATCACCCTGTACATTACTGTTGCTGGGCAACCAGGCCAGGGTCATGGAAAAAATCAGAATCAGCAGATAACCGGAGAAAAACTCCGGCAGCGCTACTGCGGTGCGGGTAAACAGGTTAAGCAGATTATCAATCCAGCCACCGTGAAAACGTACCGAAACAAAACCAATGGTCAACGCCAGGGGGATCGCCACCACCGCCGTACTGCCGGCCAAAAATAAGGTGTTTTTCAGTCGAACCCACAAGGTGATGGAAATATTATCCCGGGAGGTCAGGCTGATGCCAAAATCCCCTTGAAGCACCCCACCGAGCCAATGCAGGTAGCGCCACAACGCAGGCTGGTCCAATCCCAGTTGCAGCCTGAGCGCCTGCACCGACGCAGGCGTTGCCGACTGTCCCAGGATCGCCGTAGCGGTATCGCCGGGCAACAAATTGAGACCGGCGAAAATCAGTACCGAGACCGCAAGTACCATCAGCAACCCACCCGCTAAGCGCCGCAAAATCATGGCGGCCAGTAGCGACCGCCCTCCTGTGCGAGCAGAAACTGCTATGGATAAAGACATGAATATTACCCTTCCAACCAAACTTTCTCGGCGGCGCGGTTAGCGCTTAGTGGCAGACCGGGCACCGACGTAAAACCCTGGACTTTTTTGCTGGCGGCACTGAGTGAATCCGCATACAGCGGGATGATTTCACTGCCCTGATCCACCAACATCACCTGGATGTCATGGTATATCTGGCGACGTTTATCTTCGTTGGTTTCACCCCGTGCTGCGCTCACCAACTGGTCGAAGGCCGGTACCCGCCAGGCGGATTCATTCCAGGGGGCTTTACTGGTAAACACCAACGACAGCAGGGAATCCGCCGTGGGACGGGACGTCCAGTTGGAGGTACAAAACGATTTTTTCAACCAGGTATCGTTCCAGAATGCGTCATCCGGCACCCGCTCCACACTGAGCGGGATACCCGCTTTTTTGGCCGATTGCTGATAGAGTTGGGCCGCATCTACCGCGCCGGGGAAACCGGCATCGGCGGCGTAGAGCACCAGCGGACCGTTGAAGCCGGCTTTCTGCCAGTGGAAACGTGCCTGATCCGGATCGTAAGGACGCTGTGGGATATCCTTGGCAAAGTACTTATTGGACGGGAAAATCGGATTATCGTTGCCCAGCGAAGCATAGCCCCCCAGCACGGTGTCAATCATCTGCTGGCGATCAATGGCATATTTCAGCGCCAGACGCCCATCCAGGGTATTGAACGGTGCAACATTGGACAGGCCCGGTAACGTGAACAGCTGGCTGTCTTTGTCACGGACCAACTGAATCGCCGGCATTTTTTCGATCCGGCTGACAATGCGCGGATTCACCCGGTTAATCATATGAACCGAACCACTGACCAGCGCCGCCACCCGGGCGGTTGAATCGTTCATTGCCAGGGTTTCTACCGAATCCACATGGCCACGGGCTGGGTTCCAGTGATTCGGATTGCGTTTCACCAGCATACGCACGCCGGGTTGGAAACTGTCCAGAATAAAGGCCCCGGTACCGATGCCTTTGTCGAAGCTTTCATTTTCGGCAGTAATAACAAAATGCACGGCGCTGAGCAGTGAAATAAACTCAACGTTCGGTTCGCTCAGCGTGATAGTGACTTCGTGCGCCCCCGTGGCGTCGATGGCGGTAACGGGATCCAGGTAACCTTTAACCGGCGAGGTTGATTTTTCGCCGCGATGATGGTTCAGCGACCAGACCACGTCTTTCGCCCCCAATTTGCGACCGTCGTGGAACTCCACGCCCTGACGAATGTTTAGCACCCATTTACGGCCGCCATTCTCATTGGACCAGGACTGTGCCAAAGAGGGTGCGATCTCGCCCTGCTCGTCGATTTCCACCAAGGCATTAAACAGCTGGCTGCCGGTGAAGTACATCCAGATCTCAAACCAGAACGCCGGGTCCAGACGGTCGGTAGTGGAAGCATTATCCACGCCAACAATCAAGTGCCCGCCCTTTTTAGGGGACGTGGGCGCCTCGGCGGCAAAGGCGGCCGATAACGACCAGGGAGAGGTCATGGCGGCAGTAATAGCAACGGCCCCCGTACTTTTAATAAAAGAACGACGATTAATCATGACTGACACCTAAAGGATGATGTAGTGAGCCGGCAGGCGGGAACGCGGCCGCCAGGGCGGCGATATGTTCAGGACCGATGCCGCAACAGCCGCCCACGATGCTAGCGCCCTGCCCGACCCATTCTTGTGCCCAGCGCAAATAATTGGGTGGCTGGGTGTCAGTGCGTAATTCGCTGATACCGACATTGGCGCCGCGTTTATTATCCGCCGGTTCGAAGGCATTGGCATACACCCCAAGCGGCAAGGTGCAGTTCGCCGCCGCTTCACGCAGCGCCGCACTCATCACTTCTGGAGGACTGCAATTAAACAGCACTGCCGCCGCATTCAGCTCGGTGGCCGCCGTTACCGCGTCGCAAATGCGCTCACCGGAACGCAGCCGGGCATGGCCTTGTTCATCGAGTGCATCGTTAAGCGTAAAGGAGAACCATAACGGACGTCGGTCGCCTTTGAGCAACTCAGCCACCAGCCGCACTTCGGCAATTGCACTTTGCGTTTCGGCCAGCCATATATCGACACTGTCCCTCAATGCGTCGATCAGCACCTGTAAAATGGCACCTGCCGCCACCGGTTCGAACAGATCGGGACGGTATGAACCCAGCGCCGGCGGCAACGAGCCCGCTACGCATACCGGATGTGGGCTGGCATCGGCCGCCGCGCGGGCCAAGCTACCGGCCAACCACGCCAGCGCCGCACCATCGGCCTGAAAACGCGCCTCGCCGATATGAAAAGGCACCACGGCATAACTGTTGGCGGTGATCACCTGCGCACCGGCATGAATAAAGGCATCATGCGCCTGCCGGACATACTGCGGCGCCTCGATTAACGCCAGCGCCGACCACTCGGGTTGACGGAATGGCGCACCGTTGCGCGCCAGCTCTCGTCCCATTCCCCCATCAAGAATCTGAATCTGTTTTGTCATCGCTTACACCAACAATATGAACTGGTTAACTAGCGAATTAACATACCGGACAACCATTTAGATGTCTAGAGTTCTTTATAGCCGGACTTCCATAAGTCCGTCGAAACAGGATGATCGTCTGAAATGCTCTTGGGTGGCGTACCCCGAAGATCGTACCACGCTGCCGAGCACAGCGGCGGGCGGCTCTCCTTTGTGTCACTACCAACGTTGAACGAATGGTGGTGCCGGAGGGAGGGAAAGGCAGTCTATTCTCGACCGGGGGTGCGCAATCTATGAGCAAACAGTTTTTTTAACCACATCCCCCTTTGACATGGGGTCAAAGCATCGCTATTATGCGAACCACTTAGTGATTCCTCTGTAGTTCAGTTGGTAGAACGGCGGACTGTTAATCCGTATGTCACTGGTTCGAGTCCAGTCAGAGGAGCCAAGATTCTAGAAAAGCCCGTTTCAGGGAACTGAAGCGGGCTTTTTGTTTTTTGATGGGCAGCTAGAGCAGACATTCTGGCGCACTGTATCAAAGGCTGTGTGATTCAAAAGCATCAATAAAATTTTTAGTCCACCCAAAAGAAGTTCGTCGCTTAATTCAGGCTTTCTCCCTAGTAGCCAGTAAAAATGGGAGGGATGCCCCCTCATAACATTCATATGACGCCCAAATGAATATTATATTTAGCACTAAAGTCCGACATCAGACAGGCCTTAGAGCCAAGGCAGTGTTAGCTTTTTTATCAAGCATTACGCCGAAAATTAAGCTCCTCCTTCAACCAGCACAAAAGTTCCGGTCGCAGCCCCTGCACGTATTACTCTGGCTGCCTGATATTCAGGACTCTCATAAAAACGCTTGGCCTCGGCAAAAGAAGCAAACTCAAAAACGACGTGCCGTTCATGTGATTCTCCCTCAAGGTTTTCATACTGCCCAGACCAGGCAATAACCTTAGGACTGAACGCCTGCATTGCTTCTCCGGCAGCCTTGGCATATTCGGCGTAGGTGACAGCGTCCGATACGGTGACATGCGCGATCAAATAACCTTTATTCATTTCTTTATCTCTTTTGCTAGACGTGGTTTATTCCAGCGCAATGCAGTTCTACAGGCAAACATGCAAGCAACGGGATAGGGGTTTTTACAACGTTTTAATCACATTCAGTTTCTGAGGGCTGGAGGATGCCTGGCGGCGAGCGGCGTCCTGATGCTCAATCATCCATCCCGGATAATAAGGAGGCAGAGCGCTTACCGCATCCAGTCGCACCAATTCCTCTGCTGTCAGAATGATATCTGCTGCGCCGAGGTTGTCGTCGAGCTGATCGATACGCTTGACGCCGATAATGACGCTGGTGACATATGGCCTGACCAGTAACCAGGCAAGCGCTATCTGACTGACAGATACGCCGTGTCTTTCTGCAATGACACGCATTTCGGCAACGCATTGCCAGGCCCGATCGAGGTCGACAGGTGGGAAATCGAAGTTGCTACGGCGGCTATCGCCATCCGCTGATGAACCGGGTCCGTATTTTCCTGAAAGTT
>NZ_JAYGJO010000018.1:0-105647 GCF_035013185.1 Acerihabitans sp. TG2
TGTCCATGGGGGCAGATGTCGGTATGGGAAGGTACTACCCGAAGGAATGACGCGGCACCATCGCTACAGCCGGTGCTCATCAATAGGCATAGTGATAGGAAAACCATGCTTAATTTCATCGGCACTCCGTAATGTAATGCGGGTAGTTGAGCAAATTATAGCACGTCTGGTATTATTGAATGTGGCGATCCGTAGGAAGTGGAAATAGTTGGGAAATTATATTTACTGATAGCTAACATCCACTATCGGTATGTTCCACAACCTTCAGAGCATTGCACTAAAGTGACTGTATATCATGGCTAATAAAATGGCCAGAGGCTAAAAATAAATCAACGTATTACCAATACATTTTCAACAAAACACCACAAAAAATTATCCCGAACAAAACTAAGAACCAACAAACTTTTAACAACCGATCATCCGTTTTTTGTGTCACGTCCATATTTTTCCCCTTACAATAAATGTGATGTACATCACGCATTTTACGTGTCACATGACCATTAAATAGTGATGTTCATCACATTTATAAGATTCATCATACAAATTTTTGGGAATGTGTTTGCGAAAGCACCTGTGGTTTAGGTGAACTATACCTCATGAAGTTAAGTGTTAAAACCTAATGCCAATGATGAATGCAAAGAAATAGCTAGCATGATAAATAAAATCATTTAATTAACTATTTATGAAATTAATATTTTGGGGTGGGTTAACAGTCTGGTCAGGCTGTTAACCACCGTGTTTACGCGAAAAAATCTACTTTTCCACCGGCTAAATTATACATGGCACCAATTATTTTTATTTTACCATCAGCTTCAAGTCTATTAAGAATATCGCTTTTGCGTATTTCCTCAATGGTAAGGTTTACATTGGTTTTAGCCACGGCATCCACAAATTCCGGATTATTACCGGTCCTTTCTTTGTTGTATTCCGTTTTTTCGATGGCGGGTTTAATTTTATTTAACAATCCGGTCAAATGACCCAATTCTACGTTATCAATCGCGCCTCTTACCGCGCCGCATGCGGTGTGCCCCATGACCAAAATGACTTTGGCTCCGGCCGCTGCGCATGCGAACTCTAAACTACCGAGAATATCATCATTGGAAATATTGCCGGCGATCCTACCATTGAATGCTTCACCAATACCGGTATCAAGCACTATCTCAGCGGGTGCTCTGGAGTCGATACAACTGAGTATCGCTACGGACGGAAATTGTCCGGTCTGGCTGGCGCGTTTTTGCGCGAGATAATCATGTTTTTGTGGTTTACCCGTATGGAAACGAATATTACCTTGCTTTAATCCTGCAATGACTTGATCCGGTGTCAGCTTATCGCGTGCTTCTTTGGTCATTGCAGCGGCGTAAGTAATAGAGGCAGAACCCAAGGCTGCCATACCGACGATACCTAAAATAGAAAGTCCGGCTGCCCCCTTTAACAGTCTACGGCGTGCGGGTTCTGGTGATTGCTGTGTCGTCTTTTGCATCATTAGCTCCTATAACGTGGAGATTCCCAACGACTCATACTTGCGGATGGGATAGTGAAAAGCAATTGGCTAGGTACATATATTCATGCACATATAAACCTTAATCGAAATAACCGCGACAATAAGTGATAAAGGTTGTTTTTTTGATATTTTTTTTGCGTATGCGTCGGTGAAAAAAAAGTGGTTTTACTGTTTGCCGGCTTTGCTATCCATTAGTACTAAAGATATCTACTGTTTTGATGTGATTATCTTAATTATCATTGATAGCTAACAATTAAGATAATTAATTATATTGTATGCATTCTATTAACTTTTTTTTACGTTTCGAACCGAACCATTAACCGATTTGTGAAAAATATCTTGAGGTAATAGGGTTTGATGTCACGGCTGCTTATGTGGGGCTATTTTATCAGGTTGATTTTTTTTGATGATTAAATAAAATTAACTAAAAAAATTACTATATCCAATAGATTTCGAGTTGCAGGAAGGCGGCAAGCGAAAGGCAAATCTGTCGGGAACAGATTTGTCTTTCGCTTGCGCTGGCTTGAAGGGTGAGCCTCAGGATGAGGCTTATAAATCCCGATGAGCTTATATAAGAAAGTGATTCAGGTGAACGAGTGCAGCCAACGCACCTGCGGCTTGAAAGATGATGGGTATATGGCATTAGATGTAATAAGGGCGTTTTTTGTGGTTTATCACGACGAGGGTGCAGAGATAAAGTGTATAGAGAACGCGGGATAGGTCAGTGGAAACGACTGACGACGCGTCGTTTCCACTGGAGCAGGCCTAGACCTGATTCACACTATTGTTGTTGCGCGGCGACAGGCGCTACGGTCGAAGCAGGATTGGCTGCCTGAGTGTTAGTGGCCACAGGGGTGGCAACTGCTGGCGTCACTGTGGCTGCATCAGCGGCCGGTGTTGTCGCGTTTGTGGCGGCATCCGGGGCTGTTGTTGCGGTATTTTCCGAAGCGATGGTCGGCTCATTAGCGGTAGGCGCGGTAATATTTACTGGCATACCAGAGCGATTTTGCAACGCGACGTTAACCGTATTCTGGTTGACGAGCTGGCTCACAATGACTTTGCTGACCATGGCAGGAATAGTAATGGGTACCGGCACGTCCGAATGAAATTGTTCTTCGGTGGAAGACAATGGGTCATGTACCTCCAAATAACGCGTACCGTCCGGCTCGATGGCCGCTTTCACCGGTTCGTCGATAAACTGTACTCGGGTACCCACCGGCACATGGTCGAATAAATATTTGATGTCAGCGGCGCGTAAACGTACACAGCCATGACTGACGCGTAGTCCGATGCCAAAATTGGCATTGGTGCCGTGGATGGCGTACAGGCGACCGACATACAACGCGTATAGACCCATAGGATTATCGGGACCTGCGGGGAACACTTCGGGCAGTGATTCACCTTGGGCGGTATATTCAGCGTGCATCGCTTTGGTCGGGGTCCAGGTTGGGCCGTTTTTCTTGCGTTGAACTGAGGTCACCCAGTTCACCGGGGTATCTTTGCCTAATTGACCGATACCAATAGGCAATACCACGACGGTCTTGGTGCCTTTAGGGTAATAATAAAGGCGCATTTCGGCGCTGTTAACCACAATACCTTCATGAGGCGTGTCAGGCAGGATGAGCTGTTGTGGAATGATCAGTTTACTGCCCGGTTTTGGCAGGTAGGGATCGACGCCCGGATTGGCCTCGAGCATATTGCTCAGGCCCATTTGGAACTGTGCGGCAAAATGCTCCAGCGGTAATTTGCTATCCTGAGGAATATCAATTTCCAGATTTTGTCCCACCAATCGACTGTTGCCGGCTGGGAGGGGGTATACCACGGCAAATGCCGACTGGCTGATCGCAGCCAGTGCCAGAATCACCGTATAGATTGCGCGCATATTCATTTTCATAGTTATGTCAGATGTAATCGCCACACAGGCAGTAATAAGAGAGTTTATGTCAGGTCGGGAATGACCGGATGGGCATTATATGTTCACAAGGGGCTCGGAGGGAAATAATATGTGTAACCTTGGGTACAAAAAAGGTAACGGTATTAAGACCGTCGTGTCCGCAGAACCTTCGCCATTAATTTATCACGTCCGGTGGGCACCTTTGATATGCTGAGTGCTTTGGTGCAGCAGGCGTCGGGGCGTGCCCTGGCTGTTTACGCCTGACCACGCTGACCATAATAAAGGGGTAGTTTGATGAGTAAGAGTTTAGTGATTATGTTGCACGGCGTTGGTAGCTGTGGTGACGATTTGGTACCGCTTGGCCAACTGTGGCGTGCCGAATTGCCGGATACCGTGTTTGCCGCGCCGGATGCACCGTTTCCTTTTGACCCGGGTACCGGTCATCAATGGTTCAGCATTGCCGGCGTTACCGAAAGCAATCGCCCGGCAAGGGTGGCGGACGCGCGCGCCGCTTTTGATGCGACGCTGTTACGACTGATGGCAGCGAATGGGCTGGCTGACTGCCCACAACGGGTGGTATTGGTGGGGTTTTCGCAAGGATCGATCATGGCTTTGGATGCGGTGGCTTCCGGACGCTGGCCGTTAGCGGCCGTGGTCGCCTTTTCTGGTCGATTGTCTTCTCCCTTGCCGTTGGCTCCTTCTTCTGGTGTGCCGGTTTTATTAATTCATGGTGCGCAGGATCCGGTTATCAATTCGCTGGAAACCGAGCGTGCTGCGGCCACACTGCGAACCTTGGGTGTGGCGGCACAAGACATTATTTTGCCCGGACTTGGGCATAGTTTGTCCAGTGAGGGTGTGGCGCTGGCCGGACATTTTATCGTGCAGACACTTGCGGAAGTGGGATAATCGTTAAACACGCTTCTTGTATGATGTATTCCGCTTGAAGCACACAACCCGATGTGGCTTAGTACAGTGTGTACCACCATCATGTTTAAACGCCGTGGTTACAGGGAGACGTCATGGGGGACCCACATCGCACAGGTTTAACCGGGTTCCCTAATGACGGGACACTGGCGATACATGACATAACGGCTTACAGCTGCAGGAGAAGTTATGGAATTAGAACAATGGGAACGACGATTCAAGGCGTATCTGGAACGCTATTTTTCACAGGATGACAAAGCGCACGATGTAGCCCATTTCAGCCGTGTTTGGCAAACCGCCCGTAAACTTATGCAGGGTTCATCAGCCAATGAATTATGTGTACTGACAGCCTGTTATTTCCACGATATTGTCAATTTGCCGAAAAATCATCCTGAACGTCATCTGGCCTC
The DNA here is from genome assembly GCF_035013185.1 of Acerihabitans sp. TG2. Lineage (NCBI taxonomy): Bacteria > Pseudomonadati > Pseudomonadota > Gammaproteobacteria > Enterobacterales > Pectobacteriaceae > Acerihabitans > Acerihabitans sp. TG2. The sequence goes on from NZ_JAYGJO010000018.1 coordinate 4,730, forward strand.
AACACAGGCGGCGCAAGAAACATTGAGAATTCTGGCAGCACATTTTGCTGATTATCCGGTCGCCAATTATCCCGCAGTGGCGCATGCCATCGCCGCCCATAGTTTTAGTGCTGGTATCGCGCCCGAGACCATTGAAGCGAAAATAGTTCAGGACGCCGATCGACTTGAATCACTCGGTGCCATTGGCTTGGCCCGAGTATTTCACGTTTCTGGCCAGCTCGGCCGCGGGTTGTTCAATGCGCAGGACCCTTTGGCCTTGCATCGTCCGCTGGATGATGTCCAGTATACCTTCGATCATTTTCAAACCAAATTATTAACCTTGGCTGACACGATGCAAACGGAAATGGGCCGAAAAATGGCGGCTTACAATATTGACTATCTCGTGACATTCATGAGTAAGCTTTGTGCTGAGCTAAAAGGGGAGTATTGCCAGTTAGATAGCGAAACCCTGGCACGATTCAGAGTTAAATGCTAATACACCAATGATAAGCCATGAGGCCACAAAGGACGTTTATTCCGTCCAGCGCGTGGCCTAACGCAAAAGCGAATTCATCACGAATTTTATTTAAGCAGTGGGGGTAATTGATGATTTAACGGAGCATTGGATAACCCAGATAGCACGGAGACCCACCGATCGCCATTCCAGGTGTCGGTGGCTTGTTGTGGGGCGTTAAGCGTCACCGAAGCCGGTAGCTCCGCAAGAGAATTGATGTGGACAACACTGCCGTCGCTGATCAGGTAGCCGGTTTTACCACGCAAATCCGTCACCGCTTGCCAGTGTTGGCCATTGGGTGAACGAATTACGGCCAGGTCACCTTGAGGCAGTTCGGGTTTGTCCTGGTAACTGTGGCAAGGAAGGTGCGCACCAGCGCATAAAAATTCCATCGTGGCGCAGAGATATTCCTGTGTAATCGGATGGCAGCAGTAGGCCACTATCCAACCAGAGTGCAAAGCGAAACCGTCGCAATCCAAGGTAGCGCGGGCAAACTGGGTGGAGTATTTATTTGCGTGTCGCAGGGGCTTTAGTATCATCGTATATTACGCTGAGGGTTATTAGCCCACCGCATCACCGAAAAAGTATAAACATGACTTAAGTATCTGGCTAATTAACAACTCTGTCATTAAATAATTAGCGATAAAATCGGGTTATTCAAAAATAGTATAATCAACCCAATGCCACTGAGTGTCCTTACTGCGCCAACAACAAGTTAGTTCTTCGTAATGATCGGTTTTTCAGCAGATTTATTCAACCAGGCAGTCAATAGTTTACCTTACCTTTAGTTAACAACGTCCAGAAGGTATTGACATACACTGGCAACGTTTTTACGTTGAGGAATAAAGGGGGTGGGTGGTGTGTGCTGCGCAGCAATGTCCCTGGAGATCAATATCCATGACATCAGTGGCGCTACTTGCAAAAAACTAAGGATTCGCCTATTTTGTAAGCAGGTTTGTACGGGATTTTTTTGCTCAGTAGCATTGTTGAAATTTAATCAATTATTCTCACTCAAACCGTATTTTTGTGAAAAGAAACGCCATGTTCATCGCGACAGAATGTATCGGGAAACACGAAATGATGGCCACGTTGCCGCCTTCCTGACACGCGAATTATGTAGACTATATCGTTTTAGTGACACTGTGGATGAGCTGATGTCAGAGGGCCGAAAGGAGGGAGTAGACATGGAAAACAGTAGACTGGATGATACCAAATTACTTGCCATTATCGGGTTATTACTCTCGTTCTTAATCGTCGTGTCGGTATCGTTTGGGCTTGCCTATTTTTATGATGTTAAACATAACGGCGGCGTGGATGTGGGTTCCTGTATTTCTGTGTCAACGTCGCCTTCACCGTAAGCCCGAGACGGATACGTACCCTACCGGCACAACCGTCATGGGCGAAATACACCTGCTGGATTGGCGAAGACTAAGCTGGTTGAGCTTTAGGATCAGGCCGCCCGTCTTCACGCAAACTCTTTAAGCGTATTTGCTGACTGTGGATTTCCAGGGCCAGTGGTTCAAACAGCGAGCGGTTTCCATTCACATCCTGCATGCCCAATAAACCGAACGGCAAGTGTTTTTCCCCGCTCCAACTACGATAATCTGCTACCGGGTAGATACAGATGCCTTCAATGGCGACACCGTTTTTCATGCTCTGAACGCATTGCTCAAAGATATACCGCATCCATGGCACGCGTAAATCGCTATTGGCGCCGGTTTCGGCAATGAGCAGTGGGCGATGGTAACGCTGGTAGACTTCCTTGAGGATCGCGGTGAAAGGGCGATAATGCGTGTCATCGAAAGGAATCAACCCACCTTCATAGAACCATTGATTGTCTGGGTGATAGCTAATGCCGATGATATCCAGATAGTCGTACCGACCGCCCAGTTCGGGCAGAGATTTGCCGCAGATCATATCCCAAACCTCAAATTGCGCCATCCGCAGGGCCTCAGCGGCGACTTCCATCTCCGGCTGGCCTTCTGGTGCGTTGATATGTACGACGGGTTCCGGTTGCAAAAAGCGGGCAGTATTGTCCACTGCGCGAATGGCATCAATAGCGGCCAGGGTAGCGCGCACCATTTGCAGCTTCAACGCTCGGCCTTGTTTCGACGCCATGGGTTGGATATGGGCGATATCGCCGCCGGCCCAAGCCAGGAAGGATATGGCGTTGATTGGCGTAAAATACTGTCCGGTGACACCCTCATCGCGCATCTTGGCCGCCACCGCCCCGGCAAAATGGGCAAATTGCGCAACAAATTCTGGCTTCCATACATCAACATGATCCGGCCAGCCAAAATGGCAGAGGTCCCAAATTATCTGCAGGTGATTCGCCTGAGCAGCATGAAACATTGATAGAAAGCTAGACCAGTCATAGTGTCCTGGACTGGGCTCGATCAAGTGCCAGCGCACGCCGTCACGTACGGTGGTTATATTTTGCTCAGCCAATTGGGCATAGTCTTTTGATGCCAGCATTTCATGTCCGCTGGCATTGATGATATCAATGCGTCGCCCGTCGCCCCGGGTTTCCGTTGAACAATCGAACCCGCCCTGGAAAAAGCTTTGGAAAATTGAGGGTTGGTAGATGGGTGATATCCCATGATTGATTTGATCCTGCATTGGGCTTCCCCTTTTTTTGTGTGTGTAAGGCCGTGGGTGCCAGTACTGGCCGAACCTCTTACCCTTTAAAGATAGTTAGGCAAGGTATAATTGATGTTGCTAAACGCGGATTTTGCGGTATTGATAGCAATCTTAATAGATCAGAGAACCGCAAAAAATCAGGTGAGTCAACGTTTGACTTTTCAGCAACGTGAAGATGGGCAACTCGTCACATATTCCACAACGTCATTTAGCGCCTGAAATTTGTCATTTTCTGGTGGGCTGGTTATTCGTGAGACAAAAGATTTTTCATCAATTTTAATAAGTTAATGTAATAAGAATTTTCCTATAAAGCCGATAAAATTAATTTATGTTTCGCTACTATCCCGGTTAAGGAAAACACTTTGCAACTGTTTTTTGCCTTAACACATCAAATGGAGCCCTTAAACATGCTCTTTTTTAATAAGATCAACTTTAGTGTGAAAAATGATTAACCCCCCGCTGATGGCTAATGTAAAATCAGCGGGCGGTACTGATTGTTGGAATCTGCGGTTATGGACTATCTTTTACCGGTAGATGCGCTTGCTTTTTAGCCTATGGATTACACATTGGGTCGGTAGGGTTAAGGTGAGTCACCATCGTTGTATCACGTGTCTGGAAAGTGATTTATCAATTAAAATTGCTTTGAATGATTAAGAGCACAAGCATAGGGGGGGGATGTGCCAGATAATAAATTTTTAGGTAAGCTACCTAGAGTGAGTTTCCGTTTGCTAGGAGCAATGGTGTTATTGTCGTTATATGCATTGCCTGCATCGGCGTTTTCTATTGACGATGTGGCTAAACAAGCGCAAGAACTGGCTAGTAAGGGGTACGAGGCACCAAAAAGCAATTTGCCTTCGCAATTTCGTGAAATGAAATTTGCTGATTACCAGCAGATTCAGTTCAATCATGACAAATCTTACTGGCATGACGATCCCACCCGCTTCAAGCTAGAGTTTTATCATCAGGGCATGTATTTTGACACGCCGGTCAAGATCAATGAAGTGACCGCCACCACGGTTAAGGATATTAAATATTCTCCCGATTTATTCAACTTTGGCTCGGTAAAGCACGATCCTGATCTAGTGAAAAATCTGGGGTTTGCCGGATTTAAAATCCTTTATCCGATCAATAAAGCTGACAAAAGCGACGAAATCGTCAGTATGCTGGGCGCTAGTTATTTCCGCGTTATAGGTAAAGGTCAGGTCTATGGGCTTTCCGCGCGTGGTCTGGCTATCGATACCGCGCTGCCCTCTGGAGAGGAGTTCCCGCGTTTTCGTGAGTTCTGGATTGAACACCCCCATCCAAATGATAAACATTTGGTGTTTTACGCACTGCTTGATTCGCCACGCGCCACAGGCGCCTATCGTTTTGTGGTCTATCCTGGGCGCGATACCGGCGTAGAGGTACAGGCCAAAATATTCCTGCGTGATAAAGTAGGTAAACTGGGGATAGCGCCATTAACCAGTATGTTTCTTTTTGGCCCGAACCAGCCTTCTCCGACCATGAATTATCGCCCGGCTTTGCACGATTCCGATGGTTTATCTATTCATGCCGGCAACGGTGAATGGATTTGGCGTCCGTTAAATAATCCGCGGCATTTATCGGTCAGCACCTTTCAAGTTGAAAACCCGCGCGGGTTTGGTCTGCTACAGCGTGGCCGCGCCTTTTCGCAATATGAGGATCTGGATGAGCGCTATGATTTGCGCCCAAGCGGTTGGATAGAGCCTCATGGTGACTGGGGTAAGGGACACGTTGAGTTGGTTGAAATCCCTACGGCGGATGAAACCAATGATAATATTGTGGCGTTTTGGACGCCGGAAAAATTACCTGAAGTGGGTAAACCGTTCGATATTGCCTATCGGATGACCTTTACCCGTGATGAAGAGAAGATTCACTCCCCGGACGTAGCTTATGTTCAGCAAACGATGCGTTCAGCCGGAGACGTAAAACAGTCCAATCTGATTCGTAAGCCGGATGGCACCACCGCATTTGTGGTGGATTTTATGGGTCCGGTGCTTAAAGCGCTGCCCGAAAATACCCCAGTGGCGTCCCAGCTAAGTGTGGGCGCAAATGCTGAAGTGGTAGAAAACAATGTCCGTTACAATCCAGTGACGCATGGCTGGCGTCTGACCCTGCGCCTGCGCGTGAAAGACGAAAAACAACCCACCGATATGCGTGCCGCATTGGTAAACGGCGATAAGACATTGACTGAAACCTGGAGCTATTTGTTACCTGCTAATGAATAAATCAACTGAATCAAGCCTCGATTATATCGAGGCTTTGCCTCTTTCTGCCGAGCAGAAAAGCACGTTGCGCGCCAGTGTGCCGTCGGATGGCGGTCAGTCTCTCGGGGCGCTGCATGCCGATATCGGGGGCGTGACACCCGCAGTTAACCCTAATCCGGCACCGGATGATGCTGCGCTGGATTCGGTCAAATCGCGGCTGAGCATGGCCTGGCCGGAAACCGCCACTCAACAGGATTTGGTGGTAGCGGATAGCCAGGGTCGTACGGTGATTAAAGCCATGCCGACGGTCACTCGAACGCCAATGTTTCCCGAACCTTGGCTAACCAACCCGATAGTGCGGTATTGGGACGCCCTGCGCGGTCACACCCGCGCGCCGCGTCACAAGCAAGAAGCTGCCCGGGAAAAGGGTAACTGGCGCCGGGTCGGTACGATGCGTCGCTATATTCTGTTGGCACTCACGCTGTTTCAGACCGCCATCGCGACCTGGTATATGAAAACTATCCTACCCTATCAAGGGTGGGCGCTGATTGATCCCATGGACATGCTGCACCAGAATTGGTGGCAGTCGGTGATACAGTTATTGCCGTATGTCCTGCAAAGCGGCATTTTGATTCTGTTCGCGATTCTTTTTTGTTGGGTCTCCGCCGGTTTTTGGACCGCCTTGATGGGGTTTCTCCAATTACTTATTGGTCATGATAAATACAGTATTTCGGCCAGCACTACTGGCGACGAGCCGCTGAACATCGAGCATCGCACCGCGCTTATCATGCCCATCTGTAACGAGGATGTGGAGCGGGTATTCGCTGGGCTGCGCGCTACGTATGAATCGGTGAAAGCGACCGGCCAAATCGAGCATTTTGATTTCTATGTTCTCAGTGACAGCTACAACGCCGATACCTGCGTCGCAGAACAAAAAGCCTGGATGGAAATTTGCCAGGAAACCGGTGGTTTTGGCCGGATATTTTATCGTCGCCGTCGTCGTCGGGTGAAACGCAAAAGCGGCAATATTGATGATTTCTGCCGTCGTTGGGGCAAGCAATACAGTTATATGGTGATCTTGGACGCCGATAGCGTGATGAGCGGAGACTGTCTAACCAATTTGGTGCGGCTGATGGAAGCCAATCCCAATGCGGGGATTATCCAAAGCGCGCCCAAGGCCTCCGGGATGGATACGCTGTATGCCCGCTGCCAGCAGTTCGCCACGCGGGTTTACGGGCCGCTATTCACTGCAGGTTTGCATTATTGGCAATTAGGTGAGTCCCATTATTGGGGCCATAATGCCATTATCCGGGTAGAGCCCTTTATCAAGCATTGCGCATTGGCCCCCTTGCCTGGAGAAGGTTCTTTTGCCGGTTCAATCCTGTCTCATGACTTTGTTGAAGCCGCGTTAATGCGACGTGCTGGCTGGGGCGTGTGGATCGCCTATGATTTGCCGGGCAGTTATGAAGAACTGCCGCCTAACTTACTTGATGAGCTTAAACGTGACCGTCGGTGGTGCCAGGGCAACCTGATGAATTTCCGTTTGTTCTTGGTTAAAGGAATGCATCCGGTTCATCGAGCAGTATTTCTAACCGGCGTTATGTCCTATTTATCTGCACCATTGTGGTTTATGTTTTTAGCCTTATCCACCGCGTTGCAGGTGGTGCACAGTTTAATGGAGCCGCAATACTTTCTGCAGCCTCGCCAGCTGTTTCCTGTCTGGCCGCAGTGGCGTCCCGAGTTGGCGATAGCGCTGTTCTCCACGACTATGGTACTGCTATTTTTGCCCAAGCTTTTGAGCGTTATCTTGATTATCGCCAAGGGTGCCAAGGAGTATGGCGGGGCGGTGATTCTGTTTTGTTCTATGCTATTGGAAATGTTATTTTCGGTACTGCTGGCGCCGGTACGCATGTTGTTCCATACGGTGTTTGTCGTGAGTGCGTTCTTGGGGTGGTCGGTGCAATGGAACTCGCCACAGCGGGACGATGATGCCACACCTTGGAGTGAATCCTTCGTACGCCATGGCCCACAAATGCTGCTGGGGTTGGTCTGGGCTGGTGGTATGGCCTGGCTGGATTTACGTTTTCTCTGGTGGCTGTCGCCGATTGTATTTTCACTGATCTTGTCGCCTTTGGTTTCAGTGTTCTCGAGTCGCGCCAACTTGGGGCTGGCTTGCCAGCGTGTCAGCCTGTTCCTGATACCGGAAGAGTATTCGCCGCCGAAAGAGCTGGTGGATACGGAAAATTACCTGCGCTTCAACCAGGCGCGGGCGCTGGCGGATGGTTTTCGCAAGGCTGTAATCGATCCGGCTTACAATGCATTGGCGGTAAGCATGGCCACCGCCCGACATGGTATCAGTCCGGCTATCGAAAGTGTGCGTGAGGACCATGTGGAACGGGCCCTGGAAAGTGGCCCGGCCGAATTAAACGGCGCGCAGCGCTTGGCGATAATCAGCGATCCGGTGATATTGTCACGGCTGCATCTGCGGTTGTGGTCACTGCCGGCCACGTTGGCGGCCTGGAATAAGAAATAACGCTTTAGAGTATGATCTTGATAAGAGCCGCCCCGGTTTCGAGGCGGTTTTTTTATGTTTCGCTGTTCATTATTTTTCGCTTATACCCGAAATAATCCGAGTTGCAGCAAAACCAACGCGCATGCAACATCAAGCATCACGGGGATATATCCGTTATGCTCGTGTCGCCGGGTGGGGCAGGGTGTCGTTGCTATAGCCGATGTATGTCAACTCTAGGGGTGGTAAATCAAATGCGTAGGATGTGTTTACTGATGGTGGCCGTTTTAACCCTGACCGGGTGCGGTAGCATTATCAGTCGTACGTTCCCAGGTCAGGGACATGGCCACCAGTATTATCCAGGCGTGCTGTGGGATCTGCGTGATACCCCTTGGAAATACATCACCATTATTGACCTGCCCTTGTCGATGGTGGTTGATACCATCTTATTGCCAGTGGATATGCGACACGGACCCTACCGATAAGTCTTTAGGGGAGTGGGTGCGACCAGACGCACCTGCGCCTAAGGGCAAAAGGATCATTCGCTCGGCAGATGTAGCCTAGACGGCCCATGCTGCAGGCTCCACCATGAATAAATCACGTTAAACAGCACCACTAATGCGGTGACACAAAATACTGCACGATAGCCATAGCTGGCAGAGACTACGGCACCAATCAGCGGGCCGCTGACGTTACCTACGTCACGGAACGACTGGTTGTAGCTAAAAATGCGGCCAGCGACTTGGTTGGTGCAGTTATAGATCAGTAGGGTCTGCACCGCCGGCAGCAATGCGCCGTCAGTGGCACCTAACAAAAAGCGCAGAACACCCAGTTGCCAAGGAGATTGGACAAACGCCATCGGAATCAACAACAGGATAGACAAGGCCAGCATAGCGATGAGAATCCGCTCCGGGCCGATTCGATCCCCAAGGCGGCCGAGTCGAGGTGCGCTGATCAATGCGGCGACACCGGGCACAGCGGCGATTAAACCGCTAACAAACGCCAGATTGTGAATATTACCCGCCAGTTCGCGCACATAAAGCGTCAAAATGGGTGCGATGGAGCCGGTGGCAATCTGGATGATCATGGTGGTAACAAACAGGCTTAAGACCAGACGCGGTTTAGTCAGCGATGCAAACACCTGCCGTCCGCTGAGCATGTCCTTTTTCAGTACCGGGGTAAATCGTTCATCGACGTAAATTAACGTAGTGATAAAACAGATAAATAGTACGAGTGCCGTAATATAAAATACCAGCCTCAGACCATAATGGTCGGCGAGAAAACCGCCGATCAGCGGCCCGATCAATGCGCCGCTAACCGCGCCGGTGGACAGCGTACCTAAAGCCCAGCCGCTTTTATTGCGCGGTACTTGGGTGGCGATCAGGGCATTGGCGTTTGGTACAAAACCGCCCAACAGGCCTAACAGCGCCCGCAGCGCTAAAAATTGCCAGATATTTTGCGCCATGCCCATCAGGGCCATTACGATGGACATGCCCAGCGCTGATCGTAGCAACATCAGCTTACGCCCGCGGCGATCGGCCAGACTACCCCAAAATGGCGACGCGATGGCGGAAAACAAAAAAGTGATGCTAAATACCGCCCCGGACCAGATATTCAATTGCTTGGCATCGGTAACACCGAGCATTTCCACATAAAGTGGCAAAAAAGGCATAATCAGACTAAAAGCTGCACCGGTAAGGAAACAACCAAGCCATGCGATGTAGAGATTACGCTTCCAATTAATGGGTTCTGGTACCGACGTCATGACATCCTAATAAGAATTGATAATAGCTGACAAGTGTCTATACCCACGGTGAGCGGCGGAGTAGGGGAATGTGTTAATTATGCCGTGAAAGTGGTGTAGCGGCAATTTTAGCGGCATGTTTTGCACCAATCGACCGGCTAATACCCGATATAACTGCTTTTGATCAATGAGCATAACCACGTCCCTGTAACTTGAATGATAAAGGGTATGGCGATCATGAGTATAACGAGGGCTGTCCAGGGGGCCGGGTCTTAAAACGGCGATGCAACCACATATACTGATCGGGCGCCAGCAGGATGGCTTTTTCCAGCACTTTATTCATGTAGGTGGCTGTGGCGATATCGCTCTCGAGTGGCACGTCGATTTGATCGGGCTGGATGATAAGTTCATAACCCTGGCCGTTGGGTAATCTACGGGGAACAAACGGAATAACGGCCGGCTTGGCCAACCGGACCAGCACATGGGTCCCGGCAGTGGTGGCGACTTGCTCCATGGCAAATAGCGGGGCGAACACACTGCTTTTCGGGCCATAATCATGATCAGGGGCATACCAGATAATTTCGCCATTTTTCAATGCGCGGATCATGCCTTTGATATCGGACCGATTTAGCATGGATTTATTGGAGCGCATCCGTCCCCAGGTTTGCAGCCAATCCAGCAGCCTATTGTTATTGGGGCGATAGACCCCGATACCGGGATTTTTAATCCCAAAGATGCGTGCGCCTAATTCCAGCGATAGAAAATGGAGCCCAATTAATAACACGCCTTTATGCTGTTGCTTGGCCAACTGTATGTTTTCCAAGCCTGAAATGTTGAACCAGCGCTGTACCCGCCGATCTGACCAGAACCAACCCATGCCAGTTTCTATCAGCCCCATACCCACTGATTCAAAATTTTTGATCAACAGTGTTTCCCTATCCTTAACCGAACAATGGGGAAAACAAAGCTCAATATTACGCCGGGCGATCTTAACCCGCCGCGGGAGAAAACGCATCGAAAGGCGACCCAAGGAGGTACCGATACGGTACAACCAAGGATAAGGCAACAATACAACAAGATATAACAAGCCTATGCCAATCCATATCGGCCAATAGCGCGGATGCAGCAGAGATCGAGTAAATGTTGGTATATTTGTCATGGGTTCTCTTTTTTATAAGGTGTAGACGGCAAAATAAGGGATTAAAAGCCGTTTTTTTTCCAATACTAGATTTATTTTGGCATCATTTTTAAAAATGAGAAATAAAGTAGCGCGCAAAAAAATTAAAAAATTTCGAATGTGCACGCTAATTATTTGTTTAACAATGCTATTGTTGGGTTTATTCCTTTAAAAAAAGATCTTTTATATAATGAGGTTCACAGCGCCAGTATTGTCGTGGTCCATTTACCTTTGCACCGAGTTTAACCGCCGCATGCCAAGGCCAGCGGGGGTCGTACAATACGGCGCGTGCCAGGGCGACCAGATCGGCATCCCCGGTTCCCACGATGGCTTCTGCCTGCTCGGGTTCGGTGATCAGCCCGACGGCAATGGTGTTAAGTCCAGTTTGTTCTTTAATCCGCCGAGCGAGCGGGACTTGATAGCCGGGGCCAACCGGGATGTGTTGTTGAGCTGATAATCCGCCGCTCGACACGTGGATATAGTCACAGCCTTGCGTTTTTAATGCGTTGGCCAGCACCACCGATTGTTCAATATCCCACCCGCCGTCAACCCAATCGGTTGCGGAAATCCGTACTCCGATGGCAATCTGTTTTGACACGGCCTCACGTATCGCGTGGAAAATATCTAGCGTCAGACGTATACGATTTTCCACGCTGCCGCCATAATTATCTTGGCGGTGATTGGCCAGTGGTGAAAGGAATTGATGCAGAAGATAACCATGGGCCGCATGCAGTTCGATAACGTCAAAACCAATATGCTCGGCGCGTTTGGCCGCAGCGACAAAATCCGCTTTTAAGGCACTGATATCGTTTTGGTCCATCACCTGCGGCGGAAAATCGGTGCTGGCATAAGGAATGTCCGATGGCGCCAACGTTTGCCAGCCACCGTCGTTTGGGGCAATATTTTTCCCCCCTTCCCAAGGAACGTGAGTCGATGCCTTACGCCCAGCGTGGGACAGTTGTATGCCCAGTGCAATGGGTGAATGCTGCTTAATGTGTTTAACCACGTCCGCCAGGGCGTCGTGTGTGTCGTCATCCCATAAACCTAAATCCCGGGGCGAAATACGTCCAGCGGGGCTAACCGCAGTCGCTTCAACAATCATCAGGGCCGCGCCTGACAGGGCCAGATGGCCGAGGTGGATCTGATGCCAAAAGGTCGCTTTACCTTCATCGGCTGAATACTGGCACATAGGCGCGATCACTATGCGGTTAGGCAGCGATAGACTTCCTATGGTGAAACCTGAAAATAACTGACTCATTACATTGCCTCGACGTTGGCAGTTGGAATACCCATAGCGGGTTAACAGCGTTAGCCATATAGGTATAACGACAATTTATTAATCTGATGATAACTAACGTTAGCAATTTAATCGGCTGTTAACTCAGCGATAAATGCTATTTATTGTTAAATTTTGGCAAAAAAAATAAGGTGTATTTTGAAAAATGTTAATCAATTGCGGTATGATTCGCCGCAACCTCAACCACCACCAGGAACGAGCACCATGCCAGTGTTACATAACCGGGTTTCCAATGACGAGCTCAGAGCACTGATGCTGGCCGAGACCGAACCACGTATCACCCTATCGTTTTATAAATATTTCCGATTGGACGCGCCTCAGGCATTTCGCGATGCGCTTTATTGCGCCATGACCAAGTGGGGGGTTTTTGGTCGAGTCTATATCGCCAGCGAAGGTATCAACGCCCAAATCAGTGTGCCGCAGAGCCATTTTGAGATCGTAAAAACCATCTTGTACCAAGCCCATCCGGCATTGGATGGGCTTAGGTTGAATGTGGCGCTTGATGACGACGGAAAATCCTTCTGGGTTCTGCGTATGAAGGTGCGAGAACGCATTGTCGCCGACGGTATCGACGATCCGTCTTTTGACCCATCCGATGTGGGTCACTATCTCACCGCTGAGCAGGTGAATGGCATGGCCGACGATCCGAATACACTTTTTGTGGATATGCGTAATCACTATGAATATGAGGTGGGTCATTTTGACCATGCCGTGGAAATTCCTTCCGATACCTTTCGCGAGCAGTTGCCGATGGCTGTGGAAATGCTAACGCCGGATAAAGACAAAAATATTGTCATGTACTGCACCGGTGGCATTCGCTGTGAAAAAGCCAGCGCCTATATGCGACACCATGGTTTTGCCAACGTCTATCATGTGGAGGGCGGAATTATTGAGTATGCACGACGCGCCCGTGAACAAGGTCTACCGCTGAAATTTACCGGTAAAAATTTCGTCTTTGATGAACGGCTCGGTGAACGTATCACTGATGATGTGATAGCGCACTGTCATCAGTGCGGTACCTCGTGTGACACCCATGTCAACTGCGCCAATCAAGGGTGTCATTTGCTGTTTATCCAGTGTTCGAGCTGTGCGGAACAATACCAGGGTTGTTGCAGCGCCATCTGTTGTGATGAGTTGGCGCTACCGTTTGAACAACAACGGGCGCGTCGGGCTGGGCGTGAAAATGGTATGAAAATTTTCAATAAATCCCGACAGAGGCTGTCGTTAAAGCGCTCCTAGGCAGCGTTCTTGCGGTTTTATGAGCGCTGCGGCGCTCATGGGTTAAGCTAGCGAAGCAAAACGGCTTAAGGCGAAGGGGGCAAGATCAAATGCACAGCGATGACCTGCGGCAAAACCGGCGGCAATTTCTCCCAGCACGCTGGCAAATTTAAATCCGTGACCGCTCAAACCGGAGACAATAAGCATATCGGGATTATCAGGCAGGGTGTCGATAATAAAATCCTCGTCTGGAGAGAGGTCGTAGGTGCAGCTATCCCCGTTCAAACACACCCCGACGCCCGGCAAAAAATGGCGCAAGAAATCGAAATTCTCGCTGCCGTCGGTGGGGTGGCTGCCGAAAGGTGTGCGTTGCTCCGCACGGTCAATGGGCTGTCCACCGTCGTGCTTACCTATTTTTAGCGCGTTTTTATCTGCCGGAAATCCATAATAGTGGCTATGATCGGGCGTTTCTAGGGTAAATGCCGGGAAATGGTTATCTTCGCTGAACCGACCGTCTGCCTGATGCCATGAAAAAACCTTTCGCACTGGGGTGATCGGCAGGGAAGGGATGAGTTTTTTCACCCATGTGCCAGCTGAAATCAGCAGCTTATGTCCCTGATAGTGGCTGCCGTCGAGAGTGGCAATGTCAAACTCGCGGCCTTGGCGTTCAATAGCGGTGACTGCGCAATTAAATAACTGCGCGCAGCCCGCTTGTTCTGCCAAACGGATATAGTTGGCGATGGCCAGTTCGGATTTTAAATATCCCGCTTGCGGTTCAAATACCCCAAGATAGTCTTTCGGCAGGGTAAATTCTGGCCAGCGGGCGGTGATTTGGGCGGTATTTAATATATCGCAATCGAGCTGATATGCCTGGCTGCTGCTGATGGCATTGGTAATAAAATCGGATTGGTGCGGGCCAAGATTCAACACACCACTGCGATGAAATAGCCGGGTATCGCTACGAATTGCCAGCTCGTCCCATAAGGTTTGTGCACGGAGCAGTAGCGGGACATACTTTTTCCCTTCGCCGTAGGCGTGGCGAATAATCCGGGTCTCCCCGTGATGGCTGCCAGCGTGATGTGGCGGAAACGCAGCATCAACCATCAGGACATTCAAACCGGCTTCTGTAGCGTAAAAACCCGCGGCTGAGCCTACTGAGCCGCTACCGATAATAATTAAATCATAAACCATGCGGATTATTCCTGCTAAGTCCCGTTTACCGGTGAAGATGAACGCGAGTAGTGCGTGCTGCCACGGCGGGACATTGTGTCATCAGGCGGTAACAATGGATTAAGATGATAATAAAAAAAACACCCGATGCAAAGCAGCGGGTGCCTGTGGACTAGCGTTAAGATTAATGCCTTTTGCGATCAACATCTTGGTATTCCGTCGATTCAATTTTTGCGATGCCCGCTTCCAAAATGGATATCAGCTGTTTCGCAACATCGGTGGTCAGCCACAAAGTTCTGTCAACCTCAGCATCCTCTTCGGGCTGGTTGGTTGAATTGATGTAGTGCAGGCGGATCATCATGGCGCTGTAAGCGTCTACGGTGCTGATGTCCCATCCGACCAGTGGGTGGGTATGGATAATTTCGTTTTTGCTGTCCATAAATACCCCTTTTCTGACTCGTTTAACAACAAGAGTAACTTTGAGGTTTAATGCGGCTCCTTTTAAGCAAGCCCTTTAAGTATACCTCTCTTCTTGTCACTTTTTTTGCTAATTAACCGATTTTTTTTAACTTATTTGTGGGGGCATTGTCGGCTAACCCTATCCCGACTTAGTCATCTTGTTGCGCGATGGGGGAGGTGTCGGCATTCATGCGTTGAGCCATGTCATTGGCCAACTGAGCAAAACAGGCTTGCGTACTGGCGTCACGGGTTTGGTTCTTGGCTTCAAGCGACAGGTTATGTATAAGCAACTGGGTAGCCTTCTCATCGAGGCTGAACGAGAGGTAGGAAAAGGCAACCTCCAATACGCTAAGTCGGCGTTGTTGCTCACTGATGACGTCCAGTAATTCGCCGAAGGTCATCGCTTCTTCCGGCTTGTTGGTGACCATGATCAATCCCTCCTCAGGCAGTTTATGTTACGTGTCTGAAATGAATTACAGTCTAGAATGCACCGTTTGCCAATAGAGAAACGGCTTATTTTGTGGTATCGGCCCATAAAAAAACCGGGGTTAACCCCGGCTAAGCGACAGTACAGACAGTTTATTATTGGGGATCAAACCAGTCATCGGCACTTTCCCACGTTTCCTGCAGGATGTCGGTAATGAGCACCTTGTCTTCTTTAGAGCCACCCAAAACACTGATGCCGTTTGCGCCAGCGTAGCGCACCTGTACCTGGGAGTCGGAAAATTGTTTATCTATTCTTGTGGTAAATTCTTTAGTCAATGCCTCAAGCGCGCCTGCGGGCAGCGGTGACGCTTTGGCAAGAGTAATTTCGATACGCATAATTTTTTCTCATAGTATCAACGCCTGTTTATATATACAGTATAACCATTTGCAGCGCAAGTACCAGCGATTTCTTTACGCCTTAATGGTCCAATTGAGCGTTTGGCCAGCCAGGAAAGGCACTAACGTGTCGTTGCTCAACGCGATATTCTCCGGCTGTATTTGCGCAATGCGGTGCAATTCAATGAAATCCTCGTTGACCGGCAGACCGTAAAAACGAGGGCCATTGAGCGAGCAAAATGCTTCAAGATGGGCGAGTGCGTCAAGTTCCTCAAAAACCATGGCGTAGGCAGCTAAGGCGCCAGGGGCATTAAATACGCCGGCACAGCCACAGGCGGATTCTTTATTGTGTTGCACATGTGGCGCGGAATCGGTACCGAGGAATAAGCGATCACACCCGCTGGCGACTGCCGCCCGCAGCGCGGCCTGGTGGATATTGCGTTTTAAGATCGGCAAACAATACAGATGAGGGTGTACGCCACCTACCAACATATGGTTGCGATTAAACATCAGGTGCTGGGGCGTAATGGTCGCCGCCAAAAAGGGGTCTCCTTCCAGTACATATTGCGCGGCTTCCCGGGTGGTGATGTGTTCGAACACTATTTTTAATGCTGGGAAATGCCGGCGAATAGGATCCATGACCCGATCGATAAATACCGCCTCGCGATCGAAAATATCGACATCCGGCGCTGTGACTTCGCCGTGGATCAATAATGGCATGCCGATCTGCTCCATGGCGGCAAACAGTGGGTATATGGCAGTGATTTGTGTTACGCCGTGGCTGGAATTGGTGGTGGCATTAGCAGGATATAATTTGGCAGCGGTAAAAATACCTTGGGAAAATCCTTCAATCAACTGTGATTTTTCCAGCGTATCAGTGAGATAGCAGGTCATCAGCGGCGTAAAAGTATGGTCGGTCGGCACGGCCGCGCGGATACGTTCACGATAATCTACAGCCTGCGCCATGGTGGTGATCGGCGAGGAAAGATTCGGCATCACGATGGCCCGGGCAAAAACCTGGCTGGTATAGGGCAGCACCGCACGTAGCATGTCGTGATCGCGCAGATGCAAATGCCAGTCATCGGGACGGCGCAGGGTGAGAACGTTTGGCGTTGAGGTCATTGGACATGGCTCCGGCTAGGAATGTGCGAATCAAAGATCAAACTCAGGGTAACGGCGGGTTATAAGAATAAGCGTATAGGAGGGAAGTTGCATCATAAAAAAACCCGCCGAAGCGGGTTTGTTAGTTGAGCTTTAATCAGTTGTCGTCTTGTTGAGCCGGTTTGGTCGCCGGTGCCGCAGCCTGATTGGCAGCCGCATGGCCACCGGCGGAGCCGCGTCCTTCAAAATGGTACCCCGGGCGCTGCCATTCACCGGTTGTGTCCGGTTCAGGAACATAATCCGGCGCCGGGGCCTTAGTCATAGGCGCACTGGCATGGTGTTTGACCGGTAGCGGTGCGTCATTGACCGGGCTGGCAGCGTCGGGCGCTGGCGTTACGTCCGCGTCGTGGTGCTGTTCCGTCTGACTTTGTGCGACAACAGCCGATGCGGTCGATGTCACGTCTTGACCGACAACCTGAGCGGCTGGTGTGGATTGGTCCAACGCGGCCAAGGTAGCAGTTTTTAAGGCTTGGAGCGCGGCGAGCACATCGTCGGACAGCAGGGAAACAGACTTTGACGGCTGTTGCTGTGGTGCCACAGTTTCAGTCACGTCTGCTTCATACTGTGACGGCGTGGGTGCCACGCTGTCATCCGGTGTGGCACGGGGGGTCATATCAGTCAATGAGCTGCTCCCGTCAGTCTGGGTGCTGCTCTCGTGGATGACTGTATTATCCGCAAGCGTAGCAAAGGAGACATTTTCAGCGACAGGTGCCGTGACGTCCGCAGCTTGAGTCGGCTGCGTTTGGACCGGGCGGGCAACAGGAGTTGATGCTTCGCCAGGGATTGCCGCCGCAGAGTGAGCATGTTCCGTTTGCTGTTTGGCTACCGCCCTATCCGCAGGCTCAATCACCTCAGGCACTGCGTCAACAGCAGCTTCCTGGGCGACGGAAGTCTCCAGTGGTACCGGTGTGGTATCAGGTTGGTTTTGCGGATCGAGTGCCTCGGAGTGTGCTACACCCAATGCGTCAGGTGTGTGCTCCACTGCGTGCTCGCTCACCGGCATTGCAGTCGGTGCATCGGCAACCGGCGCCTGGGTGGCCACCGGGGCTTGCGTCGCGACAGGCTGCGGTAATTCGCTGACCGGCGATGGATTTTGTTCAAAACGTTCGATTGGGGTGATGGGATAGCTGACCCACACCTTACCCGACGCCATCTCAGGAGACGCTACCGCGCTGTACAGCGGTGCGGGCGACTGACTGAGATAACGTTCGTCACGATAGCGGCGGCGACGCTGACCGCTGACGCGCAGATGACGCGGTGAACGGCGCGAACGACGTGGCAGACCTGCTTCATTACCGCCATTGCGGTTGTTATCGCTGTGATTGTCGGTAACCGGGTTTTCATGAACTTCCGTGACGTTGCCGCTTTCCTGAGGTTCAGTTGGTGCAACAATCAGCGGCAGCGTGCTAACCTCGTTTGGTGCCTGCTCACTCACTGAGGCCGGGGCGGCGTTTTGCGCCGCGTCATCAGTATAACGGACTTTTTGCGTCAGAGTACGCCGCTGGCGGCGGGGTATGATCGGCGTGGGTTTATCTTCATCGGCGCTGACCTCGGCAACCACCGGTTCCTGCGGTTCGACGATCTCTTCCGGTTGGGGTTTCACCTCGGCCTGCGGACGTTTATCCTCTTGGCGACGGCGTGGACGATCGGCGCGCGGCTCGCGACGCGGTGCCGGTTCGTTGTCAACGAGCTGCGGCTGTTCTACGATATTGCTATCCAGCGTTTCCAGTTCAGCCGGCGTATTTTGGCGTTTGCCCCTGCGCTGATCGTCTCGAGGTTCGCGACGTTCGCGTGGCTCGCGTGGTTCTCTTGCCTCACGTGGTTGGCGTCCTTCCTGCGGTGCTCGCTGCTCGCGTTCGCCGCCGCGTTCACCGTTACGATCCCGGCGAACATTTTGACGACGCTGACCACGTCGATCCTGGCCTTGGCCTGCACGGCGCGGAGTTTCTGTCGTTTCTGCCGCTTCTGCCGCAATCTCTGCCGGTTGTTTGGCGGGCTCGACACGAATGTCATCCTCTTCAGGTACGCTAAACCAGCCTTTTAGTTTGCCGATGGCACGAGTAAATAGGCCGGGTGTCGCGGGAGCAACTGAAACCGGCTGGCTAATCGGGGCGATGGTGCTTTTGGCCGCGACCGGAGACTCAGCCACGGCCGTCTCGCTGGGCTGCGGTGGGCTATCTGGCATCACAAAGGCGGCCAGGGCCGGTTGTTCCGGTAATTTACGCTCGGCCAACGGCTCTTCCGAAGGTTGGAGCATCTCCGCTTCGTGCAACTGCGGCAGCAGATAGCTCAGCGTCGGTACTTCCTCACCCTTGCGTACGCGCAATACCGCATAGTGCGGCGTTTCCATTTGATTGTGCGGTACAATGATCGCACGAACTCCGCCTTGGCGGCGTTCGATAGCATTGACTGAATCACGCTTTTCGTTAAGCAGATAAGACGCAATCTCCACCGGCACGATAGCATGTACTTCATGGGTGTTCTCTTTTAGCGCCTCTTCTTCAATCAGGCGTAAAATAGACAGTGACAGCGACTCGTTATCACGGATGGTTCCGGTACCACCGCAGCGTGGA
The DNA here is from genome assembly GCF_035013185.1 of Acerihabitans sp. TG2. Lineage (NCBI taxonomy): Bacteria > Pseudomonadati > Pseudomonadota > Gammaproteobacteria > Enterobacterales > Pectobacteriaceae > Acerihabitans > Acerihabitans sp. TG2. Next base: position 24,218 of record NZ_JAYGJO010000018.1, read on the forward strand.
CAGACGTGATGACTCGATTCACCCAGCGAAGGACTAAGCCGTTGGCGAGAAAGTTCCAGCAGGCCGAAACGCGAAATACGGCCAATTTGAATGCGCGCGCGATCCTGGCGAACGGACTCGCGCAGACAGTTTTCCACTTCACGCTGATGGCGTACCGGGGTCATATCGATGAAATCGATAACGATCAGCCCGCCGAGATCGCGCAGTCGTAACTGACGGGCAATTTCATCAGCAGCTTCGAGATTGGTGTTAAATGCGGTTTCTTCGATATCGCCGCCGCGGGTGGACCGGGCTGAGTTGATATCAATGGCGGTGAGTGCTTCGGTACTATCAATAACGATAGAGCCGCCGGAAGGCAGGCTCACTTCACGTTGAAAAGCGGATTCAATCTGTGATTCGATTTGATAATGGCTGAACAGAGGAATTTCACCACTGTAAAGCTTAATTTTGCTACTGAAATCAGGACGACCCAGCGAGGCAATATGCTCTTTGGCCTTTTCCAGCACGATGGGGTTGTCTATCAGAATCTCGCCAATGTCTGGGCGCAAATAGTCACGAAACGCACGGACGATAACGTTACTTTCCTGGTGGATTAGAAACGGTGCCGGGCGCCCTTCGGCGGCCTTCTTGATCGCTTCCCAATGTTTGAGGCGAAAGGCTAAATCCCATTGCAACGCGTCGGCGGATTTACCCACCCCGGCGGTGCGGACAATCAGTCCCATACCGTCAGGCAATTCGAGGGATGACAAGGCTTCTTTGAGTTCGGTGCGATCGTCGCCTTCGATGCGGCGTGAAATCCCACCAGCTCGTGGATTATTTGGCATCAATACTAAATAACTGCCGGCGAGGCTGATAAATGTGGTTAGTGCCGCGCCTTTGTTACCGCGCTCTTCTTTGTCAACCTGGACAATAACTTCTTGGCCTTCACGCAGCACGTCTTTGATATTCGGACGGCCATGGGAGGCATATTGTGCTGGAAAATATTCACGGGAAATTTCCTTTAAGGGAAGAAATCCGTGGCGTTCTGCTCCGTAATCGACAAATGCTGCTTCCAGGCTAGGTTCTATTCGGGTGATTTTACCCTTGTAAATATTAGCCTTTTTCTGCTCATGACCCGGACTTTCAATGTCCAGATCATATAATTTCTGGCCATCTACCAGAGCAACCCGCAACTCTTCCTGCTGAGTTGCGTTGATTAACATTCTTTTCATCTTAACTTACTCTTTTTTATGCATTGGCATCAGAGCTGCGGGCAAAAAAACGCATGACCGGGCAATCACCGACGGCCCCGTGACTTGTCGCAAAACCGTCAACCTCACGGTTGTCGCTCGCAGAGGGGCGCATTATTTCGGTAGCCTGTTATTCTGAAGGAAAAACAGCGCATTTACAGGGGGAATAGCGTCTGATAACGTACGCCAGAACGAATTCCTTTTACCGGTCAAGCTGCAATCCGCAGCCCGCTAACTGCCTGATTAATCAATACGTCTTACGCCATTGCTGCGTGTATGGTTAACCCGGCAAATTTAAAAATTCCACAAATTTTCGCCTTTAATAAGCGCAGTGCGGAAAGTTACTGCATTATTCCACTGCTGGTACTCATATAGCAAGGCGACTTTACCTCTTGGCAACAAGATTCCGACTAACGGTTGCCCTCCTTTCCGACCTACTGACTGTCGCAGCGAAATCAACCCGAAAAACTTTCTTACCAATTAAAGCACAGTTAAGCACAGAAAAAGGAGTGGCGCTATGCTGGCGGTATATTTAGAATCGCCTACCATGAATGAAAATAATGTTAGCGTACAGTTTGTAACCATTTCTGCCGATGAAGCCGGTCAGCGGATCGACAATTTTTTGCGTACCCGATTAAAAGGGGTACCGAAAAGTATGATTTATCGCATCGTGCGTAAAGGAGAGGTGCGCGTCAATAAAAAACGGGTAAAACCGGAGTATAAATTACTGGACGGGGACGAGTTACGCATCCCTCCGGTGCGCCTGTCTACGACAGAGCAAACCCCAGTATCTCCACTGTTGGGCAAGGTCGCGGCCTTGACCGACGCGGTGTTGTACGAAGATGATCACCTACTGATCCTCAATAAACCCTCCGGAACGGCGGTGCATGGTGGTAGTGGGTTAAGCTTTGGTGTCATCGAGGGGCTACGCGCCCTGCGTCCCGATGCGCGTTTTCTGGAGTTGGTTCATCGCCTTGATCGCGATACCTCCGGCGTGTTGTTAATCGCGAAAAAACGCTCGGCCCTGCGTTTGCTCCATGAGCAGCTGCGCATGAAAGGCATGCAAAAAGATTATTTGACGCTGGTGGCTGGAGAATGGCCGTCGCAGACCAAACTGGTTTCTGCACCGCTGTTGAAAAATATTCTAGCGAATGGTGAACGTGTGGTCCGGGTGGGCAATGACGGTAAACCCTCGGAGACACGTTTCAAAGTGGAGGAACGGTTTCTCCACGCGACCTTGCTCAGGGCCAGCCCACTCACCGGGCGAACTCATCAAATCCGGGTGCACGCGCAGTATGCCGGTCATCCCATTGCGTGTGATGACCGTTACGGTGATCGGCAATTTGACCAGCAGCTAAAAGGCAGCGGTTTGCATCGTTTATTTCTGCATGCCGCCGCTTTGCGTTTCGAACATCCCGCCACGGGCGAGACGATGCGCATAGAAGCACCGTTGGATAAGGCGCTACACCACTGCCTGCTGTATCTGCGGGCCAATGATAAATAGTCCTCCTACGAACATGCTTAAGGCGTTAATGGATTGACGCCTTCGTTGCGCAGCATGCGGGTCAGGGCGATAAGCGGCAGGCCGATGAGCGTGTTGGGATCCCGGCCGCTGAGGGAGTCGAAAAGGGTAATGCCCAACCCCTCACATTTAAAGCTGCCGGCGCTGTACCACGGTTGTTCTTGACTGACATAACCTTCTATTTCGCGATCGCTGAGGGTGCGAAATACCACATGGTAGGGTTCCACCAGCGCCTGTAGATGCCCGGTGCGGCTATTGAGCAACGCCAATCCGGTATAAAAAGTGACCCGTTTTCCGCTGGCCTGGCGCAGTTGTTCGATGGCGTTGTCATGGGTATAGGGTTTGCCGGTTATCCTACCGCCCAGTACGCAGCATTGATCCGAGCCGATAATCAAATGTTGGCTATAATGACCCGCCAGCGCCTGGGCCTTAGCACCCGCGAGACGCAGCACCATAGCATCGGCTGCTTCCCCTGCCAGCGGCGTTTCGTTGATATCCGGTGCCTGGCACTGAAACGGCAAATTCAGTTTTTCCAATAAGATTCGGCGAAACGGCGACGAGGATGCTAAAACAATTTCACACATATTTTTTATTCCGGTAATGGCGTATTTCCGCGCGCCATTTTAAACTGTTCATCGCTTAAGAAGCGAATATTGCTGAAAGGCCGGCAAAATCGGCCTTTTTCTTTGACTCTATGTCGTTACAAAGATAATATGCGCGCCCTATGCAAAAAGTAAAATTACCCCTGACCATTGATGCGGCACGTACTGCACAGAAACGCCTGGACTATGTTGGTGTCTATGCCCCTGAGCAGGTTATGCGTATTGCCGAATCCGTGGTAAGTGTGGACAGTGATGTCCAGGTTGCGTTGTCATTTAATATCGACAACCAGCGTCTGGCGGTGATTGACGGCAGCGCCGACGTAGCGGTAACGCTAACGTGCCAGCGCTGCAGCCAGCCGTTTGCTCATCAGGTACACACGACATTTTGTTTCAGCCCGGTTGCCACTGACGAGCAGGCTGAGGCATTGCCGGATGCGTACGAAGCGGTCTATGTCGATGGTTTTGGCGAAGTAGACCTGCTGGCGATGATTGAGGATGAGGTGATTCTCTCTCTGCCTATCGCTCCGGTCCATGATAATGAACACTGTGAAGTGTCCGACGCGGAACAGGTATTCGGCAAATTGCCGTCTGAGGTTGAGAAACCTAACCCGTTTTCCGTATTAGCCAGTTTAAAGCGAAAGTAATTTAAGGAGTAAGGTCCATGGCCGTACAACAGAATAAACCCACCCGTTCTACCCGTGGCATGCGCCGTTCACACGACGCGCTGACCACTTCCACTGTGTCTGTGGACAAAGTCTCCGGTGAAACCCACCTGCGTCACCACATCACTGCCGACGGTTTCTACCGCGGTCGCAAAGTTATCGCCAAGTAATCCAAAGGCGATACATTGACACGTCTAACCCTGGCGTTAGATGCAATGGGCGGCGACTTCGGTCCCGCCGTGACAGTGCCTGCTGCATTGCAGGCACTGGCTTATCATCCGCAATTAGAATTGCTGCTTGTCGGCAGCCCCGCTGCGATTAATCCTTTACTGGCAAAAACAGATTCCGTTCTGCTAGAGCGATTGACGGTAGTTCCCGCCGAATCTGTTATTGCCAGTGACGCCAAACCTTCGCATGCAATCAGGGCCAGCCGTGGTAGCTCCATGCGCATCATGTTGGAGCTCGTTAAAGCGGGTCGGGTTCAGGCGTGCGTCAGCGCTGGCAACACCGGTGCATTGATGGGCCTGGCGAAAATGTTGCTCAAGCCCCTGGAGGGCATTGAGCGTCCGGCGCTGATGACAGTGTTACCCCAGCAACACGGGGGTAAAACCGTCGTGTTGGATCTGGGTGCCAATGTGGAGTGTGATGGCGCCATGCTGGTTCAGTTCGCCATTATGGGTGCCGTGGTGGCAGAAGAGATCGTGGGCGTCGTCAATCCGCGGGTGGCCTTGCTGAATATTGGCGAAGAGGAGACCAAGGGTCCCAGTAATATTCAACTGGCTTCAGCCCTGTTGGGACGTATTTCGTCGATCAACTATATCGGTTATCTTGAAGCCAACGAATTGCTGACAGGGAAAACCGATGTGCTGATATGCGATGGGTTTGTCGGCAATGTCACATTAAAGACCATGGAAGGGGTGATAAGACTTTTTCTGTCTTTGCTAAAATCCTCAGGGGATGGCGGCAGGCAGAGTTGGGTGATGAAAATTGTTAAGCGTTGGGTGCAAAAGCGCCTGGCGCGCCAATTCGGCCATCTTAATCCTGACCAGTATAATGGCGCTTGTCTGTTAGGTTTGCGTGGCACAGTGTTTAAAAGCCACGGGGCGGCAAATCAGCGCGCGTTTGCCGTCGCTATCGAACAGGCAATGCAAGCGGTGGAGCGGCGTATTCCCGAGCGGATCGCCGCACGCCTAGATGCGGTATTACCCAAGAGTGATTAAGCGTACATGTATACAAAGATTCTCGGCACCGGCAGTTATCTACCGGTACAAATAAGGTCCAATGCGGACCTGGAAAAAATGGTGGACACGTCTGACGAATGGATTGTGAGTCGGACGGGTATTCGCGAGCGCCGTATTGCCGGCGTCGAGGAGACCGTGTCGACCATGGGGTTCACCGCTGCTCAGCGTGCGTTGGAAATGGCGGGTATAACGGCGGATAAAATCGGTCTGATCATCGTCGCCACGACCTCGTCAAGTCACGCTTTCCCCAGCTCGTCATGTGAAATTCAGCAACATTTGGGTATTCGCGACGCTGTTTCTTTCGATTTAGCCGCCGCTTGCGCCGGTTTTGCCTACGCCCTGAGCGTGGCAGACCAGTATGTCAAACATGGCACGGTAGATTATGCGCTGGTCGTGGGTTCGGATACGCTAAGCCGTACGCTTGATCCCTCCGATCGCGGTACGCTGATACTGTTTGGCGACGGCGCCGGTGCCGTGGTCCTGGGCCGTTCAGAACAGCCGGGGATCCTCTCGACCCACATTCATGCCGACGGCCGTTATGGCGATTTGTTGACCCTGCCGTATCACAATCGGCTCGATCTCACCCAACCGGCCTATTTAACCATGTCGGGCAATGAAGTCTTCAAAGTGGCGGTGACTGAACTGGCGCGTATTGTCGATGAGACGTTGGACGCCAATCACCTTGACCATGCCGAGCTTGACTGGTTGGTGCCGCACCAGGCCAACCTTCGGATCATCACGGCCACGGCCAAACGCTTACATATGAGCATGGACAAGGTGGTGATAACCCTGGACCGGCATGGTAATACTTCTGCCGCCTCGGTACCGCTGGCGCTGGACGAAGCCGTGCGTGATGGTCGGATAAAACCGGGCCAGTTGGTCTTGCTCGAAGCGTTCGGCGGCGGATTTACCTGGGGTTCGGCACTGTTTCGGCTTTGATTTTACAGGAACATCAACATGACAGAATTGGCAATGGTATTCCCGGGACAGGGATCCCAGAACGTCGGTATGCTGGCCGACTTGGCGGCGCAAAATCCGTTAATTGAGGCCACTTTCGCAGAAGCATCGGCTGCGTTGGGGTATGATTTATGGCAATTGACCCAACAAGGGCCGATAGAAGAACTGAATAAAACCTGGCAAACGCAGCCTGCGCTACTGACTGCCTCGGTGGCCTTATGGCGCGTCTGGCAACAGCAGGGCGGCAGGCAGCCGTCATGGTTGGCGGGGCACAGTCTAGGTGAGTATTCGGCACTGGTGTGCGCCGGAGTGATGGATTTCGTCCCGGCGGTTAAGTTGGTGGAACTGCGCGGTAGATTGATGCAAGAGGCGGTGCCAGTCGGTGTGGGGGCGATGTCGGCCATTATTGGCCTGGATAACGACGCCATTGTGAAAGCCTGTGCTGAATCAGCTCAGGGGCAAATCGTCTCGCCGGTGAATTTCAATTCTCCCGGGCAGGTGGTTATTGCCGGCCATAAAGAAGCCGTTGAGCGTGCCGGTGCAGCCTGCAAGGCCGCTGGTGCCAAGCGTGCCTTGCCGTTGCCGGTCAGCGTGCCGTCCCACTGTGCGTTGATGAAACCTGCAGCGGATAAGCTGGCGTTGGCACTGAAAAAACTGACTTTTTCAGTTCCAACCGTGCCGGTCATCAATAATGTTGATGTACGGGCTGAAGTTTCCCCCGACGCCATACGTCAGGCTTTAGTGCGTCAACTGTACAACCCGGTGCGCTGGACTGAAACCGTGCAATATCTCGCCGCCGAGGGTGTTGAGGTTTTACTGGAAGTCGGGCCTGGCAAGGTGCTTACCGGCTTGACCAAACGCATTGCCGACACCGTTTCCGGTACGGCGGTTAACGATCCTGCGTCGCTGGCAGCGGCACTGGAACTGTAAAAATGAGGAATGCAATGAGCTTCGAAGGTAAAATTGCTCTGGTAACCGGCGCAAGTCGGGGAATTGGCCGAGCCATCGCTGAAATGTTGGCTGAACGTGGGGCCAAGGTTATCGGCACCGCTACCAGTGAGCAGGGCGCCGACGCTATCAGCGCCTACCTCGGCGATCGGGGCAAAGGTTTGCAGCTGAATGTCTCGGACATCGCATCTATTGATATTCTTTTAGATAAAATGCGGGTAGAATTTGGCGAAGCTGATATTTTAGTGAATAATGCCGGCATCACGCGTGATAATCTGCTGATACGCATGAAAGATGATGAATGGCAGTCTATTCTAGATACAAATCTGACATCCGTGTTCCGCATGTCGAAAGCGGTCATGCGAGCGATGATGAAAAAGCGCTACGGCAGGATCATAACCATTGGTTCGGTTGTAGGCTCTATGGGCAATGCAGGGCAAGCTAATTATGCCGCGGCCAAGGCTGGATTGATTGGTTTTAGCAAATCGTTGGCTCGTGAGGTCGCTTCGCGCGGTATTACGGTTAACGTGGTTGCCCCCGGATTTATTGCCACCGATATGACCAACGCGTTGACAGATGAGCATCGTGCGGACATTCTGTCCCAGATTCCGGCAAATCGTCTCGGCGATCCGAAAGAAATAGCCAGTGCTGTTGCTTTTTTCGCCTCTGAAGAGGCGGCATACATTACGGGTGAAACGATACATGTCAACGGCGGCATGTATATGCTGTAAAAAGCACGAAAATCATTTGCGTTATTTGTGGTAAAAACCGCAAAATAGCATAAAATCGTGGTTTGACCAGCCGGGATTTAGTTGCATCTTTTTCAACATTTTATACACTACGAAAACCATCGCGAAAGCGAGTTTTGATAGGAAATTTAAGAGTATGAGCACTACAGAAGAAAGGGTTAAGGAAATCATCGCTGAGCAACTGGGTGTTAAGAAAGAAGAAGTCGTGAACAAGGCTTCTTTTGTAGATGACCTTGGTGCTGATTCTCTCGATACCGTAGAGCTGGTAATGGCGCTGGAAGAAGAATTTGATACTGAAATTCCGGACGAAGAAGCTGAAAAAATCACTACTGTTCAGGCAGCGATTGATTTTATTCAGGCAAGCCAGCAGTAAGCGAACATCCCTAGGCGGTCACTCGACCGCCTACGTTTTTTGTCCCACAGTGTCCTATTTTCCCTCCGTGGAGGACAAACGTGTCTAAGCGTCGAGTAGTTGTGACCGGACTTGGCATGTTGTCTCCTGTCGGCAATACCGTAGAATCTACGTGGAGCGCGCTCCTAGCCGGACAGAGTGGCATCATACCGATCGACCATTTTGATACTACTGCCTATGCAACACGTTTTGCTGGCTTAGTGAAAAATTTTAATAGTGAAGATTATCTTACGCGTAAAGAAGCACGCAAGATGGATATTTTCATTCAATATGGCATTGCCGCAGGGATTCAGGCAATGCGTGATTCAGGGCTGGTTGTCACCGAGGAAAATGCGCCGCGTATTGGTGCGGCAATAGGTTCTGGCATCGGGGGACTGGGTCTTATCGAAGACAACCATTCCGCATTGATGAGTGGTGGTCCGCGTAAAATAAGTCCATTTTTTGTGCCCTCAACCATTGTCAACATGATCGCCGGTCACCTGACAATCATGTGCGGGCTGCGAGGCCCCAGCATCTGTGTGGCCACCGCCTGTACCACTGGCGTGCACAATATTGGCCATGCTGCACGCATCATCGCCTATAACGATGCGGATGCCATGCTGGCCGGCGGCGCTGAAAAGGGAAGTACTCCTTTAGGCGTCGGCGGCTTCGGCGCCGCCCGGGCGCTGTCCACCCGCAACGATGATCCTCAGGCGGCCAGTCGTCCGTGGGATCGGGATCGCGACGGTTTTGTTCTGGGCGACGGCGCCGGCGTCATGGTGCTCGAAGAATATGAACACGCTAAACGACGCGGTGCAAAAATATACGCAGAAGTGGTGGGTTTTGGTATGAGCAGCGATGCCTATCATATGACTTCTCCACCGGAAAACGGTGCCGGTGCGGCACTGGCCATGGTGAACGCGCTGCGGGACGCGAATATTGTTCCGGCGCAAGTGGGTTATATCAATGCCCATGGCACCTCTACGCAGGTGGGTGACAAAGCCGAAACCCACGCGGTCAAATCAGTATTTGGCGAACATGCCTATAACGTCATGATCAGTTCCACCAAATCCATGACCGGTCATTTGTTGGGGGCCGCAGGGGCGATAGAGTCGATTTTCAGTATCTTGGCGTTGCGTGATGGCGCTGTGCCACCCACCATCAATCTGGATAATCCTGACGAAGACTGCGACTTGGACTTTGTGCCCAATGAAGCGCGTCAGTTGCCCGGGCTGGAATATACGCTTTGTAACTCATTTGGTTTTGGCGGTACTAACGGTTCGCTGGTATTCCGCAAGATATAAACGTAGAGTTAATCCTAATGGCCCGTATATCGGGCCATTTTTTTATTATCTTTTTAGGCTGTGACCACGGAGGAAAATGATGTTCTGGATCAACGGACAGCCGCAGCAGCACTTGCCATTGGACGATCGCGCCATTCAGTTTGGCGATGGTTTTTTTACCACCGCCCGGATTAACCAGGGGCGCATTGAACATTTGCCCTACCACATGGAGCGCCTGATAGATACGGCCAAACTGCTATTGTTTACCACGGTTGACTGGTCGTCTTTAATCCAAGAAATGCTCCGGTTTGCGGAACTCCAGCAGGAGGGTGCGCTCAAAGTTATCATCAGCCGCGGTAGCGGCGGGCGAGGTTACAGTCCGGCAGGCTGTACCGAGCCAGTCCGTATTCTTAGCCATCGCCCTATCCCGGCAGAGTATGCCACGTGGCGCGACGAAGGGGTGATGTTGGCGAAAAGTCCTGTCCGGCTGGGCCGTAGCTCAATGTTGGCTGGGGTAAAACATCTTAATCGTTTGGAGCAGGTGATGATCCGCGCTTACCTGGACCGCCAAACCGAGGCGCAAGAAGCCCTGGTGCTGGACGACGAGTGTAATGTGATCGAGTGCTGCGCGGCCAATATTTTTTGGCGTACCGGCGATGATGTCTTCACGCCCGACCTGCGCTTCGCCGGTGTGGCTGGTATCATGCGCAACCATATACTGCACCTGCTTCGCGGCTCGCCTTTTGACGTGCATATGGGGGAGGCATTTATGTACCAAATTAAAGAAGCTGATGAAGTGATTATTTGCAACGCGCTGATGCCGGTATTGCCGGTGAACCGTATTGATGAACAATGTTACACGGGTGCCAGGACCCTATTTGATTTTATCAGTCCAAACTGTTAATAGAGTTATTGCATGAAGAAAAAGTTGTTGTTGATTGTCGTTATCCTACTGGCTGCCGGTGCGTTTTGTTTGTTCCAAATTAAGCATTTTGCCGCTTCTCATTTGACCATTCGTGAAGATACCCTATTTACCTTGCCCGCCGGTACCGGTCGTGATGGGCTTAAAATCGCGCTGAGCAAGCAACATATCGTCAAACGTACCCGGTGGTTACCCGGCCTGTGGCTAGTTGATCCGAAACTGGCCAACTTCAAAGCCGGCACCTACCGTTTTACCGTTGGCATGACGGTGCGCCAGATGTTGGAGCTGCTGGTAAGTGGCCGTGAAGCGCAATTTTCCATTCGGTTTGTCGAAGGGTCGTCGCTCAAGGATTGGCTGGCAATTTTGGACCAGGCGCCTTATCTTGAGCATAGCCTGCGTGACGTGGCGTTAGATCAACTGGCCAGCCGACTGGGCGAGTCGCCATCAACCTCACTGGAGGGCCGTTTTTATCCCGATACCTATCTTTATACCGCGAAGACTCAAGATGTCGCGCTGTTAAAGCGCGCCGAGCAGCGGATGGATAGCATCTTGGAGCAGGTTTGGCACGATCGGGCTGAGGGTTTGCCTTACAAAACGCCAGCGGATTTGCTGACGATGGCCTCCATTGTGGAAAAAGAGACCGGCGAGCCTGACGAACGGGCCAAGGTGGCATCGGTATTTATTAATCGGCTACGCCTTGGCATGCGGTTGCAAACGGATCCGACCGTGATTTATGGCATGGGGGAGCGTTATCGCGGTACTATTGGCAAACAAGATTTGATCACGCCGACGCCGTATAACACCTATGTCATTACCGGGCTGCCTCCTACGCCGATTGCTATGCCGGGCCTGGCCGCGCTGGATGCTGCCGCGCACCCTGCCAAGACCTCCTATCTATATTTTGTCGCCAGCGGCAAGGGTGGCCATGTATTCAGCAACAATCTGGCCAGCCATAACCGGGCAGTACAGCAATATCGTGAAAGCGTTAAGGAAAACAATGGACAGTAAATTCATCGTGATCGAAGGGCTAGAAGGGGCCGGTAAAACCAGCGCCATCAATGTGCTGGTCGAAACGCTTGCTCGCCATGGTGTGCATGATGTGGTTTTTACCCGCGAACCCGGTGGTACGCCGTTAGCTGAGGTGTTGCGTCGGTTAATCAAGGATGGTATCGATAACGAGAAGGTGACGGATAAAGCGGAACTGCTGATGTTATACGCCGCACGGGCCCAGTTGGTTGATAATGTGATAAAACCGGCATTAGCACGCGGTGCGTGGGTCATTGGCGATCGACACGATCTCTCGTCCCAGGCGTATCAGGGCGGCGGGCGAGGCATCGATCCGACGTTGTTGTTAGCCCTGCGCGATTTGGTCCTGGGTGATTTTCGTCCCCATTTAACCTTGTATCTCGACTTGCCCCCTGCGCTGGGACTACAGCGGGCCAGAGCCCGGGGTGAGCTTGATCGTATCGAGCAGGAATCGCTGGCTTTTTTTGAACGCACTCGGTTGCGCTACCAGGCGCTGGCCGCAGGTGACCCCACTATTGTCACCCTGGATGCTAGCCAATCGCTGGCCCAGGTGAGCGATGCTTTGCGTGAACGACTCAATACCTGGTTTCTCCTGCAGGAGTCGGGTTCGTGAAATGGTATCCTTGGCTGAATGCGCCATATCGGCACATTCTGGCCCGTTACCAGGAAGGGCGTGGTCACCATGCCCTGCTGATCCATGCAGCCAAAGGCAACGGCGAACCGTCGCTGTTTTATGCCCTGGCGCGTTGGCTGATCTGCCAACAACCGCAGGGCATTAAAAGTTGTGGTCACTGTCATAGCTGCAGATTGATGTTGGCCGGCAATCACCCTGATTTTTATCAGCCGGAGCCGGAGAAAGGTCGATTGAGCTTAGGGGTGGACGCCATTCGCCAGATCATCGACCCCTTGTACAACCATGCCCAGCAGGGAGGGGCGAAAGTGGTATGGTTGCCACAAAGTGAGTTACTTACCGAGCAGGCGGCTAATGCGCTGCTAAAAACGCTGGAGGAACCCCCCGAGCGGACCTATTTTTTGCTGGGATGTCGCGAACCATCCCAGTTGCTGCCGACGCTGCGTAGCCGCTGTCTTTATTGGCATTTGGCGCCGGTGGACGAAGCAACGGGACTACTGTGGCTACATCAGCAAGGTATTGCATCCGAAGAGCAGGCACGTACCGCGTTGCGTCTGTCGGACGCGGCACCCCTTGGCGCCCTTGAACTGCTGCAGCCCGCGCGGTGGACGGAACGTTTGGCTTTGTGCGCGGGTCTTGAGCAGGCCATCACCCAGCAGGATTTCCTGCTGTTATTGCCCTTGCTGAACAAAGACAAGGATGATGAACCGTTGTATTGGTTGCTGAGTTTGCTTACCGATGCGTTGAAATGGCAACAAGACGCCGGGCGTTTTATAATTAATCAGGATCAAAAGCGCTTGGTGAGTGAACTGGGTGGCCGTTATCAGGCCGGGACCTTGCATCATCAGCTGCAACAATGGCTGCACTGTCGCGGCCAATGGCAAGCCATCGCGGGAATCAACCGCGAACTGTTGTTAACCAATCAATTGCTTAACTGGGAAAATGATGCGCTGCACGAGCGTATGCATCCCTGGACTTTATAAAAGGTATAGTCATGTTTTTAGTCGATTCCCACTGCCATCTGGATGGATTGAATTATGAGACGCTGCATCGCGACGTGGCCGATGTGGTCGCTAAAGCTGGCGCACGTGATGTCCATCTGATGCTAGCGGTGGCCACCACCTTGGCGGGTTTTTGTCGTACGCGTGATCTGATTGGCAAGCGTGACGACGTTTTACTCTCCTGTGGCATTCATCCCCTTAACCTGGATGAACCCTATGATTTTGCAGAATTACTGAAATTGTCCGCTGATGATGAGGTGGTTGCTTTGGGGGAAACCGGGCTAGATTACTATTATCAGCAGGATAATAAAGCCGAGCAACAGACGTCTCTGCGTGAGCATATCCGCATTGGCCGGCAACTGAATAAGCCGGTGATCATCCACACCCGCGCAGCGCGGGAAGACACCCTGGCAATCCTGCACGAAGAGCGCGCTGGCGAGTGTGGTGGGGTATTACATTGTTTTACCGAAGACATTGAAACAGCCAGAATTTTGTTGGATTTGGGATTCTATATCTCGTTTTCCGGCATGGTAACTTTTCGTAACGCCGACGCGTTGCGCGAAGCTGCACGTTATGTGCCGTTAGATCGTCTGCTGGTGGAAACCGATTCACCCTATTTGGCGCCGGTGCCTTTTCGCGGTAAGGAAAATCAGCCCGCCTATGTGCGTGATGTGGCCAATTTTATGGCCGAGCTTAAGGGCGTGACGATCGAGACATTGGCTGAGGCCACCACGGCTAATTTTGGTCGTCTGTTCCATATCGATTCCGTTCGTTTAACCCGCCAGGTTTGAACCTTCGGTTACGCCATATTTTCCTCTCGTAATCCCCGTTAATTCGCGTTACTCTTGCGCCGCCAAATAGGGGCGCTGGCATGAAGTTGCCGCCAGTCTAGCTCAACGCTTCGTCTCATTGAGTGCGATGATGCCCTAAAAAGCAAGCGCTTAGGCGCGAAACGTGACTGGTATCAAATACTGTCTTAATGATTTATTTTACTCTCCATAATAAATATAAAGGCCATGGGGGCCTGCAGATCAAAAGTCCCAAGAGGCTTTTGCACCCGTAGCATTGCGCACTAACTTCAGCATTATTTTATCTTCAGGAGTAACACTTATTATGTTCAAAAACGCATTTGCCAACCTGCAGAAAGTCGGTAAATCGCTTATGCTGCCGGTATCGGTATTGCCTATCGCCGGGATTCTTCTAGGGGTCGGTTCAGCCGATTTCAGCTGGATACCTGCGGTCATTTCCCATGTAATGGCCGAGGCCGGCGGATCGGTATTCAGCAATATGCCACTGATTTTTGCCATCGGCGTGGCGCTTGGTTTTACCAATAATGACGGCGTAGCGGCATTAGCTTCGGTGGTTGCATACGGCATTATGGTGAAAACCATGCTGGTGGTTGCACCATTGGTGCTGCATTTACCACCGGCAGAGATCGCCGCTAAACATCTTGCCGATACCGGCGTATTGGGCGGTATTATTTCCGGTGCCATCGCGGCCTACATGTTTAATCGCTTTTATCGCATCAAATTGCCGGAATACCTGGGGTTTTTTGCTGGTAAGCGGTTTGTGCCGATTATTTCAGGGTTGTGCGCCATTGTGCTGGGCGTGGTGCTTTCCTTCATTTGGCCGCCTGTCGGCTCAGCAATCCAGGATTTCTCTCAGTGGGCGGCGTACCAGAATCCGGTGGTTGCTTTTGGCATTTATGGCCTGGTTGAACGCGCACTGGTGCCTTTTGGGTTGCACCACATTTGGAATGTGCCGTTCCAAATGCAGGTAGGTGAATTTACCAATACCGCCGGTCAGGTATTCCATGGCGACATCCCGCGCTATATGGCGGGTGATCCGACTGCAGGGAAATTATCCGGCGGATTTTTGTTTAAAATGTACGGCCTGCCCGCCGCCGCGATTGCTATATGGCACTGCGCCAAACCGGAGAATCGCGCGAAAGTTGGCGGTATCATGATTTCCGCGGCACTGACCTCTTTCCTGACGGGCATTACCGAGCCGATCGAATTCTCGTTTATGTTTGTGGCGCCGATCCTGTATGTCATCCACGCCATCTTGGCCGGGTTGGCATTCCCGTTGTGCATCCTGTTAGGCATGCGTGATGGCACCAGCTTTTCCCACGGTCTGATCGATTTTATCGTACTCAGTGGTAACAGTAGCCGGATCTGGCTGTTCCCGCTGGTTGGGGTTGGTTATGCCCTGGTGTATTACACCATTTTCCGGGTACTGATTATCAGGCTGGACCTCAAAACACCCGGACGGGAAACCACCAGTCAGCAGGTCACCCAAGCTCAAGGCGGCAGCGAAATGGCTGGTGCGCTGGTTAAGGCGTTTGGTGGCAAGGAGAATATTACCAATTTAGATGCCTGCATCACCCGGCTGCGGATAAGCGTAGCGGATATCTCTAAGGTTGACCAAGCCGGTTTAAAACGCCTGGGCGCGGCGGGAGTGGTGGTAGCGGGGTCTGGTGTACAGGCGATCTTCGGCACCAAGTCCGATAATCTGAAAACCGATATGGACGAGTATATCCGTCAGTTTGCCTGAGCAACGCGCGCATGATGGGCAAAATGACGAGATGCCGTAAATCCATTTCTGGGTGTTAGGGCGCGAGAGGGGGGTTCTTATCAAGAGGAACCTCCCTCTGATAGCATACCCGTTAATAAAACCATCCTGAGGTTGAAAGAAAGGGCATAAGTCGCTCATACTCCATGCACTAACCTGTTTTGATACAAGGAAAGATGTCATGGCCGAAGAAACTATTTTCAGTAAAATTATTCGCCGGGAAATTCCCGCAGATATCGTTTATCAAGATGAACTGGTTACTGCCTTTCGCGATATCTCCCCCAAAGCACCCAGCCATATTGTCATTGTGCCCAATGTTCTGATCCCAACCGTTAATGACGTCACCGCCGTGCATGAAGCGGCGTTGGGACGGATGTTTACCGCCGCAGCGAAAATCGCCGAGCAGGAAGGCATTGCCAAAGACGGTTTTAGGCTGATTGTTAATTGTAACCGTGATGGTGGCCAAGAAGTTTATCATTTGCATATGCATCTGTTGGGTGGTCGCGCGCTTGGCCCATTGGTCTCGTTTTGAGTGCAACCCTGCGCCTGAACATTACCGGGTCGGGTCGAACCCTGCGTTTTGTACTGCCGTTATTGACCGTATTGCTGACGCTTGCGGGCTGCGGGCAAAACCCAAAAGACACGCTGATGATTAACGATCGACAGACGCTGATTATGGATCCTTCGGTCATGACCGCAGGTATCAGTGTTGGCAAGCCGGAAATGAGTGACGATAAGGGGCGTCTGCGGGCGCAGTCGGTTATCCATAACCGGCAACATCATGCTGTCACGATACATTATCGGTTTTATTGGTATGACGAGCAGGGGCTGGATATTTTGCCTTTCGCCGATGTTCGTACGGTGACGGTTCCCGCCGGTGCTGATGTTAGCCTGGATTCTGTCAACGGTAATCTTGAGGCTAAGCGTGTGCGCCTGTCTCTTTTCTTATGATTTTTGAGTGCAAGATGATGAAAAAGTCTCTATTTATCTTATTGGCCACGTTGGTGTTGACCGGCTGTCCAACACGTACGCCGGAACCTCAGCAGCCGCCCGCCACCGTGGAGCCGATTCAAACACCGCCACCTGCGCCGCCAGAGTCGACGCCAGTACCGATGCCGCCTAAGATGCATACCCTCGACTGGCAGGCGAGTGTCGCGCCGCTGATTCAGCAGATGCTTGGCGTGCAAGGGATAGCGCCTGGCAGCGTACTGTTGATCAATTCGGTGAAAAATAACACCAACGGCAGTGTTCAGACCGACAAAGCCACCGCGGCGTTGTATAGCGCACTGGACTCTAATCACCAGTTCACCTTGATTGGCCAGAATCAACTGGTCTTGGCTAAGCAGACTCTTGGCCTGTCGGTGGACGATAGCCTGGAGTCGCGTTCCAAGGCGATTGGCTTGGCGCGTTATGTGAATGCGCAATATGTGTTGTATAGCGACGTCAGCGGCGATGCCAAGCTGCCAGAGCTTGAGCTACAGCTGATGCTGGTGCAATCGGGCGAAATTATCTGGTCGGGTAAAGGGCTTGCGCAAGAGTGACGTTATGCTCGATGAGCTGCTAAGTCGGATGTGGCCTGGGGTTAATCGTAACCAGTACCATATCGAACCGGTAAACGGACTGACGGGAGAAAGCTGGCGGGTTCGCGCACCGGGCAACGACTGTCTGGCGCGCGAAAACACGCCGCAAAAGCGGGTGCTTGGGGTCGAAAGGCAGCGAGAATACCGTATCTTGCGCCAGTTGCTGCCCAGCAAACTGGCGCCGAGGCCACGCGGCCGCTGGGCGCAATGGCTGCTGGTGGATTGGCTGGCGGGAGAAAACCTGTCGCCCGCCCTATGGCAGGACGAGCTGAGCGGCGGCGGACTGGCGCGCCGGTTACGGCAGCTC
Source organism: Acerihabitans sp. TG2 (assembly GCF_035013185.1). NCBI lineage: Bacteria > Pseudomonadati > Pseudomonadota > Gammaproteobacteria > Enterobacterales > Pectobacteriaceae > Acerihabitans > Acerihabitans sp. TG2. The sequence continues at coordinate 41,840 of NZ_JAYGJO010000018.1, forward strand.
CACCGGCGTCCTCTTTATGGTTATCCCCTCAATCTACGTGCCCGTTACGCCGTTTACTGGCAGGCCAGCGACCCGGATCGCCGCTGTCCTGCCTGGTTACGCTTGCAGCAGCGATTTATGCGCCAAAAGATGCCAGCGGCTTTGCATATCGCCCCTTTGCATATGGATCTGCATCCTGGCAATGTGCTACGCAGCGTTGACGGCGATCTATTACTGATCGATTGGGAGTATGCCGCAGATGGCGATATTGCCCTGGAATTAGCGGCATTGGTTCGAGGTAACGACTTGAATGCGTGCGAGCAACAGGCTTTGCTGCGCACCTATTGTGCCAGCGGGGCCGGTTATGGCGCACCGGTGCTGCAACAGCGGATCGCTGCATGGGCGCCTTGGGTCGATTATCTGATGATGATGTGGTACGAAGCTCGTTGGGGGCAGACCCGCCAACAGCAGTTTGTGACGGCAGCTACGCCGCTGCGACGGCGTTTGGGGCTGCCGTTTTGATCGGCAGGTAAGTTTTATCAATACGTTAAGGGTTGAGGTCGGTGTGGGTCCATTGATGTTAGATGTCGCCAGCTATGAGCTGGATAACGAAGAACGCGAAATACTGCAGCACCCTACGGTGGGCGGTGTCATTTTGTTCACCCGTAATTACCACGATCCCGAACAGTTGGCGTCGCTCATCAAACAGATCCGCCAGGCGTCTCGCCAGCGGCTGGTGGTGGCGGTGGATCAAGAGGGCGGCCGGGTACAGCGTTTCCGCGACGGGTTTACCGCGTTACCGGCCGCCGAGTCCTATGCGGCGCTGCATCCGATGCCGGAAGCCATCGCACTGGCGCAGGATGCCGGTTGGTTGATGGCGGCTGAAATGATCGCCATGGATATCGACATCAGCTTCGCGCCGGTGCTAGACATTGGCCACGGCAGTGCGGCCATTGGCGAGCGCGCCTTTCATCACTTGCCGGAGCCGGCCATCACGCTGGCGGAAAGCTTTATTAGCGGTATGCATCTGGCGGGAATGAAAGCCACCGGCAAGCATTTCCCTGGCCATGGTGCAGTCAGCGCGGATTCGCATAAGGAAACGCCGCGGGATGGCCGTTCGCTGGCAGAGATTCGCGCTAAAGATATGCAGGTGTTCTCTACGCTTATTGCGCGTGGTGCACTTGACGCTATTATGCCGGCCCATGTGATCTATACCGAAGTCGATGATTTACCCGCCAGTGCGTCGGCAAAATGGCTAAAAGAGATGTTGCGCCAGGAATTAAAATTCAACGGCATCATTTTTTCCGATGATTTATCGATGGAAGGGGCGGCAATAATGGGTGGGTACGCCGAACGAGCCCAGGCGTCGCTGAGCGCCGGTTGTGACATGATACTCGTCTGTAACAATCGCGCCGGCGCAGTAACGGTGCTTGATAATCTGTCTGCGATCAATGTTGAAGGCCTCGATGCGTTATATCATCAAAGAGTCTATATTTGGAAAGAATTGCTGGCATCCCAGCGCTGGCGGGAGACTCACCAACGGCTGACCCGGTTAACGCAGCACTGGGCTGAAGAAAAGCAGCGACGAGAAGACCTCCACGGCCGTTGAGGCCAGCGGTCAGACTTATTTATCGACCTATTGGATTTTGAGGCGCGGGTAGGCGGCAAGCGTAAGGTGCTACGACTTACTCAGGTAAGTGGTTAGGTACATAAGCGTTGCCAACCCACCTGCAACTTGGAGATAACGGGTAAAGGCGAGGATAGTGATGATCATCTATTTGCACGGTTTTGATTCGAACAGTCCCGGTAACCACGAGAAAGTGCTGCAACTGCAGTTTATCGATCCGGATGTGCGTTTGATTAGCTACAGCACTCTTCATCCACGCCATGACATGCAGCATCTACTCAAAGAAGTGAATAAGATGCAGCAATTGACCGATGACGAGCGTCCATTGATTTGCGGCGTTGGTTTAGGCGGCTTTTGGGCGGAACGTATCGGTTTTTTATGTGACATGCGTCAGGTGATCGTTAATCCCAATTTATTTCCGCAGGAAAATATGCCGGGTAAAATCGATCGGCCAGAAGAGTATGTGGACATCTCGACGAAGTGTGTGGAAAATTTCCGCGACAAGAATCGTGATCGCTGCCTGGCGATACTTTCCCGTTTGGATGATGCGCTGGACAATCGCCGTAGCGCCGAGTTGCTTGGCCAGTATTATGAAATTATTTGGGATGAAACCGAAGGTCACAAATTCAAAAATATGGCGCCTCATCTGCAACGTATGCAAGCGTTTAAAGCCTTGGGCTGATAGCTTCAGTCGGCAGCTATGATGCTGCGGTCCTCATTGGTGGCCTTGCTGCAGATCGCTAGCGCGATGGGGGGCGTTAAAGCGTAAAATTGATTTATATCAATTTTGGTGTGACCAAATGACCTGACATGATAATCTGACGCCTGGCGTCATTTTATGTAATGTAACCACGTGTTTTATAAGGGTATTTTTATTTACTCTTAGTTAACGAGTGGTTTACAATTGGAGGTTATTTTGTCATCACCCCTGAAAAAAATTGTTATCGTTGGTGGCGGTGCCGGCGGCCTGGAGTTGGCTACCCGTCTTGGGTCATCCCTCGGGCGCGGTAAAAAAGCCGAAATCACCCTGGTAGATCGTAATCATAGCCATCTGTGGAAGCCGTTGTTACATGAACTGGCTGCGGGTTCGCTCGATGAAGGTGTTGACGCCATCAGCTATCTGGCGCATGCCCGTAATCATCACTTCCATTTCCAGTTGGGTAGCCTGACGGATATCAACCGGCAGGAAAAAACGCTGCTGCTCGGCGAAATCCTCGATACCCAAGGGGAGCGTCTGGTAGAGGCCCGTCAGTTGTCCTATGACATCCTGGTGATGGCGCTCGGCAGTGTTTCCAATGACTTCGGTACTACTGGGGTAAAAGAGCACTGTATCTTCCTCGATAGTCCGACCCAGGCCCAGCGTTTCCATAATGAAATGCTTAATCTGTTCCTACGCTTTTCCACCCATGCCTCGCCTGATGACCGGGTGAATATCGCCATCGTAGGCGGCGGAGCCACCGGCGTTGAACTATCGGCCGAGTTACATAATGCGGTACAAGAGTTGCACAGCTACGGGTTTAAAGGACTCAATAGCCAGGCGCTTAACGTGACGTTGGTTGAGGCGGGAGAGCGTATTTTACCGGTTTTGCCGGTGCGTATTTCCACATCCGCACATCAGGAGCTCAGTAAAATGGGCGTCAGAGTACTGACCAACACCTTGGTAACCCGCGCGGAGCCCGGTGGCCTCACTACCAAAGACGGTGAATTTATCCCGGCGGAATTAATGGTATGGGCGGCAGGGATCAAAGCTCCAGATTTTCTCAAAGATATCGGTGAGCTGGAAACCAATCGCACCAACCAATTGGTGGTAGAACCCACGCTGCAAACCACCCGCGATCCGGCTATATTCGCCATTGGCGACTGTGCCTCATGTCCACAGGCAGCAGGAGGGTTTGTGCCGCCGCGTGCACAGGCAGCTCACCAGATGGCCACCAAAACCTATAGCAATATTCTGGCGCTGCTCAAGGGCCAGGCGCTTAAGCCTTATGTATATAAAGATCATGGTTCGCTAGTATCACTATCTCGCTTCAGTACGGTGGGTAGCCTGATGGGAAATCTTATGCGCGGTTCCATGATGGTCGAAGGGCGTATCGCGCGGGCGGCCTATATTTCACTGTATCGTATGCACCAAGTGGCGCTGCACGGTGTGATGAAAACCGGTCTGATTATATTGGTGGGACGGATTAACCGAGTGATTCGTCCGCATTTAAAATTGCATTGATGATGCTTCCCGCGCGGTAATAGCATCGCTAGGTGATGCGTCGAAACGCGGATTGTAGCGTTCGGCGCACACCCGCGGTGATCTCCTTTTCATGTATAGATTGTCGCCTACCGGTGCAATCATTGACGCAGACCAACCTATTCGTTTGAGCAACCACTTGGCCTCGTCGTAGGAATTTTCTCAAATACCGGCCTAATGACATGTTTGTCATCTGTTTTCGCTATTCGTCTGATTGTGGTGCCTAACCGCTTCGTGCAGAGTACGTATTATCTGACCGGTGATTCACGCGCGCCGAGCTAGAGGAGTCATGTAAAATCAAACGGGTATTGCCTATCAACAAAGCGATTCCCTGCAAGCGGCTGGTTTGACGGGGGCGGGATGGGGCAACCTGAGGTGAAATAAACGCGTGGGAATGACGTCTGGAGGATTTTCCATGAATAAATCAATGTTAGCCGGGGTCGGTATTGGGATTGCGGCGGCTTCAGGCATCGCGGCAGTGGCTGGTCTGGATCTCTTTTCATCCGGCCCGCAATATGCCCAAGTGGTCACGGCTACCCCCATCAATGAAACCATTAAAACCCCGCGTCAACAATGCCGTAATGTTACCGTAACCCATCGTCGGCCGGTACAAGATGAAAACAAAATCGCGGGATCATTGTTGGGCGCGGTGGCGGGCGGGGTACTGGGTCACCAGTTCGGAGGCGGACATGGTAAGGATGTGACGACGGTGGCCGGTGCATTGGCTGGAGGGTACGCCGGTAACCAGGTACAGGGCAGTTTGCAGGACAGAGACACCTATTCCACTAGCCAGCAACGCTGCCAGACGGTTTATGATAAATCGCAAAAACGGATCGGCTATGACGTGACCTACAAAATAGGCAATCAGCAAGGCAAAATTCGCATGGATCACGATCCAGGCACGCAAATTCCCCTGGATAACCAAGGTCGGCTGGAACTGAATACATCGGCATAATCGATTGTCCCAGGTGCTCGATCGGCACCTGGGACGTGTGATGCCCATGATACGCCGCGTGTTGGCGCAGTTTGACTGGCGTCAGGCCGGTAGCCTATGCTGATTAAGCTCCTCTAGCAGATGATGGACATATTTCAAACGCTCAAGGCGATCGGGCAGCGGGGTGATAAATTTCAGCCGCGTGGGCCCGTCCAGACGGAACGTCTGGTAATCCCGCTGCAGCAACCCAATCAGATAGACCGGATCGACGCAGTTCTTCTCGCTAAATTCAATGAAACCCCCTTTCTCATTGCCTTCGATACGCTTAATGCCCAGCCCGCGGGCCTGCTGGCGTAGGACGGCGATTTCCAGCAAGTGTCGTGCCGCATCGGGCAAGAGACCAAAGCGATCGATGAGTTCGACCTTGAGTTCATCAATGTCTCGCGTATCCGCCGCGCTGGCAATACGTTTGTAGAACGACAGCCGGGTGTTCACATCAGGAATATACTCTTCCGGCAGTAGGGCCGGCATGCGTAGCTCGACATCGGTGAGCTGACTGGTTAAATCGTCCAACGAGGGTTCGCGTCCGGATTTGAGCGCCTCTACCGCGCTCTCCAGCAGTTCCATGTACAGTGAAAAACCGATGGTTTGCAACTGGCCGCTTTGGTCTTCGCCCAGCAGTTCGCCTGCGCCGCGAATCTCCAGATCGTGCGTTGCCAGAGCAAAACCGGCGCCTAAATCTTCCAACGAAGCAATAGCCTCCAACCGTTTCAAGGCATCCTTGCTCATGGCTTTAGGTGGTGGCGTCAGCAAATAAGCATAAGCCTGGTGATGGGAGCGTCCCACGCGTCCACGTAGCTGATGAAGCTGGGCCAGTCCGAAGTTGTCGGCACGCTCAATGATAATGGTATTGGCGTTGGCGATATCGATGCCGGTTTCGATGATGGTGGTACACACCAGCACATTAAACCGCTGGTGATGGAAATCGTTCATCACCCGTTCCAAATCCCGCTCGCGCATTTGTCCATGGCCGATGGCAATACGTGCCTCGGGCACCAGTTCTTGCAGGCGCAGGGTGGCCTTTTCGATATTTTCCACGTCATTATAAAGATAATAGACCTGACCGCCGCGCAATACCTCACGCAGGATCGCCTCGCGTATTACCAGGCTGTCATACTCCCGGACAAAGGTTTTTACCGCCAGGCGGCGCGCTGGCGCGGTGGCGATAATCGACAGATCGCGCATGCCGCTCATCGCCATATTCAAGGTGCGCGGAATCGGGGTAGCGGTCAGGGTCAGGATGTCCACGTCGGCGCGCATGGCTTTGATACGTTCCTTATGACGAACCCCAAATCGATGTTCTTCATCGACCACCAACAAGCCTAAATCGCGCCATTTAATATCACTTTGCAACAGCTTATGGGTACCGATCAGGATGTCCACCTTGCCTTCTGCGGTTTGTTCAATCACCTGGGCCTGATCTTTGGCGCTGCGAAAGCGCGAAATCATCTCGATGCGTACCGGCCAGTTGGCAAAGCGGTCGCGGAAATTATCGAAGTGCTGTTGAGCGAGTAGGGTAGTCGGTACCAGCACCGCCACCTGTTTATGATTCTCAATCGCCAGGAACGCGGCGCGCATCGCGACTTCGGTTTTACCGAAGCCCACATCACCACACACCAAGCGGTCCATGGCCAGCGGTTGGCACATGTCGCTGAGCACGGCATTGATCGCCTGTGCCTGATCCGGGGTAGGTTCGAAGGGAAAACCTTCGCAAAACAGTTGGTAATTTTCGCGGTTCTGTCGAAAGGCGAAACCGACCTTGGCGGCGCGCTGGGCATAAATATCCAGCAGTTCGGCCGCAACGTCGCGCACCCGCTCCGCGGCTTTTTGCCGCGCCCGCGACCAGACATCACCCCCAAGCCGATGCAAGGGTGCATTTTCTTCCGCACCACCTGCGTAGCGACTGATTAAATGCAATGAAGATACCGGCACATACAACTTATCGTTGCCGGCATAGGTGAGAATCAGGTATTCAGCCTTGATGCCACCGGCTTCGAGTGTGGTCATTCCGGCGTAACGGCCGACACCGTGCTCCAGATGGACCACCGGCTGGCCGGGATGAAGCTCAGCCAGATTGCGAATCAGCGTATCGGCATTGATGGTTCGGCGATTATCCTGGCGTCGGCGACTGACGCGTTCGCCCAGTAAATCCCCTTCACAGATCAGGGCGCGTTGGCGGTAATGGTCGATAAAACCGCGCTCACTGGCACCGATAATCAAAAAATGGCCAGGGCGGTCGATATCGTCGAGCCGAGCGATCAATTTGGGGTTGAGCTTGATGCGAGCCAGCAGTTCCTGCAGGGTTTCGCGTCGGCCTTCACTTTCCACCGAAAAAATGATGCTGCCGTCGAATGCTTCGCAAAACTGGCGCAACTTATCCATGGGCGCTTTATTTTGCGCGTCGACCGCCAAATCCGGCAGCGGTTGATACTCCATATTCACGTTAGCGGCTTTGTCGGCCAGTTTTTCGCCGATCAACTGCACGCGTGGCCAGTTTTTCAGTTCATTGAACAATCCGTCCACGCGTAGCCATAACGTTTCGGGTGCCACCAGTGGCCGCATGGGGTCTACTCGTCGATTCTCGTAACGCTGGCTGGCGTCATGCCAGAACCGTTCGGCGCCAGCGGCCAGATCGCCGGTATTGATCAATAAGGTGTTGGCTGGCAAGTAACTAAACAAGGCGGGCAGCGGTTCGCTAAAGAATAGCGGTTGCCAGTATTCGATGCCGGCGGGTAGCATTCCTTTGCTGACCTGCTGGTAGATATGCTCCCCGTCGCGCCTGACGTCGAACTGTTCACGCCACTGGCTGCGGAACAATTCAATGGCGGTTTTGTCGGTGGGGAACTCATGGGCCGGCAGCAGATTAATGTGTTCCACTTCGTGTAAAGTACGTTGGGTATCCACATCAAAGATGCGTAGGCTATCGATTTCATCATCGAAGAAATCAATGCGATAGGGTTCTTCGCTGCCCATGGGGTACAGATCGAGCAGGGCGCCACGGGTAGCAAACTCGCCGTGTTCCATGACCTGATCGACGCTACGATAGCCGGCTTGTTCCAACTGGGTGCGCAGCTTGTCCCGCGACAGGCGCTGCCCTTTTTTCATCAACAGCGCGTGGCCATGAAGGAAGGAATGTGGGCATACCCGTTGCATCAGGGTATTAATTGGCAGGATAATAATCCCGCGTTCTGATGACGGCAGCCGGTAGAGCGTCGATAGCCGATCGGAAATGATCTCCTGATGGGGAGAAAAATTGTCGTAAGGCAATGTTTCCCAGTCGGGCAAGGTAATGACCGGATGGCGCGTGAACTGCCGGATTTCGTCGTGCAGGCGCAGTGCATTTTGCATGTCGGGCGCGACCAGCATTACCGGGCCGGGGTAGCGTTCGACAATAGCGGCGCATTCCACGGCGCAGGCGGCGCCGGTGAGTTGGCCCAATAAACGCTGCTCACCGGGCTTAGTGGGTAAGGTATATCGATAATGTTCGGACATAAACAGTGGTTAGATCTCTTCTCTTGCGGCCTGGGGCCAATACGCGATGGCCTGCGGCAAAACGGTCATGCAGTAAGCATGATGGCTCATGTTCGGCGGCCTAACAAGAATAAAAGCCGGTTCTAGAGGTGGTTAGTGGTTCCATAATAGGGTACGACCCTTTATTATCCTTGATCACTTTGCTTTGGCAACCGCATCAAAACGGAATTCAATGTATCAACCTGTCGCATTATATATCGGCCTGCGTTACATGCGTGGGCGGGCATCAGACCGATTCGGGCGCTTTGTCTCCTGGTTATCCTCCATCGGCATCACGCTGGGCGTTATGGCCCTGGTCACCGTCTTATCGGTGATGAACGGCTTTGAGCGTGAGCTGGAAGGCAATATCTTGGGCGTCATGCCCCAGGCGTTAATCACCACACCCAGCGGTTCACTGGATCCTAAACGCATTCCGTCCTCGGCGCTAGAAGGACTTAAGGGTGTTAGCCGAATCGTGCCGTTAACCACCGCTGATGTGGTACTGCAAAGCGCGCGCAGCGTAGCGGTGGGCGTGATGCTGGGTGTGAATCCTGATGATCCTGAACCCTTGGCACGTTATTTGGTTAATGTGCGTTTGGATCAGTTGCAACCGGGCGGTTATCAGGTGATCCTCGGCGAGCAGTTGGCCAGCCAACTCGGCGTGAAACGCGGCGACCAGGTGCGTTTGATGGTGCCGGGTGCCAGCCAGTTTACCCCGATGGGGCGCATCCCCAGTCAGCGATTGTTCACCGTGGTGGGCACCTTTGCCGCCAATAGTGAAGTGGACGAATACGAATTGCTGACCAACCAACAGGATGCTTCGCGCCTGATGCGTTATCCGCTCGGCAATATTACCGGCTGGCGCCTGTGGCTGAAAAATCCACTAGACGTTGAATCGGTTAGCCGCCAAACGTTACCCGCCGGGACCGAATGGAAAGACTGGCGTGAACGTAAAGGTGAGCTGTTCCAGGCGGTACGGATGGAAAAAAACATGATGGGATTGCTGCTTAGCCTGATTGTCGCGGTGGCGGCGTTTAATATCATTACTTCGCTAGGCCTGCTGGTGATGGAAAAACAGGCCGAAGTGGCCATCTTACAAACGCTGGGGCTGACCCGCCGTCAGGTGATGCTGGTATTTATGGTGCAGGGTGCCGGTGCCGGTGTTATTGGCGCGTTGCTGGGTACCGGCCTGGGCCTGTTGCTAGCCAGCCAACTGAATAATTTGATGCCGGTGATTGGCTCGTTCCTCGATGGTGCCCAGTTGCCAATTGATATCGAACCGCTACAGGTGGTCACCATTGCTCTATTGGCGATGGTGGTGGCGTTGTTATCCACGCTGTATCCTTCCTGGCGCGCGGCCGCCGCACACCCCGCTGAGGCTTTACGTTATGAATAATGCTCCTTTGTTGCAATGTAACAATCTGAGTAAGCGTTACCAAGAAGGCAAACTCTTCACCGACGTACTGCGTGACGTCACCTTTTCCATGCAGCCGGGCGAAATGATGGCGATTGTCGGCAGCTCCGGTTCCGGTAAAAGCACCTTACTGCACCTGTTGGGGGGGCTGGATGCACCCACTTCCGGAGAGGTGATTTTCGAAGGCCAGCCGCTTAACAGCCTCTCTTCTCAGGCACGTGCAGAAATTCGCAATCGTCGTTTGGGTTTTATCTATCAATTTCACCATTTGCTGCCGGATTTCAGCGCGATGGAAAATGTTGCCATGCCGCTTCTGATCGGCGGCACCACGCCACAGCAGGCCAAAGCTAGCGCCAGCGAGATGTTGGCGGCGGTGGGGCTGGAGAAACGCGGCCATCATCGTCCTTCGGAGCTCTCAGGCGGTGAACGCCAGCGGGTCGCCATTGCACGGGCATTGGTCAATCACCCCGCCCTGGTATTGGCTGACGAGCCAACCGGTAACCTGGATCAGCGTACCGCCGACAGTATTTTTGAGCTACTCGGTGAACTGAATATGCGTCAGGGCACGGCGTTTCTGGTGGTGACGCATGATTTGCACTTGGCGCGGCGCCTGAATCGTCAGTTGGAAATGCGAGACGGCCAGTTGCAACCAGACGCCGATCTGTCGGGAGTCCGTGGATGAGAGGTATACCACTGGCGTTACAGATTGCACTGCGCTTTAGCCGTGGCCGGCGCAGCGGTGGTATGGTTTCGCTGATTTCGATTATTTCCACCGTGGGTATTGCTCTGGGCGTGGCGGTGCTGATTATCGGTCTGAGCGCCATGAACGGGTTTGAACGCGAGTTGAACCATCGTATTCTGGCGGTGGTGCCCCACGGGGAGATTGAACCGGTGAACCCGCCGTTTACCGGTTGGCCGGCCATTTTGGCCCGAGTGGAAAAAGTACCCGGTATCGAGGCGGCCGCACCTTACCTGAATTTCACGGGTCTGGTGGAACGTGGCGCGAAGCTAAAAGCTATCCAGGTGCGCGGGGTCAATCCACAGCAGGAGTCGCATTTAAGTGCGCTGCCTTCGTATGTGCAGAATAATGCGTGGCAGAATTTTTCCGCCGGCAAACAACAGATTATTATCGGCCAGGGTGTCGCGGTAGCCCTTGGTGTTAAACAGGGGGACTGGTTAACCATCATGATCCCCAACAGCGATCCCGAGATGAAGTTGCTGCAGCCTAAGCGTATCAGGCTGCAGGTCAGCGGTATTTTGGCACTCAACGGTCAATTGGATCACAGTTTCGCCATGGTGCCGCTGGCCGATGCGCAGCAATATTTGGACCGCGGGCATGACATCAGCGGCATTGCCATTAAAATGGCGGATCCTTTTGCTGCCAATAAGTTGGTGCGTGACGCGGGAGAGGTGACGCAATCGTATGTCTACATCCGTAGCTGGATCAACACCTATGGTTATATGTACCGGGATATCCAAATGATCCGGGCTATTATGTATCTGGCCATGGTGCTGGTGATTGGTGTAGCCTGCTTTAATATTGTTTCCACTCTGGTCATGGCGGTGAAGGATAAAAGTACCGATATCGCCATATTGCGCACCCTGGGTGCTAAAGACCGGCTAACCCGTGCTATTTTTATTTGGTATGGCCTGCTGGCCGGTTTAACGGGCAGTGTCAGCGGCGTGGTGGTTGGCGTGGCGGCGGCGCTGAATTTGACGTCATTGGTTAAGGGCATTGAACACCTGCTCGGGCATAATCTGCTTTCCGGTGATATTTACCCCATCGATTTTTTGCCTACCGAGCTGCATTGGCTGGACGTGGCGATTGTATTAGGTACGGCGTTATTGCTGAGTTTGTTGGCCAGTTGGTATCCGGCCAGACGTGCAAGCCGTATCGACCCGGCGCGGGTTCTAAGTGGTCAATAAGTCGGTTTTGCCAGGTTTTAAGGAATCAGTAGCATGCGTATACATCGCCGGTTAATGCAGTTTCGTAAAAGTAAACGATTAAGGCAACAGCGTTTGCGTTCACGTATTTTTCATCGTGACACCATGGCGGTAACCAAAATGAAAAAACCTTTTGTAGTGGTCTTAACCGGAGCGGGTGTTTCCGCTGAGTCCGGTATTCGTACCTTCCGTGCGGCAGATGGTCTGTGGGAGGAACATCGGGTTGAAGACGTCGCCACGCCCGAAGGCTTCCAGCGCGATCCGCAACTGGTACAGGCTTTTTATAATGCTCGACGTCGCCAGTTGCAGCAGCCAGAGATCAAACCCAACGCCGCCCATCTGGCGTTGGCAGAGCTAGAACAGGTGTTGGGCGATCACTTTTTGTTGGTGACGCAAAATATTGATAATTTGCACGAGCGTGCTGGCAGTCGACGCGTTATCCACATGCACGGCGAGTTGCTTAAGGTGCGCTGTGTCAACAGTGGTCAGGTGTTCGAATGGACTGAAGACGTGACCGAACACGATCGTTGCCATTGCTGTCAGTTTCCCGCCGTGCTGCGACCACACGTGGTCTGGTTTGGCGAGATGCCTCTGGGCATGGATGATATCTACACGGCTATTGGTCATGCTGATTATTTCCTGTCTATCGGTACCTCCGGGCATGTTTATCCTGCAGCGGGTTTTGTACACGAAGCGTGCTTGAGCGGTGCCCGAACGGTGGAACTCAATCTGGAGCCCAGCCATGTGCAAAGCCAGTTCGAGGAGCATATTTACGGCCCGGCTAGCGTTTGTGTACCGAAGTATGTGGATCAGTTTATTGAGGCGTTAGCCGCACAGCGAGGGTAACGGGGGGAGTTTCGCTTGCCTCGATGGGGGGATCCATGGGGCATGGGGGTATTTACTGGCAGATGATTTGCTGCTCGAGCCAATACGTCGGCGGTAATGGTGATCCCTACGCCTACAGGTGGTGGGATCATGCGCATCGAACTCGCACCGACACCGATCACTAAGGGCCCAATTCCATTTGAATTCCACTGGTTAGGTCTGCTCTGGTCTGGTTGGTTCGGTTGGTTCGGCGCCGGGTTAGCATTGATGCCAAATTGTGGTCTAAACATTTATATCTCCTTTAATTAAATATTCCGTTAAATAAGTTTGGATTTTATAGCTACCTGCATTACACTTTCTTGAAATAAAATACGATCGCCACCATTGCCACAATAATGCTGGCGGATAATATCACTATGATTCCATTGAGTGGAATAGTTATCGATTGTGCAATAAAATCATAATTTTCAATCACTATTTCGATAAAGAACAATAAAAAACTGACACAAAAAACATTAATAAACACTATGGGAGTTTTCTTTTCAGTTACATTTTTATAGTAAAAATGCAATGCTACCATTACTGGCAATACATAAAAAAACGTCATACAAAATCTTCATAAAATGGTTATAACCAAACATATATATTTCAATGGTCCATGTCAATGGTAAATTTAATACGTTTTATCCAACAATGCTTTCAACTATAATTTCTATTATTAATAATAATGTTTTTGGTTATAACCAAAGGACTTATTATTTTTGGCTGGTGTATATGTTACGCAAAATGCCTGCGCCTAATACCGCGCCACTTTTGCTCGCACATGTCCGTTACTGGGTAATCAAATATCCGTATTTGAGGCCATTTATGCCGGCGTTGGCGAATACAGCGACTTAAAGGCTCTTTGACGGGCACATGATTGAGCCGCTACGTGAGGCGTTTTGTTCCGCGTGTGAAAAGTGTGAATGTGAAATTATTGAGATGGACGGTGAATGCGACCCTGTACACCTGCTGATTGCCTACCCGCCGACGCGGGCTGTAAGCATGATGGTGAATAGTGTAAAGTCGGTTTAGTCGCGTCTGCTTCGTCAGCAAAATACGCATTTGCGGATGCAGTTCACATTGGGCGAGGGTTTACGGCGGATCTCGCTGAGGCAATCTTGCTTTTTTTTCGGTCAAAACAGTGAAAAATGACCTGACACAATATTTGGATAATCATCGCTACCCATAATGGGCGCTAGTGATGCGACAGGCGGAAAAAATGGATAAATTACTCGATCGTTTTCTGAATTATGTCTCCTTTGATACCCAATCGAAACCAGGGGTTAAGCAGGTACCCAGTACCGAAGGACAGTGGAAACTGGCGCGGGCATTACAAGATGAGCTGACCGCGTTGGGATTTGAACAGGTGACGTTAAGCGATCATGGTTGTTTGATGGCCACGTTGCCTTCTAATGTCGCCTGGGCGGTGCCAACCATTGGTTTTATTTCCCATATGGACACTGCGCCGGATTTTTCCGGCAAACATATCCATCCGCAAATCGTGGAAAATTATCGTGGCGGCGATATTGCCTTGGGCAACGGTGATGAAATTCTATCGCCGGTCATGTTCCCGGTGTTGCACCAGTTGTTGGGGCACACGCTGATAACCACCGACGGTAAAAGCCTGCTAGGCGCCGATGATAAGGCCGGTATTGCGGAAATAATCACGGCGATGGTGCGGATCAAACATCAGCAACTGCCCCATGGTGACATCCGCATCGCTTTTACGCCGGACGAAGAAGTTGGCAAAGGCGCGCAGTTTTTTGATGTTGAACGTTTTGGCGCCGAATGGGCCTACACAATGGACGGTGGCGGTATCGGTGAATTGGAATATGAAAATTTCAATGCTGCCTCGGTACTGGTAAAAATCGTCGGCAATAATGTCCATCCTGGTTCTGCCAAGGGTGTTATGGTTAATGCATTGACCCTCGCCACACGGTTTCATCAATTAATGCCGGTTAACGAAACGCCGGAAACCACCGAGGGTTACCAGGGTTTTTATCATTTGAACACCATGAAGGGCAGTGTCGATCGGGCGGAAATGCACTATATTGTGCGCGATTTTGATCGTCTTAATTTTGAAGCACGTAAGCAGTTTATGATTAGCGCCGCCGAAACATTGGGCAAAGGACTTCACCCGGATTGCTATATTGAATTGTCCATTGAGGACAGTTATTACAATATGCATGAGCAGGTTGCCAAATATCCGCATATTATTGAGCTGGCCCAACAGGCTGTGCGCGACTGTGGGGTAGAGCCGGTGATGAAACCGATACGTGGGGGGACCGATGGCGCTCATCTGTCATTCCGTGGTTTACCTTGTCCGAATCTGTTTACCGGCGGATATAACTATCACGGCAAACATGAATTTGCCTCTCAGGACGGTATGGAAAAAGCGGTACAGGTGATTATGCGTATCAGTGAGCTGACCGCGTTGCGTTCGAAGGCAACATCACATTAGGGGCGCTCGTCCAGATTGAGCTATCAAGGTAAACAACGCGAAAATGGGTGTCTTTTCGCGTTGTTTAGCCGTGCTAAAATGGATAAAAATTAGTTTTTAAAATACCAGTAACCGTTATTGATAAGCGAAGTCAGTAGCGCCAGGAACGACGCATCGTCCAATGCCTCGCCAAGCTGCACGGCATCGATAACGTTAGCGCTGGCGAGGGTCGCGACCGCTTGTTGGTGCTCAGTCACCAACCGTTCCCCATTGGCGTAACATTCCGCGCCGATTTTGACCACTCGCAGCCCACCTAGCCGTTGCAGTTTGTCGCCCTGACGGAGCAAATCATAAATTTCACCAGCTTGATAGGGCGGTTCTGGTGGCGCCAGATCCAGTTCATGGCGGGATTGGGAAATAAATTCACCAAACCAATGATTAAACTGTTCCGGTTGCTGTACTAAATCGAGCATCATATTACGTAACCCGTCGATCTCCCCCGGCAGGATTTCAGCTGGATCGGGCCGCAAGGTGACGTCCGGATCGCTATAGCGCATGCCGCCCAATTCCTGGGCCAATACATAATCGGCAAAACCGCTTACCAATTCCCGGCCGTTTGGTGCCCGGAAACCAACCGAATAGTTAAGGGCGTTTTCCAATGAATAGCCTTCATGAGGGAATCCGGGTGGGATATACAGCATATCGCCAGGCTCCATTTCCTCATCAATAATGGCGTTGAATGGTTCCACCTGCAGCAAATCGGGATGAGGACAAAGCTGTTTGAGTATTTTTTTATCACCGACGCGCCAGTGACGCCGTCCCGAGCCCTGAATGATAAAAACATCATATTGATCGAGATGGGGGCCGACACCACCACCGGGTACGGAAAAAGAAATCATTAAATCATCAATGCGCCAATCGGGCAGTTGCCGGAACGGGCGCATCAGCGCGGCGGATGGTTCGTGCCAATGGTCCACTGCCTGTACCAGCAAAGACCAGTTATTTTCGCCCAGGTGGTCGAAACTCTCGAACGGTCCGTGGCTGACTTGCCAGCGCCCCTCATCGTGACTGACCAGGCGGCTATCCACTTCGGTTTCCATTGCCAGCCCGGCCAGTTCATCCGGTGACAGCGGATCGATAAAATCTTTGAATGCGCGTTTGATGATTACCGGTCGTTTTTGCCAGTAACGCTGTAAAAAATCATTCCAGTCAAGATCGAGTTGATATTCCATAGCCTTTTCCACGTAAGGGACCTTGACTGGATTATAACGGAAGCGGAGGCATGGCGGAGGGGAATTTATCTGACAGGCTGCAAAATAACGAGATGAAATTTTCTGATTCGACCGTTAATTATCGAAATATATTACTCTTGACTCTAATGAAAGTTAATCATCATCCTGATAACCTTGCTGACGTTTAAATACCACTTCAACTAATGCGCCGCCCAGGGCGCTATCGCCAACAATGATCTCGCCATCGTACTGCTCCAGAATTTCTGCCGCCACTGACAGCCCCAGTCCTTGTCCGGGACGCAACGTATCCGCCCGTTGTCCACGTTGAAAAATCAGGGTGCGCTTGGACGCAGGAATACCCGGACCGTCGTCCTCAATAAGCAGATGCAGCTCTTTTTCGCTGGCGCGCGCGCTGACTTCGACAAATTCCAGGCAGTATTTACAGGCGTTATCGAGAATATTGCCCATGACTTCCATAAAATCGTTTTTTTCGCCAATAAAGGTTAATTCGGGGGAAAGGTCCAATGAAATAGAAACACCTTTGCGTTGGTAGACCTTGTTAAGCGCTGAACACAGACTGTCGAGTTGTGCGGGAACAGAATGCAGTTCGCGGCTGAGCACATTATGATCGGAATGTACGGTAGCGCGATGCAGGTAATAACCAATCTGCTGGGAAATCCGGCTGATTTGTTCGAGCATGATCGGCTCGATTTGTTCGATATTGGTATCCTTGCCGGTACGCAGCGACCTGAGGGTGGTTTGCAGTACCGCCAGAGGGGTTTTCAGACTATGAGTCAGATCGGCCAGTGTGGAGCGGTATTTTTGGTAGCGCTGACGTTCGTTATTGAGCAGAATATTCAGGTTACGTACCAGTATCCCCAGTTCGCGAGGCGGATTTTCATCCAGGCGCTCTCTTTCACCCCCTTCCAGCTCCCGTACCTGTTGGACTAAATCCTTGATGGGCCGCAAGCTCCAGTGTGCCGCCAGCCAAAGCAGCGGCACCACCAGCAGAAGGTTGGCCAACAAGACATAGCTGAACCACTCCCACACTAAATCTGTGCGCTGTAGCTCGTGGGGAATGGTATCCACCACCACGATGGTCAGTGGTGGCAGACGATCGGTGGCCGGGTAGAGATTGACGGCCACCGAGTGGGTGAGGGCGCTGCTGTCGCTGCTGTCGAAATCCTTCAACCGACTTTGCGCGCTGGGGTTGTCCCCTAGCACGGCGCTGCTGGTACGGGTATCGGTATCCATTTCGAAGTAGCCGGTCTTTTGCAGCCACTCCGGTTTTAGCCTGGACTCTAGCGCCGGCACATACCGCTGCCGCCAAAGAATGCGCCCCTGGTCGTCATAAATCAGCACCAGAGCGGCAAAATTGATGTCAATGTTGGGGGGAACCGCAATGGTCAGTCGATGGTCCTTCCACTGGGCCAGACTGAAAAAAAGATTGCTCTCGCCACGTAACAGACGAAATGACGTTTTATCAAAACTGACGCTGTAGCCGATGACTGCCACCATGCCATAGCAGAGGGATAGCGCCAGGACCACGCAGGCGGTAGCCAGCAGAAATCTGACGCGAAGCGAAAAGGGCTTTTTATGATATAAAAAAGAATAAGCCATAAAACTTAATTAACATCAAAACGATAGCCCTGCCCACGAACCGTTGTAATCACTTCAGCCGGATAATCGACCTGCATTTTTTTGCGCAAACGCCCCATCAATACATCGATAGTATGGCTCTCACGCAGTTCTGCGTCGGGGTAGAGTTGCAGCATTAACGAATCTTTGCTGACAACTTTACCGGTATTGCGGATCAACGTCTCGATAATCGTATACTCAAACGCCGTCAGTTTAATATGTTCATTGTTGATCATGAGCTCACGCCGCGAGAGGTCAATTTGGAACGGCGGCAGTGTAATGACCTGCGATGCCAACCCGCTGTTACGGCGCATCAGTGCCTGCATTCTCGCCACCACTTCTTCAAGATGAAAAGGTTTGGTGACGTAATCGTCTGCGCCGGCTTCCAGCACGGTGACCTTATCCTGCCAGCCCTCGCGTGCCGTGAGCACCAGAATGGGAATTCTAACCTGGTGGCTCCGCCACCGACGGATCAGGCTTAAGCCGTCTTCGTCGGGTAACCCAAGATCAACAATGGCAATATCTGCCGGATGCTCATGTAAGAAATAATCAGCCTCTTTGGCGTCGGCGGCGGCATCGACCTGATGACCCATTTCGCGCATTTGTACTGTCAGGTGATGACGAAGAAGAGAATTATCTTCTATAACCAGAACTCGCATCGCAACTCCTAAGTTAAAGCATCAGTACGAGCCGAAACTACTCGTCCTAGTAAACCTGTAAAAGCAATCCCCTGCTGATGGGCGTCTTTTGGGAGAGTATCCCAGAGAAAGACTAAACTTATCTTAAACAGAGCTTTAACCGGAGTCGTCTAGGGGAAACCGGTCGTCAGGTGTTAATTATTTCAGTTCATCCACCATGGTCGTAGCCCGACCAATGTAATTTGCCGGTGTTAAGGTCTTAAGCCGGGTTTTTTCGTCCTCGGGTAACGGTAAACTGTCGATGAAAGCCTGTATGCCGGCCGCGTCAACGCGTTTACCACGAGTGAGCTCCTTAAGTTTTTCATAAGGTTTTTCAATCCCATAGCGGCGCATTACGGTCTGGATCGGTTCCGCCAGTACTTCCCAGTTCTGATCCAACTCCGCCAGCAACCGGTCGGCGTTGACTTCAAGTTTACTGACGCCTTTTAGTGTCGACTGATAGGCAATTAAGGCGTATCCAATGCCAACACCCAAATTACGCAATACGGTAGAATCGGTCAGATCCCGTTGCCAACGGGAAATGGGCAGTTTTGCCGCCAGATGGCCCATTATAGCGTTAGCCATACCGAGATTGCCTTCTGAATTTTCAAAATCGATCGGATTAACCTTATGGGGCATGGTGGATGAGCCAATCTCGCCGGCGACGGTGCGCTGTTTGAAATGGTTCAGCGCGATATATCCCCAAACGTCACGGTCAAAATCAATGAGGATAGTATTGAACCGCGCCATGCAATCAAACAGTTCGGCAATATAATCATGAGGTTCTATTTGTGTAGTATAGGGATTCCAGCGAACACCCAGCGAAGTCACAAACTCTTCGCTGAACTGATGCCAATCCACCGCCGGATACGCGACAATGTGGGCATTGTAGTTGCCCACGGCACCGTTAATTTTCCCCATGATCTCTACCTGCGAAAGCTGCAGATATTGACGTTCCATACGGTAGGCTACGTTAGCCATTTCTTTGCCCACCGTGGAAGGCGTGGCGGGTTGGCCGTGGGTACGTGACAGCAATGGAATGTCGCGGTAAAGCCGGGCCAGTGCCTTGATGCCATCAATGATTTGCCGCCAATAAGGCAGGATCACGTCCTGGCGTGCGGTTTGCAACATCAGCGCATGGGAGAGATTGTTAATATCTTCGGATGTGCAGGCGAAGTGGATAAATTCGGAAACTGCATGCAACGTCGGCTGTGTCGCGACTTTTTCCTTAAGGAAATATTCCACCGCCTTCACGTCATGATTGGTGGTGCGTTCGATGGTTTTAATCCGTGCGGCATCCTGCTCGCTGAAATTGGCGACGATCTCATCGAGGTAACCGTTTGCGTTGCTATCAAAGGCTGGAACTTCGGTGATCCCTGCGCAAGCAGCCAGTTTTTGCAGCCAGCGCACTTCCACCTGGACGCGGTATTTCAGTAAACCGTATTCACTGAAAATTGCGCGCAAGGCGCTGACTTTGTCGCCATAGCGGCCGTCAACAGGGGAAACGGCGGTCAGTGAGGATAATTCCATCAGTTGCAACTCCTGGGATAAATTTCAACATAGTGCAAGAATGTGCTGTGCTTGCTTCATTAGGCGATTGCGGCCGAACATCAATTGTAAACGGCCCCCGCCCACCTGCTGCCAAAGCACGGCGGAACGAATACCGGCCAGTAGCGCGGCGCGTACTTTGGCCTGTATCTGGATGTTTTGTAGCATGGACGGATTGCCGGTCACCTGAATGCGCGGGCCCAAGGGGCTGATGACGTCGACATAAATGGCGGCCATTGCACTAAAAAGGGTGTCGGACATGAGCTCAAAATGGGCCAACTGTCGCTGCAATTGATCTACGCGCTTACCCAGTTCATCGAGTGCCGAGGTGCTGGCATTCAGCTTACGTTCCAGGACCATCAGGCTCAGCGTGTAACGGGTCAGTTCGGCTCCGGGACCTTGGCGCGCGGCATTAAGCATACCCAATAGCCCCTCAAGGCCTAACTTCACGTTGACCGCCTGATTACCGTATACTGCAAGCGTCGAGGGAGGGTTAAGATCAAGCACACTGCGTAATGACACCTCAAGCAGCGTATCGTCGCATCCTCCCTTATTCGCCAGTTGCTGAACCAATGCAGCGCTTTGACAAATGCCGGCCAAAGCCAGCGTAATATCATAATAATTCTTAGCCAAGATGACTCCTGTACACGTCCCTGATATGTCATGAGGCATAACGATACGCCAGCGGCATGCGCGCTCTTGCCCCTCTCCGGTGTTCATGGACGTCGACATGATAATTGCCGATCATGCCACAAAATGGCGGGTAAACCCAGATCAGGACACCGGCGGTGTGACGTTAGGTGGCGTGATGCATTGTCCGGTGGTCGCCAAGGCGTTCCGCCGGGGTTACGTTACCCCACTAACGGCAGGCGGGTTTCAATCACGCCGCCGCCCAGGCAGAGTTCATCACGGTAAAATACTGCCGATTGACCAGGCGTTACTGCGGCGACCGGCTGATCGAACAGTACCCTGATGGTGCCAGCCTCCATGGGCTCAACCAGGCAGGGAATGTCCCCTTGGCGATAACGGGTTTTTACCACACAGCGCAGCGGAGCATCCAAGGGCAGGCGATCCACCCAGTTTAGCTGCCCGGCAATCAGCCCCACCGACATCAGGCGCGGATGTTCATGACCTTGAGCGACGACCAGCACGTTGTCGGCAACCAATTTGTCCACCACGTACCAAGGCTCTTCGCTACCTTCTTTTGTGCCGCCGATGCCAAGTCCCTTACGTTGTCCCAGAGTATGGTACATCAATCCTTGATGCTCGCCGACAGGTTGGCCGTCGACGGTGACAATCGGGCCGGGTTGCGCGGGCAGATAGCGGCTCAGGAACTCATTAAACCGGCGCTCACCGATAAAACAGATGCCGGTAGAGTCTTTTTTGGCGGCGGTCACCAACCCCAGTTCGGCGGCAATGCGACGCACTTCCGGCTTGGCCAGTTCACCCACCGGGAACAGACAACGGGCTAATTGCTCATGGCCAAGGGTATATAAGAAATAGCTCTGGTCCTTGTTATCATCCAGTCCACGTAGCAGACGGCTCTTGCCCATCAGATCTTGCCTGCGCACATAATGGCCAGTGGCGATAAAGTCGGCGCCAAGATCCTCGGCGGCGAACTCAAGGAACGCTTTGAACTTAATTTCTTTATTGCACAGCACGTCAGGATTGGGCGTGCGGCCGGCTTTATATTCCGCCAGAAACAGTTCAAACACATTGTCCCAATATTCGGCGGCGAAATTCACTGTATGCAGTGGAATGGCCAGTTTATCGCAAACGGCTTGGGCATCGGCTAAATCACTGGCTGCGGTGCAATACTCCTCATTGTCGTCCTCCTCCCAATTTTTCATAAACAGCCCCTCCACCTGATAGCCCTGACACTGCAGCAAATAGGCAGAAACGGAGGAATCGACGCCGCCGGACATACCGACGATCACTTTACATTGACTGTTTTCTGACATGGGGGTTCTCACCAACGGGGTAATACACAATATGATATAAGGCGGCGGATTTTACCACGATCGACCCCAGCCGCGCCACCGCCCCATGGCAGTGGCAAGCGCGGTTCCGTGCTAAAACGGGCACTGAAAGGCATTAATGACCTCAAGGGGATAGCGTTGACCCTGCTGGTAGCAGAGTATGCTCTGCGTTACCAACGGTGAGCGCAGTTGATCCGATGCCAAAATGTCATTCGCCGTAAGCCAGAGGCAGCGATCAATATCGTCGTCCTGGGGAATGGCGGTGATACGGGCGGGCAAATCGATAACAAATAAAAAACGTAGAAACGGCGTTTTGTCAGGCGCAACCCATTGATGTACACGCAGTAGGGCTTGGGGTTGTGCGTGAATGCCGGTCTCTTCCCACAGTTCACGTTGCGCGGCCTGGATAACCGTTTCATCTGCTTCCAGATGACCCGCCGGCTGGTTCCAACGTGGATTACCGTGAATAGTTTCTTCGACGATAAGAAAATGGTTTTCCGCCTGGACAACACAGGCGACGGTAACATGCGGCTTAAACATGCGCGCTCCTTAACGCTAAACAATGCGGTAGATACCCGGCGGCGGGTATCAGTTCTCGCTTAAATCTGGACTTCGCGCCACTCTCCCGGTGCGAGATCCTCTAACGTGTGCTCCGCCATTTGGTAACGAATCAATCGTAGCGTCGGGTGGCCAATGTGTGCGGTCATACGCCTGACCTGACGATTCCTGCCTTCATAAAGCGTAATTTTTAGCCAACAGGTAGGGATGGATTTGCGTTCCCTGATTGGCGGAATGCGCTCCCAAAGCCAGCGGGGTTCCTTAACCCGTTGGGCACCGGCGGGTAACGTCGGACCGTCGTTTAAGGTGATGCCGGTGCGTAATGATTTCAACGCGACGTCCGTCGGTTCACCTTCCACCTGTACATAATAGATTTTAGCGGTTTTTTCGCCGGGTTGCGTTAAGCGGGTCTTTAATTTGGCGTCGTTGGTCAGGATAATCAGTCCTTCACTATCCCGGTCAAGCCGCCCGGCGGCATAAATATCCGGAATGGGGATATAGTGCTTGAGCGTTAAGCGGCCAGCATCGTCGGTAAACTGCGGCAATACATCGTACGGCTTGTTGAAAAGAATGACCCGACGCGGTCCCCGCATGGGAGCAGGTGGGCGGCGAGGGCTAAAGCGTGCAAGGCTGAGATTTTTAATAAGAGACTCGTCAAGGTAGATGCTACTGTTATCATTCATAACATTATACAGCAAGTCAGGGAATGTCGGGCCAGGATTTTTAGCGCCAGTGACGCAGCAATAGCATGGTAGTCATTTTTTCTGCTGATTTTTTTTGGTGCTGCGCTGGGCAACACCCACGAGGGTACATATCGGTTAATATAGGTAATGTTTCTTGGATTTATGTATAGAAAAATAAGCCAAAACGAGTAAGCAGTGTCTATTTATTATGATTATTGTAATCGCGTTGATGATGGAATTAATCAGCGGTTTTTAACCAAGAAATAATCTAATTACATTCAAGCGATTAGGCTGTCAAAAAAAAGAAAACCTGTGTATTTTGTCTGCGTTGTTATTTATGATGTATCTAGCCCGGCGATGAAAGTAAAACAAAGTTACAATGGTAGCGTGGTGAATGTTTTTATTTTGATATACTGTTTTAAACATATCAACCAGCAAAACATATTAATCCACAAGAGGAATGCAATATGAAGATAATACCTTATATAGTAGCGTCGGTAATCGCAGGTGTTTCATTTAGTAGCCTGGCAGCATCTCGGGAAATTGATCAACAGCAAGCGTTGGCGCATCAAAGCATCGGCGTAGTGTCGGTTTACGATATTTCAGGGCCATTAGACCATGCGGACCATGTGTTAGAGAAAAAAGCGAATGCAGATCATGCCCCGTACTATCGAGTCATTGGGCTTAGCAGTTCGGGTGATTCTGGTAATTATTCCGGTGAGGCGCAGCTTTATCGATGATGACCAAGGATATATCACCGAAGCGGGGGTAAACGGTAACCCGCAATCCCCCCTATCCGGGTGCCATTTATCCGTGTTGTGGCACTCGGTTTTCGTTAAAAATTCAGGCGTTAATCTTATCCCTGCGCCTCATGCCCTTGGGCTTTTAATCCTGATTCGAGAATTTTAAGCTGCGGGAATTCCTTTTCGGTAAAAAGAATGTTTTGAGTAGGAATTGCCAGTTTGATATCCATTTTTTCCAGTTCTTCCATCAACCTGATATTTATCTCCTGCTGAATATCCATATATTGATTATAATCAGCGCTGGCGACGATATGCACCACTTCAAAAGTGAGGCGATAATTATCGAAAGACAAAAAATGTGCCCGGTCAAAACTGGTTTCTTTTACTTCCTCGATGATGCTTTTGAGCATTGGACCTACGTTGCGCAGTTTCTCCGGTGGCGTTGAATAGGCCAGGCCAAAGGTAAATACAATCCGGCGGGTCTGCATACGCTTATAGTTATGAATGGTTTGCTGGAGCAAAATAGCATTAGCACACACAATCTGCTCACCGCTCAGGCTACGGATACGGGTGGTCTTTAAACCGATATGCTCAATGGTGCCGGCAATGTCGTTAAATACCACAAAATCGCCAATGACAAAGGGTTTATCAAAACCAATCGCCAGTGAGGCGAACACATCGCTAAGCACAGTTTGTATTGCTAAGGCGATGGCGATACCACCGACGCCGAGACTGGCCACCAATGCGGTGATATTGACCCCGATATTGCCAAGTATCGACAGTAACATCAGTGCCCATATCAGCAACCGTATCATGACACCGAGAATGACCATGGTAACGGTATTACGCACGGCTCCCGGTTGGTTGATCATATGATGTGACCAGATATTCAGGGCGCTATCCAGCCAAAGGGCAATTTGTATTGCAAAGAGCAGAAACCAACCGTGATCAATTGCGCTTTGCCAAGAAATGGACAACTCAATGAAATGTAGGCTAACAAGAAATGCGGTGAAAAAAATCAATATCCTTTTGGTATTATCCAGCATTCCCACTGCCATTTTATACAGGGCACTGTGTTTTCCCGCGCTCCAGTTTTTGAGCCGTTGCCCCGTGAACATAATGACTTTGGTGATGACCAAATATAATATGATGGTGGTTGCGAAAATGATGGCAATATTTAGCCAAAAATCGCCGGAGGTGATAAGCCGGAAAAGGTCTAAATTCCTTAGCGTCTCCATTCAGTGACTCCCAAGTATGATGTGCAAATATGAGGAATATAATTATTTATATTGCTAGTAAAGGTGGCACAGAATTCCCGAGGCGGCAACTTTACCGCTAAACGGTCTTCTTTCCTGTTGTCGATGCTTTTTCTGCTCTGTGGATGAGAGGGACAACGGCGATTACGCTTGGCGACCAACATGTGATTCCGTTGGCGACGAAGGACGACCATGGCGTTGAGAAGGGCACGCGATTCGTCAGGCAGTGCACGGATATTACGGTTGGCGTGTCCGGTTGAAAACCAAGAAGTCGAACCGAGAACGTCAGAAACAGCCTGAAATAGCGCTAATATGACGTGATTTCGGCGTTCGCCTGACGCCAAGTTGATGCATAGTTTAACCTTACCTCGCGTGATGGTCACATCAAGGCATGCAAGCCTTGATAGCCGACATACAGCCCGACCAAAACAATCAACGAGCCCGAAAAATACGGAGCTTTTCTGGCAAATTCACCAAAGCCGCCCCAGCGCTTGGAAACGTGCTTCACACTCAGGGCTGCCAACGCACCAGAGGCGACCATCGTGAGCGCCAAACCGATACTAAAACACAGCACAAGGGTGGCCCCAAGGGCGATTTTTTTTAGTTGCAGGCACAACAGTAGCACCGTGATCGAAGCCGGGCATGGAATCAGGCCGCCCGTCAGACCGAACATGATGATCTGGCCGGTTGTGACTTCCCGATTGGCAAAACGGTGGCGAATGTCATTAGCATGAGCCTGCGCATGCGGGTCTTGATAGCCTGGTTCCGATACGTCCAGTCCTTCATATTCCTTGATGGCGTGGTGATGGTCGTCATGCTCAACGAACTCAACGTCATAGTCGTGGCTGTGATGCTCATGGCCCAAGCGCAGACGGGCTACAAACTCGTGCGGCTCAGGAATTTCCTGCGTGGACTCCACAAAGCCATCGCGCTGGATGAAGGTGAATACCTGACTGCTACCATCCGGTCTTTCCGTTTCGATCCGTACTACATCTGCGGTCCAGATGTGTCCGTGTTTGCTTTCACTAAATAGACGAAAGCGAGGCGGAACGCCATTCTCGAACACGTCAAGGCGCACAACACCGTGACCCGTGTCGATGTGCTTAGCCTGATCATTGTGGTGACCGATGTCATGACTGTGCTCGTGAAAACCAGCGCGTTGCTGCCGCCAGGTGCGCCAGATCATCCATAGCGCCACGCCAATGATGAGCACCGCCGAGACTACTTGGAAATAGGGTTCGGTCGCTACAGCGTTCCAGTTGCTGCCGAAGTACAAACCTGCCATGGCGACGGCCCACACGACCGCAGTGTGGGAAAGGGTCGCGGACAGCCCCAGCAAAATTGCCTGCGTCATCGTGCCGCGAATGGCAACGATGAATGCCGCCATCATGGTCTTGGAGTGGCCGGGTTCAAGGCCGTGCAGAGCACCTAGCAGGATCGCACTGGGTATGAATAGCCAGGCATTGCCTTGCTGCATTAGAGTGGAAAACTCAGTCAAAGGAACGCGCCTCTTTTATAAATATTTGGTGATGGCTTTGAACTCGTGAATGGTTTCGTCCGTGCTTTGCGTACCTTCACGCACGGCATGTTCAAGGCAATGGTCGATGTGGTCATGAATCAAGGTTTTCTTGGCGTTGCCAACGGCGCTTTCGACCGCTTGAAGTTGTTGGGCAATGTCCAGACATCCGCGCCCCGCTTCCAGCATGGTGATGATGCTTTTGAGGTGGCCTTCGGCTCGCTTGAGCCGCTTAACGATGTCGGGGTGTGATGTGTGTGTTGTCATTGAGTAATATCCTATCCTAGGGGATAGGATATTACAGCAAGAAAGAAATTGTTGCCACTCAGCCAAGACCAGAGCACGTCTTAACGTGCTTTATTTAATGAGATGGTCACTCCCTCCTTCACAGCAGTATGCTGAGAGCAGGCTTAAGAATGATGGTTTCCTTGCCGGTGGGCTTAGGCTCCGGGTTCGCTCGTGCTAGATGAATCCCGCAAAATCTGACAACACTAAGTTTACGCCATCTTCCAGATATAAGGGGATGCGGTAATGCGCAGCATCGAACAACGTTTCTTGTGTTGAATGGGCATCATCAAAGGGTAATCGAAAATTAACATTCATATCTTTTGCGAATTATATAACTGATGTATGGTTATATAATTCAAGGTTTTTTGGTCTCACCATTATGCGCATTCCACTGCTATTACATGTCGATATTCCATCCACGTTGCGTGTGGGATTTGAACAGGCGGGTTTTAGCCTGGTGACTATGCTGCGAGAGAACGATCGAAGCCCGATCCTGCCCGCAGGTGGGGCTCCGGGCGTTAAGGCGGTACTGACCATTGGTTCCATTGGGCTCAATGCGTCTGAGATTGCGGCACTGCCCGATCTGCGGGTTATTTGCTGCCAAGGGGCGGGCTATGAAAAAGTCGACCTCAAGGCGGCACAGGCGCGGGGGATTCAGGTGACCAATGGTGCTGGGACTAACGATACGAGCGTTGCTGACCATGCCATGGCTTTGCTGGCATCGATAGCGCGTAATATCACCAATTTGGATCGAGGGGTGCGGCACGGTATCTGGCAACAAGCACGGGTAACGCGCCCCCAACTCACCGGCAAGCGGGTCGGCATAGTGGGCCTGGGCAATATCGGACAGAAAATTGCCCAGCGTTGTGCTTTGGGGTTCTCGATGACGGTGGCTTATCATAATCGCCATGTTCGGCAAGAGTGTGATTGGCTTTATTGCGCCAGCGTGAGCGAACTGGCGCAGTGGGCGGACTTTCTCATCGTCTGTACGCCCGGTGGGGCTGGAACCCGGCATATGATCGACCGCCAGGTATTGGCGGCGTTGGGGCCAGAGGGTTTTTTGGTCAACGTGGCCCGTGGCAGCGTTGTGGATACCGGCGCGTTGATCGAGAGTTTGCAGCGCCGCACGATCGCCGGCGCTGCACTGGATGTGCTTGAGGATGAACCTCTGGTGCCTGCCGGGTTACTGGGTTTGGACAATATTATTATCACCCCGCACGTAGGGGCGCGATCACCCGAGGCGCAGACGGCGATGTTCGCTTTGGTGTTGGAAAATCTGACCCGCTGTTTTGCTGGTCGACCATTATTGACGCCGGTAGCTGAATTGCCGGCGTGATCCTCAGAAGTTTACACAGGTAAATGACCGGGGTGATCGAGGAAAACCCACGCATCTGCAACGGGGAAATATGACGGGTATCACTATCGGAGACGGCATATGGATTACCAAGAGTTAGCCATTCCACCATCCCTTCGGCTTTCGTTGCCACGAGAAGACGACGCCGAGGATCTGTTTTTGCTGGTGCAGCAGGAAAAAACACGACTCAGTCAGCATCTATCATGGCCGCCATTAATTAACGACATTAAGGATACGCTGGCCAATATTCGGCAAAATCGCGCTGATTTTGCCGATGGGCGATCGGCGGTATATGTGGTGCGCTGGGACGGCAATATTGCAGGGATAGTCTCCTATAACACCATTAACGATAAACAAGCGGAGATCGGATATTGGTTAGCCACCGCGTACCAGGGCCAGGGGGTGATGTCCCATGCGGTTACCGCTCTAATGGACTGGTATGAGGCTGCTGGCAAACTGGATACGTTCATTATCCGCTGTGGCGCTGGCAACCGGCCTAGTAACCGGCTAGCTCAGCGCTTGGGGTTTGTTTTTGATTATTGCCAGGTGCGGGCGGAGAAAATCGGCGACCATTATGTTGATCATAATGTCTACTGTCGCCAATATATCAATCGCTGAATCTGTCTGTTACCCGTGTAAAATTAACCCGTTGCCGGAACGCTCAGCTGTTAAAAACCGATATCCCGCAATTCCAGCGCCTGGTCGCTCGCCGCTACTGGCCCAATAAAATGCGCCAGGCTGTGTAGCCACTCGGGTTCAAACTGAACCTGAGACCCGGACATCGTCGGTTCACCAGCGTGGGTGGTTTGATGGCCTGTGGTCGGGTTGATCGCACTGAACATGGCATTTGTTTTGTTTTTCATAGGAATATCAACGGTGATATGGATTCTTTTTTGGCTATCAACCAAATGGAGCGCCGAACCGATTTTGATCAGGTTGCAGGCATGTCCATCCACCGGGCTAACTATTTTTCGCCACCAGGACTTGGGCCGGACGATGGTTAAGATACCGTTAATGTCTTTGGGGTCGCTGACGAGTTGTTGTAATAGTGCGTGTGCCGAGGGATAGAGCTTACCCTCGGTATGCTGGGCATGCTCAAATTCACTGATTTTTGCCCCTTTCAGGTTGGGGATGGCACGATAGGCCACGCCCTGCTTGAGGGTATCGGCCACTGCGGTGGCACAGGACACGCAGTTGGTTTGGCCTACGCCATGTATGCCCAGCCATCCGCACACGGCTGCCAAGGGCCTTAACGCCCACGATGCCCTACCTTGATGATTCACGTCGTGCAGCAGTTTATCTTCAATATAACGGGTTAAGTGTTCGGCATAGACGGTTTTATCTGCCGCCGGACCGGGATATCTCGGGAGTGGCGTTTGTGGTTCAGGTGCTTTAGGATTGCAACGCAACGTTGTGGTGCCGAGGTGACTGTCAATGTCGCCAACATCGTCAATACGATCGAAATCATCAACGCACTCAACATCATCAATGTGTTTAAAATGATCAACGCTATCAACATGAGTCACGTTGCCTATCTTGTGGCAAGACTGGCTGTTGGATTGATTAACGGGTGTAACATGTCCAGGGAGCTTGCCGGTGGGCTGTGACGCGGAATGCACATTGTATAGCGTAGATAATGATTTACTAGCGTCAGCCAATTTATCGCCAGATCCCGCTGAAAGTACGGGGAGAATATCATTTTTTTTGACTGAAATAGCGACATCAGACGTATTATTCCGTACAATTTTTAATTGCGGTAATAATTTAGTGACTATTGACTTCGATGCATTAATTACATCACTTACATTCACTAATACGTGTGATATACGTTGAGGGATAGATAAGAATGAATTAGTTATCATATTATTTACTATGTTTGCATTTGGTGGGTTACTCTTTTAATACCTAAAAAAAAGATAAAAGTAAAATAAATCGGGTTTCCGGTAAAGCTATTTTCTAGGCCAAAAAATAGAAAAATAACACCATAAATCGACTGCTGGAGGGCACAATCATGGTGACGATGGGGATTGACGGGAGCGGGCTATAATGAACGTTAATGACCGGGTATTACCCCCGTCGTTTATCTGTATAAGTGTCTGAGGATGGCTGAATCTCATCCTTGAGGTTCAGCCTTTGGGCCAGCGTATGCGCAGTTCAACTCTGTT
Organism: Acerihabitans sp. TG2; assembly: GCF_035013185.1. NCBI lineage: Bacteria > Pseudomonadati > Pseudomonadota > Gammaproteobacteria > Enterobacterales > Pectobacteriaceae > Acerihabitans > Acerihabitans sp. TG2. The sequence goes on from NZ_JAYGJO010000018.1 coordinate 72,491, forward strand.
CCAGACCGATTTGAGCTGCGTTGCTGCCTTCGAGAAACTCGAATGATCGCGTTATAGGTTATTTGCGGTTTTTATCCTGCAACTGCGGCAGGCCGCTGTTGTCAGAGGCGGACAGCAAGCCGGTACTCATATAGTTAATCAATTTTTCGCGGGTATCAGCGATATCCAGATTACGCATGGTCAACTGGCCGATTCGGTCTTCTGGAGAAAAGACCGAATCGCCTCTTTCCATGGTAAGCCGTTCTGCCATATAGGTAAGGTTATCCGATACGGTATTAAGAATCGAATAGTCGTTACCGCGGCGCAGTTCAAGGGTCACCTCACCGGTGATTTCACTGGCAATCCAGCGCTGGGATGAGTCGCGCAACATCAGAGCCTGGGAATCAAACCAGCGGCCCTGATAGAGCAGGCGACCTAGCTGACGGCCGTTGGCGTGGTATTGTGCGATGGTATCCTCGTTATGGATCCCGGTCACCAGGCGTTCATAGGCAATGTACAACAATGCCATACCGGGGGCTTCATAGATGCCACGGCTTTTTGCTTCGATAATGCGGTTTTCAATCTGATCGCTCATACCCAGGCCATGACGACCGCCGATCCGGTTGGCTTCTAGCATTAGTTCAACCTGATCGCTGAACGCGATGCCGTTGATGGCTACGGGCAAACCACGTTCAAAACGCAATGTCACTTCTTCCGCCACCACCCGAACACTCTCATCCCAAAATTTTACGCCCATGATGGGATTGACGATTTTAACGCTGGAATTAAGGAACTCCAGTTCCTTGGCTTCATGGGTGGCACCCAGGATGTTTGAATCGGTAGAGTAGGCTTTTTCCGTCGACATTTTATAGTCAAAACCCGCCTGAGCCATAAACACTGACATTTCATGGCGTCCGCCCAGTTCATCGATAAAATCAGTATCCAGCCAGGGTTTATAAATTTTCAGTTCGGCGTTGGTGAGCAATCCGTAACGGTAAAAACGCTCGATATCATTACCTTTATAGGTACTGCCGTCACCCCAAATGTTGACACCGTCCTCTTTCATGGCGGCAACCAGCATGGTACCGGTGACCGCCCGGCCCAGGGGAGTGGTATTAAAATAGGTTACGCCAGCGGTGCTGTTATGAAAAGCGCCACACTGCAGGGCTGCAATTCCTTCTGCGACCAGTTGCTTGCGGCAGTCAATCAGTCGGGCTTTTTCCGCGCCGTAGGCTAGGGCTTTGCGGGGGATCTCTTCGTAGTCCTCTTCATCCGGTTGGCCAAGATTCGCGGTATATGCGTAAGGCACCGCCCCTTTCTGACGCATCCAGAGTAACGCTGCGCTGGTGTCCAATCCGCCGGAGAAGGCGATACCCACTCGTTGGTTGACCGGGAGGTGCCTGAGAATTGTTTCCATTAATATGAGCCCTATAAGAGAAAATATACTGCAAACTGTTTATTACCTGGTGTCGCAAACGAGCGTAGGCTCGGTTGCTGACCAAGTCTTGTTGCATTCAGTTGTTAACTTCATCCTGGCCACACGCAATGGTTTGCCCGTTAGCCCACAGTTCGGAGCCCTGTATGACGATGGCTATCGCCTTGCCGCCTCGGATGAAAACGCTATGCATCGCAGGGTTCATCTTAAGGAAACTCAAGCCAGAACGCTACCCTGTAAATCATTGCATTTTACGCGCAGGAGATCGACGAGTTTACCCCATCCCGATGTGCAAAGGTGATAACGGCGAAGTGAGACAGTTTAGCCGCATCGGTAGTTTGGCATCGGCAGGGTACTGTGTGCGTTGGTGGGATCATCATTGTGATGGCTAACTGGCCGGATACCCGGCGATACTTGCGGCGTAAATTAACCCAGCGATCGGTACACGGGTTTAATACTGCATCTGATACAGGTATCAGATGCAGAAAGGGTTCTGGGAATACCCGCCGTTTAACGGAATAAACGCAGTTTTTTTTTGCTTCTAAATTCCGTATATCGATTGGGAAGTTTGGTTCTACTTTTATTTTTTTTGTGCATTAACAAGGAGAAAACCATTAATGCGACCAGTAAAATCAACCCCACTACGGGTAGAATGATTTGCATTTTATCACCTGGTATAAAACGACATGTATTTACTGTGTGTAAGTTGTTACCCATAGCTGTGTTAACCGGTCTGCGCCGGATAACACGACTTCACCTATAAAATGACGCTGATTCTTTACACTAACGCCGAGGTTAGTCTACGACGTTAACGCAAGATATACATACCTTGTTTAGGGTATTTGACGCGGAAATGTGATCCTTATGGCTGATGAGGAATAAATAGCGCCACTTCGGTGCCGCCTGGACCACCTTGTATTGTTAAGCGCAGTCCGAGTTTCTCGGCCCGGGCATGCATCCCCGACAGCCCCCGCGAGCTGGGTCTGATGGTTCCTGGCAAGATGCCGTGGCCGTCATCCGTTATCCGTATGGTGACTCCGCTATCGTCTGGTCGCACCCCGATGTGAATATGTGTGGGCTGCGCATGTTGAAGGGCGTTATTGATGGCTTCTTGCACGATCCGCAGAATTGACAGGGCGGAAGCGGGGGTCAAATAGGGTAACGGGGGAATAGGAATCACGTCCCATTCCAGGGTGATCCCCAAGGATTGCAGGCGGGGTTGCAACCGAAAGCGTAGATTTCCCAATAGCGGTAATAGGTCGTGTTCGGTTAAATCCAGTGAGTCGATAATTAAGCGTAAATCCTGCAGGGACTCTTCAATATGACGTGCCAGTTCCTCCCGACAATAATCCTTGCTGCGAGCCAAGCGCAGTGCAGTGATCAACTGGGCGCCCATCCCATCATGCATATCTTGTAAAATGCGTGCACGTTCGGCGAGGATGGCGTCCTGCATCTCCAATTGGCTAAGTTTCCGGTCGATAATAAATCGCTCGACAAAAAAATAGGCCAAAACGATACAAAACGGCAATGCGCCAGCAAAATTCCAGCGAAAGCTGTCCCAGGGCAACTCATCCATGATAATGAGGTAGGACTGGCACACCGTAATCGTCCACAACAGTGCCGTCAGCGACAATGCGGTGTATTTCAACGAGTGTTGCCGCCAACCAAGATGCAATAACAGGCCAATGGGGACGAGTCGCAGCAAAACATGGGGCCAGGTGAGCAGCCAAATCTGATCCGTTGGCACACCGAACAGCATTATGAGGGCGCTGACGGTTAAGGTGAGCATGGTCAAGCCGTGAAGCACCGGTTCAAACCAAGGCAATCTGGCACCGGAAAGCCGGTATCCGGCGAGACACAAGACCCAATTTAGGAGGGTGGCGGACATCATCCGTAATGCCTCTTGGGTCCCCAAAGCAACGGTCAAATCGGCAAGATAGAACAAGAGAATAATAAGACAGAATAACAACGCAAACTTAATAATTAACAGCCGACGTTGTCGCCACGTATAGGCCACTAAAAAACATAAAGAGCCTGAAATTAGAAAAAAGATAGCATAACGCGCCACATCTTGGGCTAAATATCGGTTAAACCACTGAGTATATAACGGAATAGCTGAACCCAGATGGATCACCGACAGCCCGCTGCGTTGCGCACGATCGCCTTGTATCTTGATAAACAGCTGGTTGTCACCGATATGAAATAACCCTGATGGCAGCACTAAATAGAGTGGAGCATCATTCATGGGGATAACGTCAATACCACGGCCGCGGTTAAAGCGTACGCCAGGGTTAAGTAATGAGCCGTTCAGCCAGACTTCCCCCGCCACCGAAAGATGTGGTACATAAAGTGCCAGGGGTTGCCTGGGAATGTTGTTTAAACAAAAATGCAGCCGATACCAGGCAAAACCGCTAAAACCGGGAATTCGTCGCCGCCAACTATCCGGTAGCGCCACGCTGAGGCCGGCTTGTCTGGGCGGTCTATCCTGATTGGAAAAAATAAATTCGGCGTGATCGAGCAACCGGGTATTGTCAGGGGGCAAGATCACATCGGGTAGGGGATGAGCCGAGCATGGCGAGGCTGATAATAGCAGCCAGAACACGGTGGCTAAGCACCAGCCAAATCGCGATGGCGGTGTGTCTGTTTGCATTAAAGCAAACCCTGCTGCTTGGCCTGAATGATGGCCGCCACACGATTATGCACTGCCAGTTTACTGTAAATATTTTTAATATGGGTGGATATGGTGTGAGTTGAGAGCGTTAACCTGCGTGCTGATTCAGCTACGGTAAAACCCTGTGAAATAAGTTTAAGGATATCTATTTCGCGTGTGGTGAGGATCTGCGCCTTGGCGGCGGCAGTCAATTTCTCCGCCGGTCCCAAACGTTTTAACAAATGTTTGGCGATTTGCGGTGATAATGGTGCACCTCCGTCATGCACCAACTCCACTGCCCGTGAGAACTCCTCTATGGAGGTGTCTTTGAGCAAATATCCCCGAGCCCCTGCTTCGATAGCACGAATCACATGGGCCTCATCGCCAAAGATGGTGGCGACCAGAACCGCCGTGGGGTAACCGCGTTGTTGCAATGATGTGATCAGATCAACACCATCCCCGTCGCGCAAACCTAAGTCGACAATTGCCACATCGGGTATGGTGTGACGTAACACTATCCAAGCATCAGCCAGGGTAGCCACACTGCCGACCAGGCTAAGTTTGCTATGGGATGCCACCATGGTTTCAAATTCCAGGCGCATGACTTCATCGTCTTCAACCAGTAACACCTTAATGCTGGTAGTCTTCATTATTTCTATGACGCCGAGGTAGTGGCTCTGTAAACAGAGCCAAAGTCTACATAATGGCTCAGGCGGTTAGGCACCACCGAACAGGATTTTATTGTGGGTTAACGATTAAATTAGCTGATATTCAGTTTTGCATTTTATCAACGAATTGGGAAGTGCTGCCGAAAAAGAGCCCGGCTTTTTTGGAAACCTCACCCAGCAGAGCATTGACCTGCGGGTTATTATTTCATTTTAAATACGATTTTTCTTACTCGATCCAGTGTGTCGGTCACAATACCTGCCAGTTGCGTCCTATTTATTCTTTTGGTGGCTATTCTTTTGCCGGCCTATGCATGCTTTTTGACTTTCTTATTCAGTTTTTTTGATTAGATACGCCGGGCAATGTCGGTTAAATTAACACTACAATTTACCTGATATCATAGAAGATTGATCTTATGCTTACTGCAATTAATAATGGATTTTCTCGGTTCGTGGACGGACAGGATGCGGGTAAGCTGCTGTTGCGCTTGACCTTTGGTATCCTAATGTTGTTCCATGGTTATGCAAAAACCCAACATGGTGTCAGCTGGATTGTTGATCTGCTGCAAAGTCATGGGCTGCCTGGATTTATTGCGTACGGCGCGTTTATTGGCGAAATTGTCGCGCCTATTATGATTATCGTCGGTTTTATGACCCGTTTTGCAGGATTGGTTTTTGCCTTTAATTTGTTGGTGGCCACGTTATTGGTGGGTATGGGACATTTTTATACGCTGACCGAGGTGGGCGCTTGGGCGTTGGAAACGGAAGCACTGTATTTCTTTGGCGGCCTTATTATTATGCTGGTGGGGCCGGGTAAATATGCCATGATGAAAAACTGAATATAAGGTTTGCGCAGTGGAATAACAAAAGAATGTTATTCCATTGTGTTTTTTACCGATATCAGGATCACCTCGCAGGGTTTTTCAATTATCAGCCCACTCAGCCTTTTGCAGGTAATGGTAAACCGCATTCTGGCCACGCACCTTACGACGTCGTACACTCTTGACATAACAATTACTCATTTCCTTATCAAGAATGCGCGCTTTTACCGTGTCGTTAAACAGCAGGTCGAGAGTATCATTCACCTGGCGGCGTACCGCGTCACTGAGAAGCTCCACACCGACTTCGATACGGTTATCAATATTGCGGGTCATCCAGTCGGCTGAGGAAATGAATATCCGGGGGATGCCGCGGTTATGGAATTGATAGACCCGGTCATGTTCCAGAAAACGATCGAGGATGCTGATAACCTGGATATTCTCGCTGATATCCGGCAAGCCTGGCGCCAAGGTACACATGCCGCGCACCAACAGATTAACGGGCACACCGGCGGCAGAGGCGGCGTACAGTCGCTCTATCAGTCCGGTGTCCACCAGATTGTTGATTTTAAGCCTGATCCCCGAGGGTTGGCCGGCGGAGGCGGCGGTTATTTCAGCATCGATGAGCTTATACAACCGGGCGCGTGCATTTAACGGCGAAACGATCAGCCAGTGAAACTTCACCGGTCGGTAGGGGTTTTCGATAAAACTGAATACTTGACGCACTTCGTTGGTGATGCGTTCATCTTTGGTGAGCAGCGCATAATCGGTATACAGCCCGGCGGTGCTTTCATTAAAATTGCCGGTACCTAAATGGGCATAACGCACCAGTTTGCCGGCTTCAAGACGACTGATCAGAAATAGTTTGGAATGAATTTTCAGTCCAGGTACCGAAAAAATAACCTGTACACCCGCATTTTTCAGCCGGCGCGACCATTCCAGGTTGGCCTCTTCGTCAAAACGGGCCTGAAGTTCCACCACCACCGTGACCTTTTTACCGTTGCTGGCCGCATGGATCATGGCGTCCATGACCCGCGATTGCCGTGCTACCCGGTAAATATTGATCCTGATGGTCACCACCAAGGGATCAAACGAGGCATGACGCAGGATCTCAAGCGTGTGCTCAAAGGTATGGTAAGGATAATAAAGCAGAATATCCCGCACGCTAATGGCATCGAACAGATTGCGATAACCGGTGAGATGCGGGTGTTGCAACGGCGGCATTGGCGGATTGAGCAGATTTTTTCTGCCCATAGCAGGAAAACGGATGAAATCACGAAAATTATGATAGCGTCCCCCGGCAATCACCGAGTCGTAATCCTCAATGCCTAGTTTGTTATAAAGCATGGTCAGCATGTCTGGCGGCATATCGCGCTGATAGGTCAAACGCACCGGCTCGGCCTTGAGACGCTGCCTGAGCCCGGAAGACATCATCTCGGGCAGGCTGGTGTCGGTCTCCATGGACAGATCGAATTCAGCATCCCGCGTCATTTTCATCGAACAGGCCTGAATAGTGTCGTAATCGAAGAAAACGCCGAAAATATCATCCAGACACAGGCGCATCACATTATCCAGCAGGATAAGCGGCTTGCGGCGCCGTGAACCGGCATCTGCCGGCAAGGGGATAAAGCGCGACGTCTTATCGGACGGGATTTCCAACATGGCATAACGTACCCCGGTACCCTTGACCATTTCCACGACCAGGTAGGTATACTCATCGCGCAGAAAGGTGACCAGGCTGGTATCTGGCTCAATGAGAATAGGGAAGATGAGTGTGCGCAGCGACTGGCGAAAATAGTTTTTAATCCAATCACGCTGCGATTCGGAAATTTGCTGCTCATTGAGAAGGAATATCTGATTTCGTGCCAATTCACGCAGCAGGTCATTATACAAGGCGTCAAATTTTTCATTGGTTTGTCTGATACGTTGCTGCACCTCGTTCAACAGCCAGGTATCGGCATCACCTCCCAGCGCTTCACTGATGAGCCGCCGACGCCGCAGATCGGCAAAGCGGACCTTATAAAACTCATCACGGTTACTGGAGTAAATACCTAAAAAGCGGATACGTTCTACCAGTGGGTTTCGGGGGTCCTCTGCTTCCTGCAATACCCGTTCATTAAAGGTAAGCCAGCTCAGTTCCTTGTCCATATGAAAAATAGGCGACACGACAACTCCTTGTGATAACAGTCGATAATGACCGCTTATTATGAGATTTGTTGATGACAATTATTCGCGTCTTGGTTTTTTTGTACATAACGTTGCGAAATTTTTTCCGTCAGGTGCTCGGTCGTGACGGTATACACCAGTTTTGGCGCGAAAGCGGTTTTTATGCTTCATCTTCATATGGGGGGCGAATGGCGTTTCGCCGGATAAACCGCGAAGGGGTATTTTACGAGTATTGTAACCGCGGTTTTCGTGCCGGGATCACTTTATTGTTGATGGCTGAATAAGTGTTGTGCAACGCCACTGTACGGACTGGAAAGGTTTGGCGCCGCCGCTTATCGCGTTGTCCTGGACCTGCGGAAAAAGCGGCGCAATGAACGGATCCTGGTCTTACCTCCTGGCCAGGACCGGTCTGTGTGATGGTGGTAATTGCGGCTTGCCGATTCTCTTATCGAACAGACCACCTATTGCGCTTAGCCATGGTGGTGTGTTTCCCCATGTTGTTGCTTATTATTAGGTTTATTCATCATCTTCATCATGGCCGGCCCACCACTTTTCAGAAATACAACGATAAGTATCAGTGAAATCAGAAAGAAAATGATATTCAATACGGCAGTATAATTGAGTTCAAAATTAACCTGGGTTATCGACATATCACGCTGCTGGGGTATCATTCCTAAAAGGGAAAAAATGATCTGCACCAGTGCGCCGGCTCCGACCATGGCGATATAAAAAATCGCAAACAAATAAGCAGCCATTTTTGCGCCATAATACTTACGATAAATATTAATAATTGGAGGGATAATCAGATCTGCAAATATAAAAGCGGCCACACCGCCGAAACTTAACCCACTATGCCATAGGATGACCGCCAAGGGGATGTTGCCGATGGAGCAGGTAAAGGAAATAATGGCGATTAAAGGACCCAATAAGATACCCCAAACGACAGCAAGCGTTGGGTGTCCGAGTAAAAAAAGTGATGACCAGAAATCTTTCGGTACCCAAGCGCCCAACATGCCGGCAATCAGTAATCCGACACCGATATCTTTCCATAGCATGGACCAGTTCATCACAAAATAATGGCTGATGGCGGTCCAGCCTTTAGGTGATAATAACCGTTCCTTCCAGCCCCCTTCACGCTGACCCATAGACATGGCGGCATGGCCGTCCATGGGGCCGCTAACATCGCTTTCCGCGTGGTGGATGGCCTGCTTTTTCAGGCCCTTTCCCGGAAAGGTATGAAATAACGCGACAATGATGGCAACCATAATAAAGCTTCCGACAAACTCAGCCACCGCAAATTGCCAGGACAAAAGTAGCCACATTAATATCATCAACTCTAACACTAGATTGGTCGCCGCCAGTTGAAACACCATAGCAGATACAAAATCGCCACCCTTACGTACGATAGAACGGGCCATCGCTACAGCAGCATAGGAACACGAAGACGAGATGGCCCCCAGGGACATGGCCTTCAATAACGAGGTGACCCGTGAATCGGGTAACAGCTTGGACATTTGGTTTTTCGATATAGCGACTTCAATGATTGCTGAAAACAGGAAGCCCAGAGAAAGACCCCAAAATATACTCCACAGCATATACAAAGACATACTCATAGCATGCCAAATTTGGTTCACCATAAACAGGGCCCCTTTGTTGATATATTTAAAACGAACGTTGATCGGCAATATACTGCAATATTGAAACTGATGTTGGTCGTAGTCTTTTTTTTAGTCTTTAATCGCCATGAGTATAATAATTAACCATGTCTGCATATGACACGATGATATTTGGCTACTATTAATTAATCACGTAACCCTTAACTTTAGGCTAAGCATCATTTAAGGATAATCTATGAATTTCATTGAGTCGACTATTTGGGCGTTTTTTTTCGATCGACTGGTAATGTCTTACCTGCGGGGGATGTCAATCTGTCATCAGTGAGTGAAAGACAGCGCCAGGAATAAAAAAGCCGTCATCGACGGCACAGCGTGAGTCCCCCTTCAGGGTATGGTGTTACCCTGAAGGGGCAGGGGATCAACTAGACGAGTTTATGGGTACCCCATTTGCCGGCGAGTGCCGATAGGCCATAACAAAGCAGATAATAGATCACGCCAATAAACACAAAAATTTCAGTAGAATAAATTTGCTCGCGATTATTAACCTGGCTGGCGACGGTCGTTAATTCAGGCACGTTGACAATAAAAGCCAACGAGGTATCTTTTATCAACGCCACCATCAAACCGATATAAGAGGGCCGGATGTTTGGCATCGCCTGGGGCAATAATACCCAGCGCAGAATTTGCCATTCACCCATACCTGACGCGAGGGCCGCGTCTTTTTGCCCGTCCGGCAGGGCATTCAGCCCGGCAAGCGTCGTATGCATCACCGCCGCCGAGGTAAACCACGCCAGGGCCAGGATCACCGTCAGCGGGCCGGGCACCGAAGCGCCCAACACGATAGGCATAAGAAAAAACATCCAGAAAATCACTAAAATCAGCGGAATACCACGGATAAACTCGGCCCAGATAAATAACACCCGGCGTGGCCAGCCGGGATAACGCCAGGCCAGACAGGCCAGGATCACACCTACCGCCAGCGCCAGTACGCCGCTGGAAACCGCCATGATAAGCGTCAATAATACACCTCCTGGCTGACCGTCGGCCAAACGCCCCCATAACAGGTAGGTTAGATTATTCAGGATGACATCTATATTAAAGGTCATGGAGCACCTCTTTTATTGCTATCTGTGCCGGAGCTGAACACCGCGTGGGTCACCTCTTGCATGGGCGCCAATCGTGGCCGGTTGCGGTCCGGGCGTTTGGGGCCCAGCAATAGCATCAGTGACCCCATCAGTAATCCCAACAGTAAATATAACCCGCTCCCGATGGCAAAGGCTTCCAGTGCGTGGGCATTGTAGCTTTCCACATGGCCAATCTGGTAGGTCAGCTCGGCAAAACTGATGCCGCTGGCCAGAGAGGAGAGTTTCATCAGATTTAGGTATTGTCCCACCAGCGGCTGCCAGGCGTTAATCAGGCCTTGGGGCAATAACACGTGGCGTAAAATCTGCCATGGATGTAAACCCTGTGAAAGCGCGGCTTCGGTTTGCCCGCTCGGTACTGAATTTAATCCGGCCTGGATTTCTTCGATTAAAAATGCCGCACTAAACCATGCCAATCCCCAACTAGCACAAAGAAATTCCGGTGCCAGCCAGGCAACATCACCGGGCAATATCGCCCAAAGATGGATGTCGCCAATATAAAAACGCCAACTCTGCGGCAGAATGCGCCAAGCAGCAAAATACCAGAACAGCAGTTGCACCAGCAATGGTGTGTTACGGAATATCGAAATGTAGAGGGACACCAGGCCGCGGCCCAGCCGACCTGGTGTCAGACGTAGGCTCAGCATCAGTAAAGTGACCAGAGTCGCCAGAATACTGCCGATCAATGTGATATAAAGCGTTGCCAAAAAACCTGAAATAATCCAGTGCAATGGCTGACCGGTCAGTACGCCGGCCCAATCCAAATGCCAGGCCATCAGGCGTCCTCCACCCGTGCGTGCAAGGGGTTTAACACCTTGTGTAAAAACTGCTGGGCGCGCGGGTGAGTGGGGGCGGTAAAAAATGTCTCCGGGGTGGCTTGTTCTAATATGGCGCCGCCATCCATAAAAACCACCCGATCGGCGATCTCGCGTGCAAAGCTCATCTCATGGGTGACCACGATCATCGTGATACCGCTGTGTGCCAGTTCCTGCATGACCTGCAATACCTCACCGATCATTTCCGGGTCCAGGGCTGACGTCGGTTCATCAAACAAAATCAAACTCGGGTCGGTCGCCAGAGCGCGAGCAATGGCTACGCGCTGCTGCTGTCCGCCCGAGAGCTGAACCGGATAAAAGGATGCTTTATCACCCAATCCGACCCGTTTGAGTAAGCTCAGTGCTTTGGCATGGGCTTTACCCTGCGGCCAGCCGTGCACGTTAATCAGCGCCAGGCTGACGTTGTCCAGCGCGCTGAGATGGGCATACAGGTTGAACTGTTGAAAGACAAAACCGATATGAGTACGCAACTGACGCAGCGCTTTACCCGTCAGCGCCGAGGTGGGTCGCCCATCGATAAAAATCTCACCGCCGCTGATAGGTTCCAATTGATTGATTAAGCGGATTAAGGTTGATTTCCCTGAGCCAGATGGGCCACAGATGGCCACCACCTCACCGTGTGCGACGCTAAAATCAACCTGATGGATAACCTGATGGGGGCCAAACGATTTGTCGACCTGGCGGAATTCAACGGCAGCGACAGCACCTGCACCGCCATCCATCGCGCAGGGGGTGACATGGTCAGAATTGTGATCTTGGGATTGCATTAATTAAACCTGGTTATTAACGGTAATTTCAAACAAACGCGGCTGGGGGGATGCCGTCTGCGGTCCGAACCAATGATGATAAATAGCGCTCGCTTGGCCGTTTTTTTCCAACTGCAGCAGTTGATTGTTAACGAAGGACAGTAAGGTGGTTTCGCCCTTTTTTACCCCAACGCCGATCGCTTCTTTAGTTAATAATTCTGGCAAGACTTTATAGTGGGTTTTATCCGGTGCGCTGTTAAGTAAGCCAGCCAGAATAGTGCAGTCTTGGGTGATCGCCTGAACGTTGCCATTGCGTAGGGCCGATAGCGCCAGGGGAATATCGTCATACGCCAGTACCCGGGAATCAGGAAACCGGTGATGTAGCTCTTGTTCGCCGGTCGTGCCCTTCACTGCGCCGATGCGGGCATGGGCATAATCGACGAGTTTATCGGGCGATTTAACCGGTACCAAAAACTGTTGCCCGGTCACGAAATACGGTACCGAGAAGTCAATGACCTGCGCCCGCTCCGGTGTAATAGTGATATCCGCCACAATAAGGTCGACCTTACCTGATTGCAGCAATGGAATGCGGTTGGCGGGGTTCGTCGATACCAGTTCCAATTTCACCCCCAGTGCATCGGCCAGAGCGTTGGCAAAATCAACGTCATAACCGACGATATTGTGGTTTTTTGCGTCAACCGAACCAAATGGCGGATTGGAATCGAAAGTCGCGACACGGATAACGCCCGCATGCTTAATATCGTCCAACCGATCGGCATGGGCTGCCTCACTGGCAATGCCGGTCAGCGCCGATAGCATGAAGATCGATAAAATGGAAGTGTGCTTATTGTTTAATACTTTCATATTTCGCCCAACATTAATTATATAATTAGGTAACTAGTTCAATAGCTTACCCATTGACGTTAGCATTATGCGGGGGAATATTACATAGGCATGAAGAATTAACTACTGTAAAAAAAGCATATGTTTATCACTGCTAAGTATAAGAACAGCCTATGGCCTCGAGCCGGTCAAAACGGCATCTTGCGTTGCCGACCCCGACCCGACTCCGGATCAGAACCGGGTCGGGGTCAACGCAGCGTATCATTTTGCAGCATCATTAACCGGCCCGAAAATAATATTTGGACAGTCAATTGCCATCAGTGGGGTGCTGGTTCGGGTAAATTTAACCTGCCGACGGTTTGTTCAAACAGTGCTTCGTCGCCTTGCGGCAGTGTGTTGGATGATACTTGGCCATGATATATGTCACTGTCGATTTTAATGATCTGCGGCTGCGTACTGAGATTACCGATGGCGACGCAGTAGTTGGTGATCCGACTGAGCGACGCATCCCACACATCGGCCATTTTATTACAGTCATCGATCCACAAAAATTTGTCCTTGGCACTTAACTTGGCCAATTGCTGCTTTAACGGTACGGATAAATAGACATCAAACATAGGTTGAACAGCATTGCTGTCGATTTTAAGGATCAGCGGAATCTTGAATTTAACCCCGGAAAATCCAATGGTTTTATCATTAATATCGACTTGGTATTTTTTTATCTTGGTCGGAAAATTCCATAACCTGATGATATCCGGTATCCAAGAATTAATTTTATCATCGATATTGGGTAAAGCAACTGACAACGACGTGGTAGACAAACTGCTGCGGCCTAATCCTAACATGTTATCGCCTCCCAACATATCCAATACGGTGGCGCCATTATCCAGCGTGCTGCGCCTGACATTATTCACCAGCCGATCTTGTCCGTCGCCACGAATAACAAAAAATAGACCCTTACGATCCTGTTTGTTCAATATGCCGTAGGCTGTATTATTCATGGCCAAATGATCGGACGATACGACAATAATCGTGTTTTTAAAATACTCGGATTGCCTGATTTTTTGGATAAGTTTGGCGATATGTTCTTGGCTACAGGAGACGGCGCTTAACGATCTATTCTCCTCATTATTATAACGATAGGTGCGGTTTACGCAGGATTGGGAAAGATACCCGTCGGGATGGTGTGTGTCAACAGTCAGGGCAAACAACGCAAATCGCTGATTATTTTGCGATAACTCAACAAATTTATCATAAACCACATCAAGCAGGGTATCATCATACCAGCCCCATTCGTTTCGATAATCAGGGTCCTTAACGACGTCCTTTAATTCGTTCAGTCCATACAGATGTTCAAAACCATGGGATTTTAAAAACAGTCCTTTGCCTGCAAAAGCCAGATCGGCACCTTGGTAAAAATAGTTGGTATAACCGGCGTCATGTAAAATATCGCCGAGACAAATATTTTGTGGATAAAATGTGGATACTGAGCTTGATGCGTTACCGTCAAAGGGGGCGAATAAAGGAATGCCACATTGGGAAGCCACCATCCCGGCAATGGTGTAGCCGGTGCCCGGTAATTGAATGGTATTGCTAAAATCAATTGAATTTTCTTTCTGGCTATTGAGTTCATTGATTAAACCAGGAAAAACATCTTGATTAAAATAGGTTCTTTCAAGGCTTTCAGCATAGATATAAATTAAATTGGGTTTTTCCCCTGACAGCAGTTTATTTGGGATTTTGTAATAACGACTAAAATCTGTGCTGCCGCTCGCTAACTGGGATCTAATCAGACCAGCGATCTCTGCGCTAGCCGGTGTTGTTGTTACTGCAGCAATGGCCATGACTAGTGCCATCAGTCCGTACGACGTTTGTCCGCCGCCCTGTTTTTTGGACAACAGCAGCCACGACATCAGGGAAAATACCAACACCGACGTCAGCAAAAATCCGGCAAACGGCATAATATATTTGCTCAACCCGGCACCGGTTAAACTACTACTGATAGTATATAGCACAGAATCATTGATACCTGCTCCGGTAAAATAATTACTGGCCGCCCTAATCAGGTTGAGCAAAATATAGATGCCTAAAAAAAATAATACCAATATAAAAAAATATGTATTACGTTTAGCTTTGACTGAATAAATAATAACAGAGGCTAAAAATAAACCTATAGATAGGGTTTCCATAGGTAAGTTACCTCCTTTACCAAACTAATAAAATACCCGTCATCTTTCACGCTGCCGGTGTGTTGGCTGCATTCTTTCACCCGAATCATTTACCAATAGTAAACTCATCGGGTTCTCTCATTTGCCGCCGGCCTGCCACGCGAAATCTATTGGGTATACCCGTCATCTTTCACGCTGCAGGTGTGTTGGCTGCATTCTTTCACCCGAATCATTTACCAATAGTAAACTCATCGGGTTCTCTCATTTGCCGCCGGCCTGCCACGCGAAATCTATTGGGTATACCCGTCATCTTTCACGCTGCAGGTGTGTTGGCTGCATTCTTTCACCCGAATCATTTACCAATAGTAAACTCATCGGGTTCTCTCATTTGCCGCCTGCCTGCCACGCGAAATCTATTGGGTATACCCGTCATCTTTCACGCTGCAGGTGTGTTGGCTGCATTCTTTCACCCGAATCACTTACCAACAGTAAACTCATCGGGTTCTCTCATTTGCCGCCGGCCTGCCACGCGAAATCTATTGGGTATACCCGTCATCTTTCACGCTGCAGGTGTGTTGGCTGCATTCTTTCACCCGAATCACTTACCAACAGTAAACTCATCGGGTTCTCTCATTTGCCGCCGGCCTACGGCAACTTATAGCAATTTATTGAGGACGGCGCGAGAGATTATTACAGTATTGTGACAGAAGGGATAGATAAGCACCCTCGTCGGGCCAATCACCATGATTCGCGCTGCATTTCCGCCCAAGGTGGAACTAACGCATGAGGTTTTAAGCCGCTAACGAGATTTGCAAATAATCAGAGAAATGTCGTTTGAGGAGTATTTTTGTGCTTTTTTTTTTGCTAAAACTGAGTGGTGTGTTGTTCACTATTTGAGCAGTGACGACTTCGGTATAGTGTAGGATAATTCAGAGGGCAAGATCTTTTATTTTCAAGCTCCAAAAAAATCATGCAACTAACTGTCGTCAACGCACCGATAAAATTATTCAACGTGCCGGTAAAAATCGATTTCCGACATTTTAACGCGGGTAATGAGCGGGTTACGGAGAAAAACAAATCGGGCCGGCAATGACCGGCCCATACCCTGGTGTTTGTTCTGTTCTTGTTATTTGTGTTTAGTAACTCTAAACAACTACGATGTTAAGTGATGCTAAACAGAATAACAAGTTAACATTAATAATGTATTGAGATGATTTCTAAACGCCTGAAAGAGGCCCGGAATCGGGCAAAACTGACTCAGGAGAAACTGGCGGTCATGGCTGGTATCGACGAATCGACCGCTCGTTCCAGAATCAGTCAGTATGAGAACGGTATCTACCGTCCTAATTTTGAAACCTGCTGTGCGTTCGCCAAAATACTGAACGTTCCAGAGTGCTATTTCTACACCGTTGATGACGATTTTGCCCTCGCGTTATTGCAACTGTATAGCCTCTATAAAACACAGCATCACATTGAGTGATCCCTGTTTTGCTGCGCGACGGTTCGGTTGCTGAATTTGAGCCGTGTGTAGATCCGCGTCGGTCATATTTTCCCTCTTCTATTTGTGATTTTTTTATCCCCCTGCCTGGCCTAAGGCGTTGAACCCTTTTGATTGCTTTTGAAAGCATTTCTTGTAACATTAATTAATAAAGATAATAATTCTCATTCCTATTAAGCTTTTATGTAACCGGATTTGTCTCTTTCCCGCCACCACGCTGACGTTTTTCCGCTGAAGCTGGCGGGTGTTATCTCAATACCAATGGAAAGGAAAACATGAGCAGGTTTTTTAGCTGCCAGCGTCCCGCTCTGCTGTGTTCGCTGGCATTGACCGCACCGTTGTTCACTCACGCTGAAGATACTCTAGTGGTTAGTGCCACCAAACCTACGGACAATGCCGACTCACTGACCCAGGGTTATATGGCGACCACCAGCCGTGGCGCGACTAAAACCGATAAGCCGTTACTGACCACGGGTCAGTCGGTCTCGGTGATTACACAACGTCAAATGGATGATCAAGGTGCCTTGACGGTGAATAGTGCGCTGAACTACACCCCTGGGGTGTTCACCAACTTTGCCGGCGGATGGCAGTCTGTACGCCAGCAGTGGCGCCACGTTAAGCCGTGGATTTTTTGACGGGGAAAGCAGCCTTAACTCGTTCAAACGGCGTGAGTAAATCTACGGTTATGCCTTTTTCCACCAGATTGACGATGTTTGGTCATTTCGGTCCAATGCCAGTTATACCCACTCCGATGTCGACCAGCAGCAGGTTTACCAAATTGGCTGGAATCACGATCGCAGTGCATTGAATCGCTATTACAGCGGTGAATCATCTTCTCTGGTCGCCTATGCCATTGATAATCAGCTGGTGGCGGATTTTAACACCGGCGGACTACAGCATCGGGTGGTGTTGGGGGGGCTAGCGTTCAGTTGTTGCTACCCTGGGCTACGATTTTTAACCTAAGGGTGCGCTTAACCAGCCTAGGGTTGCGTCCTGACCTACAGTTAGTGACGCGACCCTCGATCTGAGATTATTATTCCGGTACTTTTTTCAGCTCTAGCCGCTGAATTTTACCCACCACCAGCAGATAGCAGAGCATAGACATAATGGCTGAGCAGCCGACAAATATCAGTGCGCTATTGAATGAATGGAGATTTTTAACCAAATAGCCAATGAGTAGCGGTGTGACAATGGAGGCCACATTACCAAAGACATTAAAGATCGCTCCGCATAAGCCAATCACTTCTTTCGGCGCGGTATCGGCTATTACCGGCCAGCCAAGCGCCCCGAATCCTTTGCCGAAGAATGCCAATGCCATCAAGGCGACGACCAGTACCGTATCGTTGGTGTAGTTACACAATATCATGCTCGATGCTAGCAGCATGCCAAATACGATGGGTGCTTTACGGGCAAAGGTTAAAGAAAAGCCGCGTTTCAACAGAAAATCCGACACCACACCGCCGGATATGCCGCCAACAAACCCGCATAACGCCGGAATCGAGGCGATAATACCTACCTTTAGGATGCTCATTCCCTTTTCCTGTACTAAATAAATCGGAAACCAGGTCAGGAAGAACCAGGTAATGGTGTTAAGGAAATATTGCCCGAAAAAGATGCCCAGCATCATACGACTGGTGAGTAATTGTTTAACATAGTTCCATTTTGGACCGCTCTTGGTACTCTTTTTTTGGTCCATATTTACCACTCCGCCACCTTGTTCGATGTAATCAAGCTCGGCTCGATTGACATACGGCGATTCAAATGGGTTGTGGACGAATTTAATCCATAGAAAGGTGAGTACAAAACCGATGATACCCATGACCGTAAAAACATGTTTCCAGCTCCAGGCATAGACCAGCCAGCCGAGGAACGGAGAGAACAACGCGAGGGAGAAGTATTGTGCAGCGTTAAAAATCGACGAGGCGGTTGCGCGTTCTTTGGCGGGAAACCAGGCCGCGACGATACGCGCATTGGCGGGGAAGGCCGGCGCCTCGGCAAAACCCAGCAAAAATTGCAGCATGAACAGCGATAAAATTGCCATGGGAATGGATAGCACACCGACAAAACCCTGTAGCAAGGTGAATAGCGACCAGAAAAACAGACTGTAACTGTAGACTTTGACCGATCCGAATTTGTCCAACAACCAGCCGCCAGGAACTTGCATCAGTAAATAGGCAATGCCGAATGCCGAGAAAATTTGCCCGAGGTTCACCACGTCTAACCCTAAGTCGTGGGAGACGGCCACGCCGGCGATGGATAACGTGACTCGGTCGGCATAGTTTACGGCTGTGATAATAAAAATAAATAGCAGAACAAGGTAACGAACGTGTGTTCTACCGTTATTCTCCAAAGTGGTTTCAATCGACATTATGGTTCTCCGCGTTCATGCTATTAGCCGATGGTTGCTTGCATAGTAAAATAAACTGCGGCAGCCATTGGCCAAAAAAATAGTTTTCAGTAGGAATCTGAAAATTAGGAAAGTTTAAGCAGCGAGATATTAGTTACTCGAAAATATCAATCGTCATAAAGATCCGTGATTTGCAGTATAAAAATCACAGCGGGGTAAGTCATTGTGCAAATGACTAATATTAGGTATATGAATGAGGATATTTTTGGATGGATGAACGAGAGCGGGAGGAGAGTATGTATTTTGTTTTAGGTATATTTTATCATAATTGTGATTCAAGTCTCATTCTTTTGGGCTGATGCCCATAAGAAAATGGTTATTTAGTCAATATATTCATATATGCCCAAAAAAGGAGATTGTTATAATGTATAACAAGGTATAACTTTTATTTAATAAATTAAATGTATTTATTTAATATTGTCAGAATCCCAGTATTTTCCGATGCCAATAGCCAAAAATCAGCAGCGAGGGGACACTTGCCGTGGTGCAGCCCCAGGTTACTGGGGCTTGATACGTCTAGGTTATCCCATCTGGGGCGATGGACCCCAGATTGGATACTTGCGTAATCAACCAGGATGAGCACTCAATTGCGTATCAATAAGGTGCGTCGGGTGTGGTAATGCGAATCAGTTTTTCATTCACAAATTCATGGATGCCAGAAGGGGATTGTTCTCGGCCATAGCCAGAGTTTTTGGTGCCGCCAAACGGCAGTTCAGGGGCAATGCCGGTGGTGTGGTTGATGTACACCATACCGGCGTCGATTTGTCGCGCCACGGCCACGGCCTTGGCGGTGTCGGTGCCAAATACACTCCCCCCCAAGCCAAACTCGGTATCATTAGCCAGTTCGATGGCCTGAGCTTCATCCTTGACGGCAAAAATACACAGCACCGGCCCAAAGATCTCTTGTGAATAGGCGGCTGTGCCGGGTTTGATGTTGGTGAGTATGGTGGGTTCCATATAGGCACCGGCACGATCCAGACGATGACCACCATAGACCAGGGTAGCACCTTCACGCACCGCGATTTCTACTTGTTCAACCACTTCCTGCACCGCTTTTTCACTGCTCAAAGGCGCCAACTGGGTGGAGGGATCGAGGGGATCGCCCACCTTGATTTGCGCATAAAGAGCCCGCGCTTTACTGATAAATGCGTCAGCGACGTCGGCCAATACGATAATACGTTTTGGCGATACGCACACTTGGCCTGCATTCCATAACCGGCCCATGGCGGCGGTATTCACCGCCAGATCCAGATCGGCATCTGCCAGGACGACAAATGCATCACTACCGCCGAGTTCTAGCGTGGATTTTTTCACGTATTTGCCTGCTTCGGCGGCAAAGCTGGATCCCGCAGTTTCGCTGCCGGTAAGCGATACGCCTTTGATGCGTTTATCGCCGATGAGATTGGAAACTTTGGAACCCGGGACAAACAGGTTGGTATAAACCCCTTTAGGCGCGCCGGCCTGAGCAAAAATATCCTCCATGATCGCCGCACACTGCGGCACATTGGAGGCATGTTTCAACACCATGGTGTTGCCGGCCATGATATTTGGCGCGGCTGAACGGGTGATCTGATAAAACGGGAAGTTCCAAGGTTGTACGCTGAGCAGTACGCCAATCGGCTCATAGGTTAAAAAAGCACTGCCGATGGGGGTGTCCAACGGTTTATCGGCCAGAAACGCTGTACCGTGATCGGCATAATAATCAAAAATATTGGCGCACAACTCCACTTCTCCAATGCCTTCGGCCAACCGCTTTCCCATTTCAATGGTGCAAAGTCTGCCCAATGTTTGCTTTTGTTCACGCATGATTGCCGCCACTTTATGTAACAGAGCGGCTCGCTGGGTAAAGGGGGTGTGTTTCCACTGGCTAAACGCACGATCGGCGTTGGCCAGCAGGGTTTCAATCTGTTCGTCGCTCATGACCTCGAACTGTTTTTCAATTTTATTGGTGGCCGGATTGACGGTTTTAATGGATGACGGTGTTGCTTTAAGTACACTCATGATAACGAATATCCTTATTGAATAGATGTAACTTAGAGAGAACCAAGCATCTCGTCATGGCATTATAGGCCGGTGAAAAGTTATTTCTTATCGTCTGCAACTATCAAAGCCATAGGCTAGGGTGAGCGTTGCGATAACCGCCAGTGGTTGATCTTTTGCTTACACTTGATACTATACCCCCCCTCACTATATGTTACTCTCATCGGGTGGAGTTATGCCGCGTTCATCAGAAGATAAAAAACGTATGTTGCTTCGGGTTCGACGAATCAAAGGCCAGGTCGAAGCGTTGGAGCGGGCGTTGGAATCCGGGGTTGACTGCGACGCCCTGTTGCAACAGATTGCCGCAGTGCGAGGTGCGTCCCACGGCTTGATGTCAGAGCTTATGGAAATCCATATCCGCGACGAGCTGGGCCAACCGGATTTGAGCGATCTGGAAAAAATCGCGCGGGTTAATGGTGTCGCCAGCCTGGTGCGGTCATATTTAAAGTAGTCCGTCCACTAGCCTATAGTTGTGTTGAATGTCTTTATTTTTGGAGAAACCTTATGAAATCTCGTGCAGCCGTGGCTTTTGCACCGGGTCAGCCGCTCAAAATCGTTGAAATTGATGTCGCACCGCCGGAAAAAGGCGAGGTATTAGTTAAAATTACCCACACAGGCGTGTGTCACACCGATGCGTTCACCCTGTCCGGGGACGATCCTGAAGGGGTGTTTCCCGCAGTGCTGGGGCATGAGGGCGGCGGTATCGTGATGGAAGTGGGCGAAGGCGTGACCAGCGTCAAGGTTGGCGATCACGTGATTCCGCTTTACACCGCTGAATGCGGCGTGTGTAAATTTTGCACCTCGGGTAAAACCAATCTGTGCCAGGCGGTGCGGGCCACTCAGGGAAAAGGGCTCATGCCTGACGGCACCACCCGTTTTTCCTATAACGGTCAGCCGGTATATCACTATATGGGCACCAGTACCTTTAGTGAGTATACCGTGGTGGCGGAGATTTCCCTGGCAGTGGTCAATCCTAAGGCGCCGCTGGAGAAGGTGTGTTTATTGGGCTGCGGTGTGACCACCGGTATCGGCGCGGTGCATAATACCGCTAAGGTCAAGGCCGGAGATACCGTGGCAATCTTTGGTTTGGGCGGAATCGGCCTGGCGGCTATCCAAGGGGCAGTGCAGGCAAAAGCGGGTCGGATTATCGCCATCGATACCAATGCGGATAAGTTTGCCCTGGCTCAATCCATGGGCGCGACAGAGTGCATTAACCCGAAGGATCACGCGCGGCCAATTCAGGAGGTGATTGTCGAATTGACCGATGGCGGGGTGGATTTCAGTTTTGAATGTATCGGCAACGTGGATGTGATGCGCTCTGCGTTAGAATGCTGCCATAAGGGGTGGGGGGAAAGTATTATTATTGGAGTGGCGGGCGCGGGTAAGGAAATCAGCACCCGTCCTTTCCAGTTGGTTACCGGCCGGGTTTGGCGCGGCTCGGCTTTTGGTGGCGTCAAAGGACGCAGCCAACTGCCCGGTATGGTAGAGCAGGCGATGTCCGGAGAGATCGATCTCGACCCGTTCATTACCCATACCTTGCCGCTGGAGCAGATTAACCAAGCGTTTGAGCTGATGCATGAAGGGAAGTCGATTCGCACCGTTATCCATTTTTAAGCCAAAGGTTGCGCACCTGCATTACGGGAGTCGGGACATCGGTGATGCTTAGCAAGGCTTATGGGCAATCGCCGTCGGGTACTTTAGGGCATTGGGGGGAGAGATTTTAACCCCTTCGTGCCCGCATGACTTTCCTCCGCCAAACCTCCTCCTGGCCAGCAAAATGCCCATGCGGCAAATAATGATTGCTCAGCATGCATATTTTGAGGCTGCGCCATACTGTGGAAGGTGGTATTTATAATCTCAGGTATTTTATTTAGCAATAAGTGGATGGCAAAGACAAAATAACCGCAACGGATCATAATCCGATCAGCAACGTGAAGTATGACGGATATAAGTTATTACCGAATGACTCTATTTGGTAAGGGGACTTGTTATGCCGCCACCAAGGTCTGAATAAAATAAAAAAATTATATATTCTATCCGGAGAAAAATAATGGCTCAGTCAGAGGTATGGGAAAAACTTGCCAATAAAGAATTGGCGAGATTGGGAAAGAGCGTGGCGGATCTTAGCACCGAGACGCCGGAAGAAATTACTATTAAACCGCTTTACACTGCTGACGATCTTAATCACCTTGAGGTGACCGGCTCATTGCCGGGCATGGCACCTTTTGTGCGCGGCCCTCGGGCGACCATGTATGCAGCCCAGCCGTGGACGATTCGACAATATGCCGGTTTTTCAACAGCTACCGAGTCCAACGCTTTTTATCGCCGCAATTTGGCCGGTGGACAAAAGGGATTGTCGGTCGCGTTCGACCTGCCTACGCACCGGGGTTACGATTCTGATAACGATCGGGTGGCTGGCGATGTTGGCAAGGCCGGTGTGGCTATCGATAGCGTAGAGGACATGAAGATTCTCTTTGATCAGATCCCGCTGGATAAGATGTCGGTTTCCATGACCATGAATGGCGCGGTTATTCCGATCATGGCCTTTTATATTGTCGCTGCTGAAGAACAGGGGGTTGCCCCGGCCCAGCTTACCGGTACCATTCAAAATGATATTTTGAAAGAATACCTGTGTCGTAATACCTATATTTATCCGCCAAAACCGTCGATGCGAATTATTTCTGACATCATTGCCTATTGTTCTAGCAATATGCCGAAATTTAATACCATCAGTATCAGTGGCTACCATATGGGGGAAGCTGGCGCCAATTGCGTGCAGCAGGTCGCGTTTACCATTGCCGACGGTATTGAATATATCCAGGCGGCGCTGGCTGCCGGTCTGGATATTGATGATTTTGCTCCGCGGCTGTCGTTTTTCTTCGGCATCGGTATGGATCTGTTTATGAACGTGGCTATGCTGCGCGCCGCGCGTTATTTATGGAGCGAGGCGGTCAGCAGTTTCGGTTCCACCAATCCTAAATCCCAGGCGCTACGGACCCATTGTCAAACCTCCGGCTGGAGCCTGACGGAACAAGACCCCTATAACAATGTGATTCGTACGACCATTGAGGCCTTGGGGGCCACTTTGGGCGGGACCCAGTCGCTGCATACCAATGCGTTTGATGAAGCGTTGGGCCTGCCTACCGATTTCTCCGCACGTATCGCGCGTAATACCCAGATTATCCTGCAGGAAGAGTCAGCAATCTGCCGTACGGTGGATCCACTGGCGGGTTCCTATTATGTCGAAAACCTGACCGACCAAGTGGTTAAGGCGGCGCGGGAGATTATCCATCAAATTGGTGACGTGGGTGGTATGGCCAAGGCCATTGAAGCCGGTTTGCCCAAACGGATGATCGAAGAAGCGTCCGCCCGCCAGCAGTCACTGATTGATCAAGGAAAACGGGTGATCGTCGGGGTGAATAAATACAAGCTCGCCCATGAGGATGCCACGTCGGTGTTGGAGATCGACAACGTTAAGGTACGGATAGAACAGGTTGAGCGCTTAAGGCAGATCCGTGCTACCCGCGATAGCGCAGCCGTGACCGATGCGCTGGCTGCCATCGGACACGCGGCTCGCGACGGGGGTAATTTGTTGGATGCGGCGATTCACGCCGCGCGGTTGCGCGCCACGCTGGGTGAGATTTCCACGGCGATTGAAGAGGCTTTTGGTCGTTATCTGGTTCAAACCAACTGTGTTACCGGCGTTATTGCCAATAGTTACCATCAGAGTGCTGAAGGTACGGCGGAATTTGATCAGATAAAAAACATTACCGATCGTTTTCTGGCGGAGCAGGGCCGCAGACCACGGATCCTGGTGGCAAAAATGGGCCAGGATGGCCACGATCGCGGCGCTAAGGTGATTGCCAGTGCCTATTCTGACTTGGGTTTTGACGTGGATCTCAGCCCGATGTTCTCCACCCCGCAAGAGATTGCCAAACTGGCGGTGGAGAATGATGTGCATGTGATTGGCGCGTCGTCGCTGGCTGCCGGGCATAAGACACTGATCCCGGCGCTGGTGGAAGCCCTGGCGGATTATGGCCGGGCGGATATTAAAGTGGTGGCCGGCGGAGTGATCCCGCCCCAGGATTATGACTACCTGTATGCCCGCGGTGTGGTCGCGATTTATGGACCCGGCACCCCGATGTTGGCCAGCGTGCGTGATGTCCTTAGCAAAATCAGTGACTGCCATGATTAACGTCGGGCAGATGGACAGCCTGGCCACGCAATTGATCGCTGGCGATCGGGTGGCGCTGGCACGGGCTATGACGCTGGTGGAGAGTATCCATCCGCTGCATCAGGAATCGGCCACGTTATTGCTCGATCGGATTATGCCTCATACCGGTAAGGCGAAACGTTTGGGCATCACCGGAGTGCCCGGCGCCGGTAAAAGTACCTTTCTTGAGGCTTTGGGCGGCTATTTGCTCACCCTTGAGCTGAAGGTCGCCATTATCGCCATCGATCCCAGCAGTCCACTGAGCGGCGGTAGCATCCTGGGGGATAAAACCCGCATGTCGATGCTTTCCCGGGCAGAGCATGCTTTTATCCGGCCAGTTCCCACCGGCGGTTATTTAGGGGGAACCAGCCGTCGGACCCGAGAGCTGATGTTGTTATGCGAGGCCGCAGGATATGACGTGGTGATCGTCGAAACGGTGGGGGTTGGGCAATCCGAAGTGGATATCGCCCATCTGGTTGACTGTTTCCTGTCGCTACAAATTGCCGGTGCCGGTGATGAACTACAAGGGATTAAAAAGGGCATCATGGAAATGGCGGATATTGTGGTGATCAATAAGGACGATGGTGAAAATCACGCCCGGGTGATGCTCACGCGCCAAATGTACCAGTCTTCGCTGAGCATCATGCGCCGCAAATATCCTGAGTGGGCACCGAGGGTCTTAACCTGCAGTGCGTTGCTTCAGCAGGGGATCGCCGAAATTTGGTGTGACATCGAGGATTTTTATCGGCAAATGACGGTCGAGGAACGGCTAACGGCGCTGCGCAAACAGCAGCAGCTCGACGCAATGCGTAAACAGATTGAGGAACAGACGCTACAGGCGCTGTTTGCCCGAGCAGATGTCCAGGCACGTTATAGTCAGGCATTGCAACAGGTGGAAGGGCACCATGCATCCCCGCGCGGCGCCGTTAACGATGTTGCCCACTATATTATTGAAAAATTAAACCATTAAGGGAAAAGAATCATGGCGTATGAATTTGTCAAAGTGCTGATAGAAAATCGAGTGGGTATTATTGAATTCAATTATTCCAAAAAACTGAATGCGCTGAGCGCGGTATTTATTCGCGATATTCTTCAAGCACTGGAAGATTTGAATAATATCGATATCCGCTGTGTGATCCTGCGCGCGCCGCAAGGTACCAAGGTATTTTCCGCTGGGCATGATATCCATGAATTGCCAAAAACCCGGCGCGATCCTCTGGCTTATGATGATCCACTGCGGCAGATTACCCGAGCCATTCAGAAATTCCCAAAACCGATTATTTCTATGGTGGAAGGTAGCGTCTGGGGCGGTGCGTTTGAACTGATTATGAGTTCCGACATTATTATCGCCAGTAATTTGTCCACCTTCTCAATGACGCCGGTTAATCTGGGGGTGCCGTATAACCTGGTGGGGATCCATAATCTGATCCGTGACGCCGGTTTCCATATCGTCAAGGAGCTGATCTTTACCGCCGCGCCGATCTCGGCCGAACGGGCGTTAAATGTTGGCATTCTCAACCATATAGTTGACCCCGCCGATCTGGAGACATTTACCATGCGTATGGCCTGTACCATTGCGGAAAAAGCGCCGCTGGCGGTGGCGGTGATTAAGGAAGAGCTGCGGGTGCTGGGCGAAGCGCACACATTGAACTCTGATGAATTTGAACGCATTCAGGGATTGCGGCGGGTGGTATATGACAGCCAGGACTATCAGGAAGGGATGGCGGCGTTTATGGAAAAACGCAAAGCAAATTTTATCGGCCATTAAAGCCGCCCGGCAAACCGGCGAAAGGAGCATGTATCATGAGTGATTATACGGTAATGACGGCGGATGAGGCTGCGGAGTTAATTTCCCATGGCGATATGGTGGCGTTTAGCGGTTTTACCCCCGCCGGCGCGCCGAAAGCCCTGCCCGAGGCGCTGGCTCGACGGGCGACTGAACTGCATCGGCGTGAGCAACCGTTTCAGATAAAATTGCTGACCGGTGCATCCATTGGTGCGTTGGCGGATAACCAGTTGGCGGAAGCGGAGGCCGTTTCTTGGCGGGCGCCGTATCAGACCGCCACGGTACTGCGGGAGAAAATCAACCAAGGCGCGGTCAACTTCGTCGATTTGCACTTAAGTGAAGTGGCGCAAATGGTGAATTACGGCTTTTTTGGCCCCATTGATATTGCGGTGATCGAAGCGTCGGCCGTGACACCAGAAGGGCGGGTCTATCTCACCAGTGGCATCGGCAACTCGCCGGTCTATTTGCAGCAGGCGCGGCAGGTGATTATTGAGTTGAACGACTACCACTCCCCACGCATTAGGGAGATGAGTGATATCGTCTCACTTGGCGCGCCGCCACTGCGCTCGATGGTTCCGGTGTTCCATACGCTCGACCGGGTAGGCGAGAATTATGTACAAATTGATCCGAAAAAAATCGTGGCGGTGGTGCCTACCCACCTGGCGGATCAAATTACCGAGTTTGGCAACGAAAACCCCCTGTGTAGCGCCATAGCCCATAATGTGGAACAGTTTTTGCTGGCGGAGTTGCACGCTCAGCGGATACCCGCCGGTTTTTTACCGCTGCAAAGCGGCGTAGGAAACATTAATAACGCGGTGTTAAAAGCACTGGGAAAAAATCCGGAAATTCCGCCGTTTATGATGTATTCCGAAGTGCTGCAATCATCGGTGATCGACTTACTGGAACAAGGGAAAATCCTCGGTGCCAGTGCGTCCAGCCTGACCGTGCCGCCGGCGATATTGCAGCATATCTACGGCAATATGGATTTTTTCAGCGAGCGGATTGTGCTCAGGCCACAGGAGATTTCCAATAACCCAGAGATCATTCGTCGGCTCGGGGTGATAGCGCTAAACGTTGGGCTGGAGTTCGATATCTACGGCCATGCCAACTCTACCCATGTGGCTGGCGTGAATTTAATGAACGGTATTGGCGGCAGCGGGGATTTTGAACGAAATGCTTATCTGTCGATCTTTATGGCGCCTTCCATTGCTCGAGGCGGCAAGATTTCCACCATTGTGCCCATGTGCTCCCATGTAGATCACAGTGAGCACAGCGTAAAGGTGATCATCACGGAAAATGGCGTGGCCGATTTGCGTGGTCTGTCGCCGCTGCAACGGGCGCAGACCATTATCGAGCACTGCGCGCACCCGATGTATCAGGAGTATCTTTACCAGTACCTGGCCCGGGGCAAAAGCGGTCATATTCATCATGATCTGGCTCATGCCTTCGACCTGCATCAAAATCTGATCGAGCATGGCAGTATGCTGGCTCTATAGCGCCAGCGGGTCGTCAGGGTTGCCGTTGCGATCGTGTTCAATCGCTTCCACCAGGCGACCAATCATTTTGCAATTTTTCAACGAGTAGAGATATTCCGGCATATACATGGGCTGATTAGGGGCATCGAAATACTTAAGGCAGGCTGGATTAACAAAACGGTAGGCAAAATGGGGAACCACCGTCAGAAATTGCCCCCGACTGACAGCGCTGATTTTGGCCAAAAAACTGTACGGACGGTAAATAATGGTCGGTGTGATGCCTGCATAGCGAAAATGCGAGTCGATCAATGATTCAAAATTGGCCCGGTGTTGAAAACGCATTTGCAACCACGGCAGGGTGTGCAACAGTTCGCTGGCCGGCACATTATCGTGAATACGTGATGCCAGAAATCCGAGCCGCAGCGGCGGCAGCGCGGTGATCAGCATGCTGGATATTTCCGCAATCCGCGTGGAGGTCTGCTGCGGGGAAATAATCATATCCACATTATGATCTAGCAGTCCGGAGACCAAATCGTTTTCGTTAAAGTCGAACGGTTTGGTGGTAAAACCGTCAAATTTATCACCGAAGCTGATGAGTTGGTCGAAAATCATGGTGGGGTAGGCAGTGTCGATACCGATGACGCAATTTTTTTGATGATGATTTACCGCGAGCATAATATCCGTATCGATGCCGGCCAGGCGCTGGTAAATCGGGTAAAGCATCTGATAAAGCTCCTGTCCTGCTTTATTCAGGCTGATGCTGTTATCCGTGCGTGAAAATAGCTCGTAACCTACCATTTCCTCGAGCGCGGCGATGCTTTTGCCAAAAGGCGATGCCGTCATATGTAATTTTTCGGCGGCTTTAGCAATATTATTGGTTTGCGCCAACACGATAAAATTAACTAATTTTTTTGAAACGAAAATACTCATAGTGACCACTCGAGCTCAACAACCCATGCCTACACCCTGGCGATGTCATGATAAAAAACCACAACAATAGGGCGCCCATGCACCCTAGGATAGAATTAGCAAAATACCTGCAGATGAAACGAGAAGTGAGTCACAGATTGTCGCCTTACTGCGACGTGAAAGCGATGGGCTAACCTGGCATCTCTCACGTCGCAGTGGCGTTGACTACGCCCGGCCCAATTGCTCAGGGTAGTGGCGGAAAATATAGATACACCAACCCAGTGAGGCGGCAGCGAGTATGGCGCCAAGATAGCCGATATTGCTGATATCGGCCCGCAGGATAAACTGATTGCCCAGTAGTGCACCCGCGCCGATGCCCAGATTAAAAATTCCGGAAAATAACGACATGGCAACGTCTGTGGCATCCGGTGCCAAGGCCAGGACTTTCATCTGCATGCACAGGCCTATGGCCATGAACGCCATGCCCCAGACCACGCTTAGCAAGGCAAAACCCGTCCGACCGGCGGCGGCGAAATGCAACCCTAACAGACACAGGACCACCAGCATGATGGCGGTGATCAGCAGCGCGGTAGGGTATTTGTTGCTGAACAGGCTGAATATGATACTGCCGATGATGCCAGAGCCGCCAAAAATCAGCAGCAAAAATGTGGTGTAGTCATCACCCATGGCTGCCGCACTGCGGATAAAGGGTTCGATATAGCTGTACACCGTGTAATGGGCGGTGACGATCAGCACCGCCAGCAAATACAGCGAGACCAGCGCCGGACGCCGGAATAATAAGGGTACGCTCTTCAACGATCCTGAATGTTCGCTGGGCAGTTTGGGCAGCAGCCGCATAATGAATACCAGCGTGCCGAGAGCGAATCCACCGATCACCAGGAAAGTGACCCGCCAACCTAACAGTTGACCGATCACCCGTCCCAACGGCAAACCCAGCACCATGGCCAGTGCGGTGCCGGTGGCCAGCATGCTGATGGCCTGGGTCTTTTTGCCCATGGGCGCCACACGAATGGCCAAGGAAGCGGTAATTGACCAGAAGATGGCATGAGCCATGGCAATGCCGATGCGCGCCAGCACCAGGATCCAGAAATTCCAGGCAATAAACGAGAGCAGGTGGCAGGCAATAAATAAAATGAAAATTTTCACCAATAGGCCACGGCGCTCGACATTGCTGGTCATCAGCATGAAGGGCAGAGACATCAGGGCCACCACCCAGGCGTAGATGGTTAACATCAATCCTACCTGGGCGGTCTCCATGGAAAAACTGTTACCGATATCAGTCAACAGGCCGACCGGAACGAATTCGGAGGTATTAAAGATAAACGCGGCAAAAGCGAGGGTAACAACCCTCAACCAGGCGGTCGAACGGGAAACTTCAATTTTATCCATGGAAATAATCAGGCTATATGATGGCGATCGATGGGGTTAACGTTCAATCAGGTTAGAAAAATCCAACAGTCCGACCTGCGAGACGAAAGGCTGGGACAGCATAGTGCGGTAATATTATACTAAAATGAGCGGACACTGGATAGCGAACAATAATGATAAAACCAGCATGACGTGCCGTTGCCAGCATATCTGTTTTTTATGATATTCATTCTAAAGGGGATGAGGGTCAATGGAACCAAAACGTGCCCTCAGCAGCGAAACCATCATTAACATCCTGATTAAAAAACTTAAATTCTTCTTCAAAACCGCACGAATGCGTCACTTCACTCCAGCCTCACTGGTAAACCGCGGCTCAACGCCAAACGCATCAGCGTGACTGTTCCATGAACAGTCAGGTAGGGTGGTCATATTTGTCGACCACATCAATTTGAAACTGATGATGTTATCTCCACCGCCTAGTTACGCGGGTTGTTTGATCGTCTGACATTGCTTTCACTACCAGCACCTTATGGTAAAGCGTTAGCAAATTGAGATGCTTATGCCTTTTCTATGGGTTGGATTTCGGCTTATCTGGCAGATAAGCCGTTTAATATTGAGGTTAATATGACTGATAGTATGTCTCCCCTTGCCTTTAAGGCCGTACTACTCGCGGCCTTAATTCAATTGGTGAATGCGCTCGACTTCATGATGATTATGCCTTTAGGCCCAGATCTGGCTCGCGACCTGGGCATTTCACCGGCTTGGATCGGCTACCTTGGTGGCAGTTATACTCTGGCCGCCGCGGTTTCTTCATTGCTTACCGCCAAAATTATTGATCGTTTGGATCGTAAGAACGTCGTGCTGGTGGCGTTAACCGGATTATCATTGTCAACGCTGTTCTGTGCTTTTGCTTGGAATATGCCAAGCCTGTTTAGCGCCAGAATTCTAGCCGGGCTATTTGCCGGGCCTGCCACCGCCATTGCGCTGACGATTGTAACCGACCAGGTGCCCGTTGCCCAACGAGGGAGAGCCATGGCGATCGTTATGGGCGCGTTTTCTGTTGCCGCTATCGCCGGTGTTCCTTTCGGGTTAAAACTGTCGTTGCTGTATGGCTGGGCTGCCCCTTTTTTTGTCGTCACAGCATTGAGTGCGATGACTCTGATTACCATTTGGCTATTATTACCGAATATGACAACGCATCTGAATTCCTCTGCACATACACCGACTACAGAAGTCTCGCTGCTAGCCTTGCTGAGTAACAATCTGGTTATTAATGCTTTCATGTCTATGGGTATCGCTATTTTTAGTACTTTCCTTATTGTTCCTAACCTTGCTGCATGGTTGCAATTTAACCTTGGGGTTGAGCGTGATGCAATGAGCTTTTATTATTTGATTGGCGGTATTGCCAGCTTGATCGTGTTGCAGTGCGGTGGTCGACTGACCGATAAACTGGGTGCGTTACCTGTTACCATCCTCATCGCGGGTGTGATTATTTTCTTGCTGCTGGATGGCTTTATGCATAATCCGTGGTTGCCACCCCTCGTGATTTTTACGTTGTTTATGGCATTGACGGCAACACGTACCATTGTAGCAGCCGCGGTGAATACTCAGGTGCCACACCCTTGGGAACGCGCAGCATTTATGTCTTTGCAAAGTGTCTGTCAGCATGTGTTCAGCGGGTTAGCCGCAGTGCTATCGTCAATGATACTGATCGATGTTAATGGTCGTCTGGAAAATATTGCGCAACTGGCAAGTGTTTCGATGTTGTTAACGATGATTCAACCACTGTTTTTATTCTGGCTGCTAAAAAAGCTGCATAGTCCGCATAAGGCAGTGAAAGAGATAGCAGAAAAATAACATGCTATGAGATGAAAATTAATGATAAGAGTCAAATCTGGAGGAACGCTCGTTCGTCTGGCTTAATGTTGAAAAAAGCAGAACGTCTCAGATCTGTGGAATCGGACCGGCGTGAACGTCTGCTGATCGATGAAGTGTCTGCTAAGGAAAATTCACTGGCCGAGTTCGCCGGTGTCGAGGCATATGAGGCCGCAGGAGGCGAAATGTGCCAAGATCTGCTGACAGAAACCGGGAGTACGTCGATTTAACGGCGTTTACCGAACATCTGGTGTGCTGCAATACATTTTACTTAAAATGCCGTCCTTGCGAGCCTTGGGTAAACCTGACATAGAGATACTTTGCCCCCTGGATTGAGGATAAAATCCCTACAAGGGCATCGTCTCAACGACTCTGACATACGGGGCAACCCTCAACTCGCGAGCATAGGCTTTTTAAACAGCGAATAAAAATAGCGGTTATTGCAGATCCATCAGACTATCCAACTCTTGATCAGTCAGCCCGGTAGAGTGCTTAACTATT